>JBEKFB010000027.1:0-26937 GCA_050013535.1 Bryobacteraceae bacterium | reverse complement strand
ACACCCAGGTTCTCCCGCAGCGCCGCTTCGAATCCCTTGCGGCCGAGGCCGGGATTGCGCACCTGCACCTTGCGGCTCAGATAGCATTCTTCGGTGCTGAGCAGGGTGCCGTGGCCGTTCACGTCGATGCCGCCGCCTTCAAGCACAAACTTTCGCCCGCCGCATTTCGCGTCAAACAGCTTCTTACCCAGCCGCTTCGCGGCCATTTTAGGGACGCGCCGGTCCTTGCGCCAGTCTGAATATTTCGCCCACGCGTTGAAGTGGAGATTCACGATCGCGGTTTCGAGACTCGCGCCCGCATCTCGGCGCACGAAAACCGGTCCGCTGTCGCGCATCCAGCCGCGATTGGTGGGATGCACGATGAACTCGACGCGATTGACTTCAGCGCCGGCGCGATCAAGATAGCGGCGAGCCAGCTTCGCCTCGGATTTCGAGTCGACCAGCACGCGCACAACCTCGCCCGGAGCGATGCGGCGCACTATCTCGCCATAGACCCAGCGGATTGTATCGAGCTTACCGGACCAGTCAGTGGGATTGTGCGGCCACCCGAGCCACGTCGCCTCGTGTGTCTCCCATTCGGCGGGCATCGTGAACCCGAGTGCGGCCGGAGTGTCGCCGCCAAAATCGCCTGACCTGACCATTCGCACTATGATTTTACTCGTCAGGAGTGCAGTGACGTTGGGCGGTGCTGATGGTCGGGCTTGGCGGCCGGGCGCCGGATGTACGAGTAATGGGGGTCACTCCTCGCGAAGCAGTGTCAACGGGTCCACCGAGAGAGCGCGCTGCGCCGGAATCCACGTAGCCAACAGTCCCAGCATCGCCATTACCAGAACCACGCCGGACAACACCAGCGGATCGCGGGGAGTTGCCTGGTACACGATGGAAGCGAGCACCCGGCTTGCCAGGATTCCGAGAAGCAATCCTCCGGT
This sequence comes from Bryobacteraceae bacterium, assembly GCA_050013535.1. GTDB lineage: Bacteria > Acidobacteriota > Terriglobia > Bryobacterales > Bryobacteraceae > CAWACP01. The sequence continues at coordinate 26,008 of JBEKFB010000027.1, read as the reverse complement.
GGAACCGATCGCCAGCAATTTGAAAGCTCGTCCCAACGCTGCCCGCAATACTTCCTTTGGTTGCGCACCGAGGGCGAGGCGAATTCCCAATTCCTTCAGCCGCCTGCTGACTGAGTACGCCGCCATTCCGAAGAGGCCAGTGATCGACAGCATCGCGCCGAGCACACCCAGCACACCAAGCGACATCGTAGCCACGCGCGAAGGAAACAGAGTCAGGTCCAGCTGCTTTTCCCATGTTTCGAGATAGGAAGGCAGCCCCGCGTCCAAGCCCCGCAGCGAACTCCTTATGGTCGCCGCAAGTTGCCGCGGATCGCGGTTTGAGCGCACCACCAGCGATGAAGCACTCGACGGCGATTGCAGCATCGGGAGGAACATCGCCGGCTGTGGATCTTCGGTGAGATATCTATATTTCCCGTTTTCGACAATGCCCACCACCTGGATGCGCATCCCATTCTGCATTTTGTACGATTTCCCGATCGCACCGGTTGGTGAGCCGAAGAGTTTGCGCGCAAACTCCCGGTTGACCACTGCCACGCGCGGCGCATTCCTATCGTCGTGCCAGGTGAAGGTCCTTCCGGACAGCAGCGCGGTGCCCGCGGCATGAAAGTATTCAGGAGATATGCCGAACCCGAAGGGCACAGCGACGGCGTTGGATGGTCTCAGATCCGCCGTTTCGCTGGCAAAAACCGGGGAGTTGTCCCAACTCCCACCTAATGGCAGCCAATCTATTAATCCAACGGACTCCACGCCGGGAATCTTCTGCACGGCATCGATCATCCGCCTTTGCATGGCGGGAACCTGATCGCCTCGATAGCCTGCCATACTCAGAACCGTACTCACCAGCAAGGCGCTCCGCGGCTCAAAACCGAAATTGCCGTGCATAGAGCGCACCAGTCCGCGCACGGCGACCATGGAAGACGTGACCAGCACCGCGCAAATCGCAATTTGCACAACCAGCAACAGGTCGCGGATGGTAATCCGCCGCCCCCCCGCCCCGGCTGATCCCGACTTGACGATCTGATACGGATCGGCCCTGAGCACTTGGCGCACCGGAACCAGGCCGAAAAGAAGCCCGCTCACCAGAGCCAAAACCAAAGCGATTGCGTAAACACTTGCGTCGGGGTTCAAAGCCACATGGATGGGATACCTGGGTACCGGCCGCCACGCGCTGAGCCCGCGCAATAAAACCGCGCTACCCCAAAGTCCGAGTGCGCCACCCATGAGCGAAATCAGCAAAGCTTCGGTAAAAAGCCCCCGCAGAATGCGGCTGCGGCTCGATCCGAGCGCGAGCCGCAGAGCAACTTCCCGGGAACGGTCAGCCGCGCGCGCGGCAAACAGGCTGCCCAGGTTGGCGCAGGCCGCCAACAGAATCAACCCCGCAAGCAGCATCAAGACCGTCAGGAATGCCCGCACCCGGCTGCCAAGGAAGTCGCCATAGAGACTCGGACGAGATAAGGAATACTCCACATGGCCATCTTCTTTGGGATAGGTCTTTTCCAGGTACGATCCGATCGAGGTTAGATCGGCAATCGCCTGAGCCGTGGTGACTCCGGCTTTCAGATGCCCCAACGCCAGATAGACCCAACGATTTCCGCGATCGTTCAGAGGGTTCCCTCCGAGTACCAGCTCCGTGTTAACCATTGGCAAAAACAAATCGGGAAAGGCAAACAATAGAGTGCCGTGGAAGTCGGGTGGGGCCACGCCGACGATGGTGAAGGGATGCTTGTTGAGCTGAACAACACGGCCCACCACGCCGCGGTCACCTTGAAACCGGGCTTGCCAATAGGCATACGTGAGCACGATGTACGGAGCGCTGTTGGGGCCATGCTCATCGGATGCGTGGAAAAACCGGCCAAGATACGGCTGAATGTGTAGCACGTCAAAATAGTTGCCGCTCGTTTGGAAGAGGAACACGCGGGATGGATTTTCGCCCGTATCCAGTCCCGCCTCCGAGATTAGATAAGCCGCCAGCCCATCGAAGCTGCGGTTCCGATCGCGCAGGTCCAGATAGTCGGGATACGATTGCGTCGGCGCGTCAGCGCCCACGCGGTCGATTCCATAGAGGCTTTGCACCTGAGGCAGGCTCATCGGGCGCAGGATCAGCCCGTTCAATACGCCAAAGACCACCGCGTTGGCGCAAATTGCCAGGGCCAGCGTCAGCACGGCCACGGTGGTGAATCCGGGAGACTTGCGCAATACACGCAGGCTGTAACGGAGATCCTGAAGAGTATTGTCGATAGCGTTCATCCCCCGCATCTCCCGGCACTCCTCTTTGCGCTGCGTTAGGCCGTCCATCGCGCGCAATGCGGCCTGGCGTGATTGCTCCGGCGTAAGGCCCTGGGCAATGTATTCCTCAATCTTTCGCTCCAGGTGATACTGCAGCTCTTCATCCAGATCCCGTTCCACTCGCTGACGGTGGAAAAGGGATTGTAAGCGCAAGGGCACCGTGTACAACCAGTGTTCGAGGCGCATGGACTTAGTCCTCCCTGAGCAGTTTCACAGGATCGATCGACAGCGCCCGTTGCGCTGGAATCCATGTAGCCAGCAGCCCCACCAATGCCATAACCAGAACTACGCCGGACAGCACCAGAGGATCGCGGGGAGTCGCCTGATACACGATGGAAGCCAGCACCCGGCTCGCCAGAATACCGAGGATCAATCCCGCCGCCGAACCAAACGACAGCAACTTGATTGACCGTCCCAGCGCCGCCTGCAGTACTTCCCTCGGCTGCGCACCAATGGCCATGCGAATTCCCAGTTCCTTCAGCCGCCTGCTCACCGAGAATGCGGCCATTCCGAAAATGCCCGTGATGGACAGCATCGCGCCCATCCCGCCTAGTACGCCCAGCGCCACCGTCGCCATAAGCGAAGGAAACAGAGCAAAACCCAGTTCTTTGTCCCAGGTTGAGATGAATACAGGCAGCCCGCGGTCCATGTCCCGCAGCGAACTCCTGATGGCGGCCGCGAGTTGATGCGGGTCGCGGTTCGAGCGCATCACCAACCATGTCTCACTCGATGGCGATTGCAGGATTGGGAGAAACATAGCCGGCTGCGGATCCTCAGTGAGGGTAAAGTATTTCCCGTCTTCCACGACGCCCACCACCTGGATGCGCCCTCCATCCTGCATCTTGTAATAGCTGCCCACCCCGGTTGCTACCGAGCCAAAGATCCTGCGAGCGAATTCCCGATTCACAATGGCTACGCGTGGCGAGTTCTCATCGTCATGCCAGGAGAAGGTCCTGCCCGCCAACATGGCCGTGCCCGCCGCACGGAGGTAGTTGGGGGAAATACTGTATATAAAACTATTGGCAGCGGCATTCGAGGGCCTCAAATCCGCCATGTCGGCCGAGAAGACAAGCGCGCCTCTCGAATCCCCATATAACGGCACCTGATCGATCAATCCCGCGGACGCCACACCTGGAAGCGACTCCGCCGCGCCGACCATGCGCCTCTGCATCGCGGGCACCGTGCCCGCGATGTGACCTGCCATACCCAGGTCAGTGTCTACCAGCATCGCGTTCCTTGGCGCGAAACCGAAATTGCTGTGCAGAGAGCGTGCCAGCCCACGGACCGCAACCATCGAAGAAGTGATCAACACCGCGCAGATCGCGATCTGCACAACAAGCACAAGGTCTCGAACCGTAATGCGCCGCCCAACCGTGCTGCTTTGCCCCGCTTTGACGATCTGGTACGGATTGGACGGGAGTACCTGCCGCACCGGGACCATGCCGAAAAGGATGCCGCTCACCAACGCCAAAAGCAAAGCGACGCCATAGACATTTGCATCCGGGGACACCGGCAGATTGAGGGGGAATCTAGGTACCGGCTGCCATGCGCTCAGCCCGCGCAACAGCGCTACGCTGCCCCATAATCCGAGCGCACCTCCGGCCAGTGAAATCAGCAACGCCTCGGTAAATAGCGTCCGCAGAATGCGGTTGCGTTTCGCCCCCAATGCGAGCCGCAGAGCAACTTCGCGGGAACGGTCGGCAGCGCGCGCGGCAAACAGGCTGCCCAGGTTGGCGCATGCGGCCAGCAGAATCAAGCCCGACAGCAGCATCAATCCGGTGACGAACGCCCGCACCGGAGGACCGAGAAAGTTGCCATAGAGATCCGGATGCGCCAGCCCAAACGTCACATGGCCATCCTCTTTGGGATAAGTCTTTTCAAGATACGAGCCAATTGAGTTCAGATTGGCGGTCGCCTGTGCCGGAGTCGCACCCGCCTTCAGATGTCCCAACACCGCGAAAATCCCCGACCGGTTCCCGCGCGCGTTTAACATATTCACCCCGGCCACCTGTGGCTGGTTGACCATCGGCACGAAGAAATCGGGGGAGAAGAATAACAAAGTCCCGTGAAACCCGGAGGGGACCACACCGAGGATTGTGAAAGGATGCCTGTTGAGCTGAACCGTACGGCCCACCACGCCACGATCGCCCTGAAAATGGTTCTGCCAATACGCGTAAGTGAGCACGATGTAGGGAGCACTGTTCGGGCCATGCTCATCCCAGGAGTGGAAGAAACGGCCAGCATACGGCTGAAGACGTAAGACGTCGAAGTAGTTGCCGCTCACTTCCTCCACCCAGACGCGGGATGGGTTCACGCCGGTATCGAGCCCTGCCTGGTCGATGTTATAAGCTGCCAGACCATCAAAGCTGCGGTTGCGATCGCGCAGGTCAAGATAGTCGGGATACGACTGGTACCCGTTGCCCCTTTCGCGTTCAATCATGAAGAGGCCCTGCGCCTCAGGCACATTCAGAGGGCGCAGTATCAGTCCGTTCAATACACCAAAAACCACGGCGTTCGCGCCGATCGCCAACGCCAGCGTCACAACTGCGGCTGCGGTAAAACCTGGCGATTTCGCAAGAACCCGCAGGCTGTAACGGAGATCCTGGAGAGTGTTGTCCACGGCGTTCATCCCGCGTACGTCCCGGCACTCCTCTTTGCGCTGGGTGAGCCCATCCATTGCCCGCAGCGCGGCCTGGCGCGATTGCGCCGGTGTGAGACCTTTCGCCCGGTATTCCTCAATCTTCTGCTCCAGGTGATACTGCAGCTCCTCTTCCAGATCCTGCTCCACCTGCCGACGTCGGAAGAGCGATCGCAGCCGAAGCGGTATGGCGTAGAACCAGTGTTCCAGGCGCATGGCTCATGCCTCCTCGAGCCGGACGACTTGGGTGATGGCGTCCGAGAGCCGTGCCCAGCTTGCCGCTTCTCTTTGAAGCTGTCCACGGCCCAGGCGAGTCAGCGAATAGAATTTTGCTCGGCGGTTGTTCTCGCTCGCCTTCCATTCGGCGGCGATCCAACCCTCCTGTTCCAGCTTGTGCAGGGCGGGGTAAAGCGACCCATCGCTTACCTGCAGGACGTCGCCCGAGACTTGTTTAAGGCGCTGGCTGATGGCCCAGCCATTCAGCGGCTCCAGAGCCAGAATCTTCAGCAGAAGCAGATCCAGGGTTCCCTGGACCAGGTCGGACGGTCTGCTCACGATGCCTCCTATCGGTTACCGAGCTATAGGATACATTAGCTCCCCTCGGTAAGCAAGAGGAAAATGGGGCTCCCGCTCCGCAACGGTGTTGGAAAGCGTTGCAGACGCCCAGAACGTTCAGGGCTGACCTGCGCTGGCCACCGTTCTGACAACAGCCTTCGGCAAATTGACGCCTACAACGCAAAGCATGTAGTATTGCGTGTGGAAGCGCTTGCAGCGGTGCAGGGACGCACCGATGAACACCAGCCATGAACAGGAAAACAACATGAGCATCGTCGCCGGAGTGGATTTCGGGACGCTCAGTGTTCGCGTCTCAGTTTTCGACAGCGCCCGGGGCCGCATCGGCTCGGGCACCGCATCCTACGAGTTGCACCGCAGGCGTGACGATCCCGATTACGCCACACAGAGCCACGCCCAGCACATGCAGGCGCTGACAGAGGCATCTCGCGCGGCGGTCGCCTCGGCTGGAATCGACGGGCGCGACATCGAAGCCATCGCCATCGACACCACGGGATCGAGTGTGATTCCAGTGGACGAGCACCTTGATCCGCTCGACGATTACTATTTGTGGTGCGACCACCGAGCATGGAAGGAAGCCGCCCTTATCACAAAGACCGCCCGCGAGACGGGCATGGCCGCCATTCAGTGGTGCGGGGGAACATACTCATCGGAGTGGGGCTTTTCGAAGCTGCTGCACTGGCTGCGAGACAATCCCGAAAAGCGCAGCCGCATGGCGACGGCGCTGGAACATTGCGACATGGTAGCGGCCACGCTGTGCGGCGTCGCCGATCCCGCCGAGGTTCCGCGCAGCATCTGCGCGATGGGCCACAAATGGATGTGGAATCGCGAGCTGGGCGGTCTGCCTCCGGAGGAGTTCCTGCGCGATGTCGACCCGCTCTTCGCCGGCATCCGCGATAAGATCGCGCTGGGCTGTTACCGGACCTCGGACGCGATCGCAGGCACGCTCTCCGGGACATGGGCCGCGGAGCTGGGGCTGCGGCCGGGCATTCCCATTCCCGTGGGCGCCTTCGACGCGCACTGGGATGCCATCGGCGCAGGCTGCCGTTTGGGCGATGTGGTGAACGTGGTCGGCACGTCCACCTGCATCATCGCCATGAGCAGGGAGAGCACGCTGGTGCCGGGTGTGTGCGGTGTCGTTCCCGGTTCCGTGCACCCTTCTTACATGGGTATCGAGGCCGGCCTATCCGCAACCGGCGATATCTTCGAGGCCATCGCGCGGCGCACAGGGACCAGTGTTCCGGAGTTGTCGAAGGGCCTCGAAATGTATAAACCCGGCCAGACAGGACTGCTCCGGCTCACCTGGGACAACGGCGACCGTACCGTGCTGGTGAACCCGGCACTTGGCGGCGTCACGCTAGGCTGGAACCTGACTCACACGGCTCAGGACGAACTCTTCGCGGCCATCGAAGGCACGGCATTTCACACGCACATCATTCTCGACCGCATGGAAGAGTATGGCGTGCCGGTACACCGCGTGATCAACGGTGGTGGCATTCCGCGGAAGAGCCCGGTGCTCAATCAGGTCTACGCGAACATTCTGAACAAGCCGATTCTGGTTCCGGAAGGCGACGTTACGAGTCTGGGTTCGGCAATCTTCGCGTTTATGGCCGCAGGCGCCTTCACGAGCATCGAGGACGCGCAGAACGCGCTGTGTCCACCTTTCGCCACAATCGAGCCGCAGCCCGCGAGCCGCGCGGTATACGACGAACTGTCAGGGCATTACCGTGAGTTGTACTTCGCTCTGGGCATGCCGGAATCGGACCCTGTCTCCATCGGCTCGGTTTTGCCTTCGTTGCGCCGGATCGCGGCGGAGGCCAAACGATCATGAGCGAACTGAAGCGGCTTCGCGAGGAAGTATACGAATCGAACATCGAGCTGGTACGCCGCGGCCTGGTACTCTACACGTTCGGCAACGCCAGCGGCATTCTGCGAGGCGAAGATCTGGTGGCGATCAAGCCGAGCGGGGTGCCCTACGAAAAGCTGCGTCCCGAAGATCTGGTGGTGGTGAAGCTCGATGGATCGCGCGTGGAAGGTTCTCTGCGGCCGTCGTCTGATCTGCCGACCCATCTGGTACTCTACCGCGCCTTCGCCGAAATCGGTGCCGTGGTGCACACGCATTCGACGTTTGCCACATCATGGGCGCAGGCCGGGCGCGAGATTCCCTGCTTCGGCACCACGCACGCGGATTACTTTCATGGGCCCGTGCCGGTGACGCCCCTGCTTAATACCGCCGACATCGAGGGCGATTACGAAGCGAGGACCGGAGATGCCATCGTACGGCGCTTTGCGAATCTGGATCCAAGCCGGTTCCCCGCGGTGCTGGTGGCCGGGCACGCGCCATTCTGCTGGGGTCCGGCACCGGACAAAGTGGCGCACACGGCGGTGGTGCTGGAAGAGATCGCACGCATGGCATACTATACGGTTACGTTGAACTCAGACGCGCAGCCGATTTCCCGGCCGCTGCACGACAAGCATTTTCTGCGCAAGCACGGCCCCGGCCGGTATTATGGTCAGCCGTGAGCATGCCACGTTTGCATTAGGAGAATCATGATGCGATTTCATTTATTACTGATCGCCGCTCTGTTCTGCGGTTTCGCCGCGGTCACCATGGAGGCAGCAATGACCGGAAAGCCGTTCGGCAAGTCGCCCGAAGGAAAGACCATTGAACTGTTCACGCTGAAGAACGATAAGGGTATGGAAGTGTCGGTGACGAATTGGGGCGCGACCGTCGTCTCAATCAAGGCTGCCGATGCGAAGGGCCACTTTGACGACGTTGTGCTCGGCTATGACAATGGCGAAGATTACATAAAAGGTACGGCGTTCTTTGGAGCAGTCGCAGGCCGGTATGCGAATCGAATCGGCGGTTCCCGTTTCACCCTGGACGGCCACGAATACCATGTCACGCCCAACGAAGGAGAGAACTCGCTGCATGGCGGCAAGCGAGGCTTCGATAAGCGGCTTTGGACGGTGGTCCATGCCGATGGCCACAGCGTCGAATTGAGCTACCTGAGCAGGGACGGCGAAGAAGGCTATCCCGGTAATCTGACAGCGACCGTTCGCTACACGCTCACCCCCTATAACGAACTCCGCATTCACTACACGGCCACGACGGACAAAGACACCGTCCTGAACCTGACCAATCATTCCTACTTCAATCTGTCCGGCGCGGGAAACGGCAACATCCTGGATGAAGACATCGAGATCAACGCCGACCGGTTAACGGTTGTTGGACCCGGATTCATTCCCACCGGCGAGCTGCGCAGCGTCGAAGGAACGCCGATGGACTTGCGCAAACCCACCAGAATCGGCGCGGGCATCGATTCGGATTATCAGCAACTGCGCGTGGGCACGCACGCCGGTTATGACCACAACTGGGTACTGAACAAGAAAGACGAGGAGCTGGCGCTGGCCGCTCGGGTGCGCGATCCGAAATCAGGACGCGTGCTGGAAGTCCTCACCACCCAGCCAGGGTTGCAGTTTTACACGGGCAACTTCCTGGATGGGACTGCGAAGGGCAAAGGCGGCAAGGCTTACGAATACCGCGGCGGGCTTTGCCTGGAGACGCAGCACTTCCCCGATTCTCCCAATCACCCGGATTTCCCCACCACGGAACTGAGACCGGGGCAGACGTTTGAAAGCACAACTGTGTTCAGGTTCCTGGCAGAAAAGTGATCGAGGTCACATCCGGCAACCTACTACGAACGGTGTAGAATCAACTTAAGCCTTACGCCTCACCGTTCGACGGATAGGGCCGCATTTTTCACTCGCGGTGGTCGTTTGATTCGGTTATCTTCCCGGACCGTTTTCATTTTGCGGTCCGAGCGATGAACAGAGATCGCCGGCTCCCTGACGCTGGACGTGAAGCGATGCACTTCCTGTTGAATAACCGCCGTGTTTCGGTCGACGGCACGGGTGTGCAAAACACCCTGCTTGACTTTATCCGCGAGCAAGGCCTCACCGGAGCGAAGGAAGGCTGCGCGGAAGGCGAGTGCGGCGCCTGCACCGTGCTTCTGGTTGCCGATCGAGCCAGCGGAAGCGCGTATCGCGCGGTGAATAGCTGCCTGATGCTGGCGCCGATGGCCGCGGGGCACGAGATCTACACTGTGGAGTCGCTGGCGGCTGGCGGAAAACTGGCCGAGGCCCAGGAAGCCATGGCAGCGGCGGGAGGGTCGCAGTGCGGTTACTGCACGCCTGGCTTCGTAGTAAGCCTGTTTGCCGAGCAATACCGGCCCGGACGCGAGGGTCCCTGCGATTCCGATGCGTTGGGCGGCAATCTCTGCCGTTGTACAGGTTATCGCCCGATTCGCGATGCGGCGCTTTCGCTTGGCCCCGCCCCGGAGGGAACATTTCTGGATCGTTTGTCGCGGCCCGCGCCTTGCCTTGAAGCCGTCGATTACAAGAATTCGGGTGCGCGATTCTCGCGGCCCACTTCGATCGAACAATGTCTGGCGATTCTAGCGGAAGATACTGAGGCTCGGCTGATTTCCGGCGGAACGGATCTTGTGGTGGAATCGAATCTGCGAGCGCGCCGCTGGAGTCACTTGGTCAGTCTGGAAGCGATTGCCGAGCTCCGCGAGTGTTCGGAGAGCGCGGAGGCGATCACAATCGGCGCGGGGCTGCCGCTCAATGAAATCGCGGCGCGGTGGACATCGGCTCCGGAAGCTGTCAGTGACTGGCTGCGGTTATTTGCTTCACCTCCACTGCGCAATCGCGCGACGCTCGGCGGGAATCTCGCCACGGCATCTCCGATTGGTGATGGTGCGCCGTTGCTGCTGGCGCTGGACGCTTCGGTTCACCTGGTAAGCCGGCGCGGGCGAAGAACCATTCCGCTGAACACCTTCTTCACTGGTTACCGCAAGACGCTGCTCACGACGGATGAGCTGATCGCGGCCGTCGAGATTCCCAAGCCGTTGCCTGACTTCATACGCTTCTACAAAGTGGCCAAGCGCCGGATGGACGATATCAGCACCGTAGCTGCCGCGATGGCGATGGATTGGGATGCCTCGGTGAAAGTGGCTCGGGCGAGATTTGCGTTGGGTGGCGTCGCGGCTGTACCGATGCGTGCACTGGCGGCTGAGGATGCGGTCATCGGACATCGCTGGAATGTTGCGGCCGTGGAGCGAGCGCAGGCGGCACTGGAAAAGACAATTCGACCTATGGGAGATCATCGCGGATCGGCTGAATACCGCCTGGCAGTGGCCAAGAGTCTGATCGCGAAGTTCCTGTGGGAGCGCCGGAAGGCGGCTGCGTGAAGATTGCCGGACAGGCCGTCCCGCACGAAAGCGCGCGCGAGCATGTAACCGGCGAAGCGCTCTACACCGACGATCTGCTTCTGCGGTTCCCCCGGTTGCTGCACGCGTGGCCGGTGCTTTCCCCTCACGCACACGCGTTGGTGCGGTCTGTGGATGTATCGGGGGCTTTGTCTGAGCCGGGTGTTGTCACAGTCCTGACCGAGGATGATGTTCCGGGCGAAGGCGATTCCGGCTGCAACCGGCACGATGAACCGCTTTTTCCGAAAGAAGCGATGTACCACAGCCAGCCGATAGTATGGGTGCTTGGCGAGAGTCTGGATGCGGCACAGCGCGGCGCAGGACGAGTGATGGTGGAGTATGAACCGCTTCCGGCCACCCTGAGCATCGAGGACGCCATGGCCGCTGGCAGTTTTCACTCGGCTCCAATTCGTCTGGCTCGCGGCGATACTTCCGTAATTGAATCGAGCGCACTGCACTTCACTGGCGAGTTGCAGATCGGCGGACAGGAGCACTTCTATCTCGAAACGCAATGCGCGCTTGCGTGGCTGGATGAAACCGGCGGCATTGCCGCGCATTCTTCCACCCAGCATCCCAGCGAAACGCAGGAGGTGATCGCACGCGTGCTCGCGATTCCGCGCAACAAGGTGACTGTGGAATGTCTGCGCATGGGCGGCGCGTTCGGCGGCAAAGAAGTGCAAGCAAATCCGTGGGCGGCAATCGCGGCGCTGGGCGCATGGAAAACACGGCGGCCGGTTAGGGTGCGGCTGACGCGCGCGCTGGATTTCGCGCTCACCGGTAAGCGTCATCCGTTTCTCGGCCGATACACAGCGGGATTCTCATCCGATGGCCAACTCGAGGGTGTCCGCATCCAGCTTTATTCCGACGGGGGATGGAGTCTCGACCTTTCCGAGCCGGTCCTCTCGCGGGCATTGTTTCACTGCGACAACGCCTACCTGCTGCCGGCCGCTGAGTTGACCGGCCGGGTCTGCCGAACCCACAAGACCTCGCAGACCGCCTTTCGTGGCTTCGGCGGGCCGCAAGGCATGCTGGTGATCGAAGAGATCCTGGATCAGGCCGCACGGAGGCTTGGCGTGTCGCCGGAGACCATTCGTGAACGCAATTTCTATCGGGAAGGCGACACCACGGTGTACGGGCAGCCGGTGAAGGATGCGGGCCGCATGGCGATCATTTGGGGGCGGCTGAAAGACTCCAGTGAGTTTTCCCGACGGCGCCAGGAAGTGGACCGATGGAACGCCAGGCACGAGCATCAGAAGCGTGGGCTCGCCATCACGCCCGTGAAGTTCGGGATTTCCTTCACCGCGACATTCTTCAATCAGGGCGCCGCGCTGGTGTTGGTTTATCGTGACGGCAGCGTGCAGGTGAATCACGGCGGGGCTGAAATGGGCCAGGGACTGCACACCAAGATTCGGCAGATCGCGGCGGAGAGCCTTGGGGTGGATCTCGAGACCGTACGCGTGATGTCCACGCGCACCGACAGAATCCCCAATACGTCCGCGACGGCGGCATCGGCGGGGACGGATCTGAATGGCGCCGCCGTGGCCGACGCCTGTTCACAGATTCGCGGGCGCCTCCTTGAAGTTGCCGCCGAGTCGCTTGCCTGCCACCCCTCTGCCGTGCGCTTTTCCCATGGTGCGGTTTTCCCGGATGGCGAGGAAGCGCGCGCCGTCCCCTTCGCGCGAGTCTGCGAGACCTCGTACCGGCGGCGCATTCCGTTATTCGCGCAAGGCTTCTACAGCACGCCCGGCATACACTACGATCCGCAAGCTGGACGAGGCGCGCCATTTTATTATTTCGCGTGGGCCGCCGCCGTGTCCGAGGTTGAAGTGGACGGCTTCACCGGCGACTACCGCCTGCTGCGAACGGACATCCTGGAAGACGTAGGCGATTCTGTTTCGCCGGTGATCGATCGCGGACTAATCGAGGGTGGATTCATTCAGGGCGTCGGTTGGCTGACTCTGGAGGAGCTGGTCTGGGACGCGCAAGGCCGCCTCGCTACCGCGGGCGCATCGACGTACAAACTCCCCTCCTGGACCGAAGTGCCCGATGTATTCGAGGTCAATTTCCTGGAGCGCGCTACCGAACCTGGCGTTATCTTTGGAAGCAAAGCCGTGGGCGAACCTCCGCTGATGCTGGCCATCTCCGTGCGTGAAGCGATCCGCGATGCAATCGCCGCATGGTGTGCGGGAGGACCAGTTATGCTGGCGAGCCCAGCTACTCCCGAGCGCATATTCTTCGCGGTGCAGCGAGCGCGCGCCGAACACGATTTGCATGCTGGTCCGGTTGGTGCCATTCGGTGATGGATCTGCTTCGAGCACCTCTTTTCCATACCCCGCGAAATCCCTTTCGGGAAGACCGCGCGCTGGAATGTTACGCCGATGGCGCACTGCTCATTCGCGAAGGGCGGGTGGCCGGTTGCGGCGACTATTCGAGTCTGCGCGGTGCGCATCCGGACGTCGCGGTCGCCGATCTGCGCGGTGGATTTCTGCTGCCCGGCTTCATCGACACGCACATCCATTTCCCGCAACTGCGCGTGCTGGGAGTGCTGGGTGGGTCGCTTCTCGACTGGCTGGAAAACATTGCGCTTCCCGAAGAGGCGCGGATGGCCGATCAACCTTACGCCTGCCGTGTCGCCCAGGAGTTTGCGCACGCGCTGGCGTCGCATGGGACAACCACGGCGCTTGTGTTCGGCGCACACTTCGCTCCGGCGACAGCAGCTTTGTTTGAAGCTGCCGAAGCCAGGGGCGTGCGGATGGTGTCGGGACAAGCACTCTCAGACAGGCGGCTACGTCCCGAGCTACACCAAACGCCGGAACAAGCCTGGCGTGAGAGTAGCTCGCTGATCCAACGATTTCACGGGCGGGGCCGGATGCTGTACGCAGTGACACCGCGCTTCGCGCTGTCCACTTCTGAGGCGATGCTGGAGGTTTGTCAGACGCTGTTGCGCGAACATGAGGGGCTCCTCGTTCAAACACACCTCAACGAGAACCCGGAAGAGATCGCCGAGGTGAGGCGTCTGTTCCCGAACGACAGCGATTATCTGGCGATTTACGAACGATTCGGATTGACTGGTCCGAACGCAGTGATGGCGCACAACGTTCACCCGACTGATTCCGAGCTCAATCGGCTGGCCGCCAGCGGCGCTACCATCGCTCATTGTCCGTGCAGCAATGCCGCCCTTGGAAGCGGCGTGTTTCCGCTCAGGCGTCACATCAGGGCTGGGGTGCGGTGCGCGCTGGGAACCGATGTCGGCGGCGGCACTGGCTTTGGCCTGCTCAAAGAAGGATTGCAGGCGTACATGCTGCAGCGCGTGATTCCTGATGGCATGCTGCTCACATCGGCACACCTGCTGTATCTCACCACGCGAGCGGGAGCTGAGGTGCTCGGATTGAGCGGCGAAACCGGGGATTTCGGAATCGGCAAGTCAGCCGATTTCGTGTATCTCAAGCCGCCAGCTAATAGTTCGCTGGCCGCGGTGCTCGAGCGCGAACAGAGTCTGGAGAGTATGCTGTCTGCGATTTTCACGCTGGCGGGAGCGGAGAGTGTGCGCGAGGTGCGGGTTGAAGGTTCGGTGGTTTATCGTGCCGCCGCCGCGGAGGATCGATGACCGTGAGCGAACTGAACCGGCTGGATCGAACAGAGTTTATCGAGGCGTTCGGATGGATATTCGAAGAATCACCGTGGGTGGCTGAGGGGGCCTGGGATGCGCGGCCTTTCGCCAATCTGGATGCTCTGCACGCAGCGATGATGGGGCAGGTGGAGCGTGCAACGGCGGTTGAGCAGCTCGCGCTGTTGAGGGCGCATCCGGATCTGGGCACTCGTGCGCGCTTGAGTCGCGCATCCGCGGGTGAACAAGCGGGCGCGGGGTTGGACAGCCTGACTCCTGAGGAATTCGACCTTCTTCTTCGCTTGAACGGCGCATATCGAAGCCGGTTCGGATTTCCGTTTTTGCTTGCGGTAAAGGGGAGCACAAAACATGACGTGTTGCTGGCGCTTCAGGAGAGAATGGAATCGTCGCCGGACGATGAATACCAGGAAGCGCTCCGGCAGGTATATCGCATCGCGAGGTTCCGGTTGGAAGATGTAATCGCGGACGATTGAAGAGGGGGTGTGGTTCGGGTGTATCAGTTTGCCAGCGGTTGGAAGCGAAATTACTACGGCAAGGGCGATGTGATCGCCTATCGGCTGAATCGGGACGGCAGGTGCGTGGCAGGCGCGAGCCCCGTCTTCGGCGCGAATGTCACGATCCTTGTCTACGGCGACGCGTTCTGGCCTACTTACACAACAGGCGACAACACCGGCCTCATCGCCACAGATTCGATGAAGAATTTTGTTCAGCGCGAAATACTCAATTACGAAGGATCGGACCTGGAGGACTGCTGCCGCTTTCTTGGCGCGAAGTTTCTGAGCAAGTATCCGCAGGTGGAGGGCGTACAGGTATCGGCTGTCGAGATTCCTTACGCGGCAATTCCTGGTAGCAGCGTAGCATTCGCTCCCGCTGGGCCGGATCGCGCGACGGCGCGCGTAGAGATCAATCGCGATGAGATCGTGGAAATCGCCTCCGGCATTCGCGGGTTCAAGCTCCTGCGGTTGGGAGGCAGCGCCTTTCACGGTTTTGTGCGCGATGAGTACACTACTCTGCCGGACATTGCAAATCGGCCCTTACACATGTGGCTCGATCTTGAGTGGCTGTATGTGAACTCAGCCGCGGCTCTCAGCTCAGGCGCGGTCACCTCGGCCGTAAGACGCATCGTCCATGATGTGTTCAACGGTTTCGAATCCGGAAGCATTCAACAGGTGATTTATCAGATAGGGACGAGGCTCCTGTCGGATATTCCGATTATTACCGAAGTCGATCTGGAAGCCAACAACCGTACCTGGGATACGATTGTCGAACGTGGCGATGAACTCGGGGTATACACTGAGGCCCGGCCGCCATTCGGCTGTCTTGGCTTACGCCTGAAGAGATAATATGGCCCGCCTCTCCACGCATGTGCTCGATACGTCGTGCGGCCAGCCTGCCCGAAGTATTGTGATCGATCTTCACTTTTGCGAGGGGAGCGAGCGGCGGCACGTGAAGACAACAGTAACCAACGCCGACGGTCGAACGGATGAGCCTCTGCTGTCGGGCGACACGTTGCAGAAAGGAATCTACGAGCTGACGTTCCATGCCGGCGATTACTTTCACGGATTGGGAATTGCACTCGGCGATCCCCCGTTTCTGGACGAGATTATGATTCGCTTCGGCGTGGCTGATCCGGCAGGATCATATCATGTGCCGTTGCTGCTGAGCCCGTACGGATACAGTACGTACCGAGGTTCCTGATGGCAGAGTTGGACTCGGTCGCCCGGCGCGCAATTGAACGCTGCCGCTTGCTCGCGGAGGCGAGCGAAGAACCCGGATTCACCACGCGAACATTCCTCTCGGAACCCATGCACACAGTGCACCGGCACGTGCGCGCCTGGATGGAAGCGGCCGGCATGAGTGTTGCCGTCGATCATGTTGGCAACCTGCGGGGTGTATATGCAAGCGGGCAATCGGCCTCGCGCCGCCTGCTCATCGGTTCGCATCTCGACACCGTCCCCCACGCGGGGGCTTTCGATGGGGTGTTGGGCGTATTGGTCGGTTTGTCGCTGATCGAGCTTTCAGGTGAACGCCGGCTGCCGTTTGCAATCGAGGTCGTCGGCTTCTCCGAGGAAGAAGGCGTTCGATTCGGAGTGCCTTTTATCGGAAGCCGGGCTTTGATCGGCGATATTGATAATGCTTTGCTCAAACGTTGTGACGCGTCCGGCATCAGCGTCAGCGAGGCGACAAGGGCTTTCGGCCTGGACCCTGCGCGAATTGCCGAAGCCTGCGCGGACGACGATACATTCGGCTATCTCGAGTTTCACATCGAGCAGGGGCCTGTACTCGATAGTTTGGACTTGCCGCTCGGCATTGTGGAAGCGATTTGTGGTCAGAGCCGCGTCGAAGTGAACTTCGAGGGTAATGCGAATCACGCCGGAACCACGCCCATGCATCTGCGGCGAGATGCGCTGGCTGCCGCCGCGGAGTGGGTGTGCGAGGTGGAATGCGAGGCGCGAGAAGTCTCGAATGCTGTTGCTACGGTGGGCCGGCTCGAAGTTTCGCCGGGGGCGAGCAATGTGGTTCCCGGTTCGATCCGCGCAACTCTGGACGTTCGCCATGCCGACGATATCGTGCGCCGGGATCTTGTTGCCCAATTGCTGCGATCCGCAGGCCAAATCGCGGCCTACCGCTGCCTCACGGTGTCGCATGAGCAGCACCTCGACCAAGCTGCTGTCGCAATGGATTCGGAGCTGACGAACCTTCTTGAGCGCGCCGTGCTCTCAGCGGGCTATCCGGTTCGTCGTATGCCCAGCGGCGCCGGCCACGATGCCATGATCATGGCTCGGCGAATGCCCGCCGCGATGTTGTTCCTGCGCAGTCCGGGTGGCATCAGTCATCACCCCGATGAATCAGTTAGAGCCAAAGACATCGCCGCCGCATTGACGGCCGGACTGCGATTTTTGGAAGAACTGGAGCGGCGCTATGCCTGATCTTGTTGTCCGCGGGGTAACGGTGGTGTCGGCCGGATTGTCGCAGGCCGATATCGCCATCGAGGACGGCAAAATCGCGGCCATCGGGCCGGAGCTTTCTGGTGCCGCCGAAGAAATTGATGCTCGAGGACTGCACGCCTTCCCAGGCCTCATCGATGTGCATCTTCATTTCAACGAGCCGGGGCGCACCGAGTGGGAAGGCGCGGCCACGGGAAGCCGGGCGCTGGCAGCCGGCGGAGGAACGCTTTTCTTCGATATGCCGCTCAACTCGACGCCTTGCACCGTCAACGCCCGGGCATTCGATCTGAAGAAGGCGGCGCTGACGATGTCCTCCATCACCGATTTCGGGCTTTGGGGCGGGTTGATCCCTGGAAACGTGTCCGAAATGGCGGAGCTCGCCGGCCGCGGCGTTGTCGGGTTCAAGGCATTCCTCTGTGACTCCGGCTTGCCTGAGTTTCCGCGAGCCGACGATTTCACGCTCTTCGAGGGATTGCGGGAGGCGGCGCGTCTCGGGTTGCCAGTGGCCGTGCACGCGGAGAGCCAGGAACTCACTGCGGCGCGGTACGGCGACAGCGTCAGGGACTTTCTGGCTTCGCGGCCCGTGATTGCCGAGCTCGAAGCGATTCAACGAGCCACGTTGCTGGCGCGAGAGGCCGGCGCGAAACTCCACATTGTCCACGTCAGCTCCGGCCGTGGCGTGGCTCTTGCCGCGGAAGCGCGCTCGCAGGGGACGGATGTCTCGATTGAAACATGCCCGCACTATCTCTTTTTCACCGAAGACGACGTAGAGCGGCTTGGTGCGGTCGCCAAGTGCGCGCCGCCTCTGCGCGATGCGACGGAGCAGGAGCGTCTGTGGGCACAATTGCTCGGCGGCGAGATTGACATCGTCGCTTCGGATCATTCACCGGCGCCACCGGAGATGAAATCGGGCGATTTTGCGCGAGCCTGGGGTGGGATCGGCGGGGTACAATCGACTTTCTCAGTCATGCTCGATCGTGGTTATCATTGCCGACATCTAACGCTGCAGCGGATCTCATCGCTGCTCGCCGCCGAGCCAGCGCGGAGATTTGGCATCGCTGGTAGGGGTGCGATCGCCGCCGGTATGGACGCCGACCTTACACTTGTGGACCTCTCGCGATCCGCCGAATTGCGCCCGGAACATCTGAAGCAGCGGCATACCATCAGCCCCTATCTTGGCTCCAGCTTTCGCGGTTTCGCCGTGCGAACGATTCGGAGAGGCGAAACGATATTTGAGGCAGGCGAGATCACCGCTCGAAGTCTCGGCCGGTTTGTGCGACCCTCATTAAGTTAACAAATGCAGAATCTCGGACAAACCCGCAGCTCCAACAGGCACGACCATCTGTTGCAGACACCCGACACCTTCGTCAGAACTCCGCTGCCTGGAATGCGGAAAAGCACGGCCATCGTTCACGCCGGACCCGCCATAGGCGCGCGATTCACCCAATACACGGCCGAATTCGAGGCTGGCGGGTCGATCGATCCGGCCCCCGCGCAGCGGTTCATCTACGTGCTCGCGGGCGATGTGGAGGTGAACGGCGTAACCCTCGCCACTGGTGAATACGCGTATTTTCCGCCGAAAGCCGATGCGGACGTCTCGTCGAAGAACGGCGCGCGTGCTGCGATAATCGAGAAGCTTTATCGGCCCGTGACCGGCGTTGCCCCGCCTGCTTTTTTCACAGGCCGCGAGAACGATATTGCTGCGACTTTCCTCATGGACGATGAGGCGCTCGATGTTCGCGTCCTTCTTCCCGATCAACCGGCATTCGATTTCGCCGTGAACACGATGACCTATCTTCCGGGCGCATCGCTGCCGATGGTGGAGATCCACGTCATGGAGCATGGCCTGTTGATGCTCGAAGGCGGCGGCATTTACCGGCTCGGCGATTCCTGGTATCCGGTCAGCAAAGGCGATTTTATCTGGATGGCGCCGTTCTGCCCGCAATGGTTCGGCGCAATCGGAAAAACCGCCGCGAAGTACCTCGTCTATAAGGACTGGAATCGCGCGCCGCTCGATACCGCGCAATGAAGCTCGATATCGACCAACACCGGCTTTCCGGCGAACTCGACACGCTGGGCGCAATTTCTCAGGAACCTCCGCCGGTGGTCACCCGCGTTGTTTTCACCGAGGCCGATCTGCGGGGCCGTGAGTTCGTCAAGAATCTGTGCCGCGAAGCCGGGCTCGTCATTCGCGAGGACGCCGTCGGCAACACGTCCGCGCGCTGGGAGGGGCAGGACCCCGACCTCGCACCTGTCGGAACAGGCTCGCACATCGATGCAATTCCAAATGCCGGCCGGTTCGATGGAACCGTGGGCGTGCTGGGTGGCCTGGAAGCGATTCGCGCACTCGCTCGCGCGGGCTACCGGCCACGGCGATCGATTGAGCTGTTGATTTTCACATCCGAGGAGCCGACAAGATTCGGCATTGGATGTGTTGGGAGCCGGCTGCTCTCTGGGTTGCTCGATCCCGATGTTGCGGCTCAGCTCAAGGATCGCGAAGGCATCACGCTCGATCGGGCGCGATCCGCCGCGTGTTTCGTGGGACCGCTGTCATCGGTGGGGCTGACGGCAGGGTCCTACTCGGCCTTCGTCGAATTGCACATCGAGCAGGGGCCGCTTCTGGAGCGAAACAACGTTCCCGTCGGAGTAGTCACTGCCATTGCCGCACCAGCTAGTCTCAGGATCGTGATCGAGGGTGAGGGTGGCCATGCGGGAACCGTGCTCATGCCAGATCGTCACGATGCATTTCTCGCCGCCGCCGAGATTGCACTTGCTGTGGAAGCGAGCGCACGGTCCAGCGGCTCGATTGACACGGTGGGCACCGTAGGCGTGTGTGAAGTTTTTCCAGGCGCCGTAAACAGCGTCCCCAGTCGCGCGCGCATCGAAATCGACGTGCGAGACATCGACCTGGCACGGCGCGACACTCGGAACTCGTCAATGCGGATCCCCCGGCTCAATGCTCGCCACACGTCGTACAAGCGCTGGTTCATGCATGCGAAACGCACGGCCTGCGGTTCGAGCGAATGATAAGCCGTGCCTATCACGATTCGCTATTTATGTCGCGGATCGCGCCGGTAGCAATGCTCTTCATCCCGTGCCGCGGCGGCGTGAGCCATCGCCCCGACGAGTACGCATCGCCGCAAGCCATCGCGCGAGGCACCCTCGTATTGGCTGAAGCGCTGGCGGATCTCGCCGGGAAATAGCCGCTTGGGTCTGCCCCTACTCGATTGCGTCCTTCGTTAGCCGCCCATTCACGGTGCGCCAGATTCCACGTGGATTGCCGTTGCGCAACTCGAGCCGCAGGGCCGCCTCCGGCAGATTCTGATAGCAGACCGGCCGGAGGAACCGCAGGATTGCCGCCGTCCCCACAGACGTGAATTTCGCGTCCGCGGTCGCAGGCCAGGGACCGCCGTGGTGCATTGCCGGGCTCACTTCCACGCCGGTCGGGAATCCATTGAAGATCAGCCTTCCCGCTTTGGTCTCGAGAATCGAGATGAGGTCACGATGCTTCACCAGATCGTCGGCTGTTCCGAACACCGTCGCCGTCAGCGTGCCTTCCAGTGCATTCGCGATACGCAGGAGTTCCGCGTCCGAGCGGCAGCGCACAACCACAGACGCAGGCCCGAAGATCTCCTCTGCGAGCGCGTGATTATCGAGCCAGGTGGCCGCATCGGTTTCAAGTAGCGTGGGAGCCGCTTCGGTCCGGGCAGGATTTGCCGAATAGCTCGATAGCGTCCGCGCCACCCCGTGAATTCGACCAGCGCGCGCGGCTGACTCGTCATAGTTCCGCAAGATACCCGGATACAGCATCGTTCCAGGAGCGGCCTGCGCGAACAGACCTTCCAGTTTTTCGCGCAGCGCGTTGAACCCAGCGTTATCGTTGCCAATGATCAATCCGGGGCACGTGCAGAACTGCCCCACGCCGAGATTCACCGAATTGCAGAGGCCCTGAGCGAGTGCGTCGGGAGGCTGCTCCAGAGCTCCTGGAAGCACGAATACCGGATTGACGCTTCCCATTTCGACAAAAGCCGGAATCGGATCGGGCCGCGATGCCGCAGCGTCGAAGATAGCCCGCCCCGCACGCAGCGATCCGGTAAATCCTACGGCTTTGGTCTGAGGATGCCTAACGAGTTGAATCGCAATTGCCGGATCGGTCGCATGCAGCAACGAGAACACGCCCTGCGGCAAACCAGCTTTAGCGACGGCCCCCGCGATCGCATTCGCCACCAGCTCCGATGTCCCCGGATGTGCCGGGTGCGCCTTCACCACAACCGGATTCCGCGCCGCCAAGGCCGATGCCGTATCGCCTCCCGCCACTGAGAATGCCAACGGAAAGTTACTGGCCCCGAACACGACCACCGGTCCGATCGGAATCAGCATGCGGCGCAGGTCGGGACGGGGCAGCGGCTTGCGATCCGCCAAGGCCGTGTCGATGCGCGCGTCCAGGTATGACCCTTCCTTCACGAGCGCGGCGAACATCCGAAGCTGGTTGATGGTACGTACACGCTCGCCATTCAGGCGATCTTTTGTAAGCCCCGATTCCAACGCAGCCCGCTCGACCAGGGAATCCCCCAGCGCGAGGATCCCTTCGGCGATCAATTCGAGCAAGCCGCTCACCGTCTCCGCGCTGCTCGCGCGAAATACCGCAAACGCCTCAATGGCCAGCTTCAGCGACTCGTCTATTTCCTCGGCGGTCGCCTCGAAGAATGCCGGATCGAGCGTCCTGCCTTCGCGCGGATCGTAAGCCAGGAAACTCCTGCTGCCTCGCGACGACAATGCGGCGCCTATCAGATTCTTCCCATGCAGTTCCATGATTCAGTCGCCACAGTAACACACCAGGTAAGGATTTTCCTTTGCGGACTTCGCATCGCGGAGTACAATCGCTCTTGAAACCTCTCCCCCGAGTTAGCGTCGAACCTCTGCATGGCCGAAGGTAAAATCGAGTGCCGCTACCTGTGCTCCGAGCTTGTTCGTGTGGACTACGAATCCGCGCCTGGCACGATGGAGCAGCTTACAGGTAATCTGGAAGAGATTTCGCCATCCGCGGCGGTCCTTCTTCTCGACACGAGTGTGCGTCGCGGTCACGCGCTGTCGTTCAATGCTCGGAATCAGCGACTTCACGCCGTGGTGGAGTCTTGGGTGTATGAACCGGCTATTGGGTACTTCGTCTCGGTTCGTTTCTCGGGCGGGTACGAATGGCGCGAAGAGCACTTCACACCCGAGCATTTCCTGAAGATCGCCCGATCTGAGCGAGCCAAAGGTCAGGCTTCCTGACAGAACAGATTAAGCGCCGCCATTCGGCAGCAGCTCGCGGATATCCTCAATCCAATAATCCGGCTTCCAGCGGGCCATTTCATCGCGATTGCCGTAGCCGTACAGCACGCCACAGGTCTTGATTCCCGCGCGGCGGCCGGCCTCCATGTCGGGCGCGGCATCGCCGACGAACAGGCAATCTTTGGGCCGCGCGCCGAACAGTTCGATCGACTTGAACAGCACATCAGGCGCAGGCTTGGCGGGAAAACCGTCGGTGCCCTGGACGTGGTCAAAGAATGGGAGGAGGCCGAAGCGGTCCAGCACCAGGCGCGTAGTCGGCGTGCCTTTCGTTGTCGCGGTGGATTTGCGGCCCGGCAGCGCGCTCAGAACATCGCGGACGTGAGGGAATACCCGAGTGCCGGCGTGATCCCGCGCCGGATATTCGCATCGATATTGCTGGATCCAGGCTTCAATCTGTTCGGGCGAGGCGTCGGGAAACAGATCCGTAAACAAATCGATCAGGTGCCGGCCGATATAGCTCCGCAGATACTCGAATGGAACATCGGCTCGCGGCGTCCCCGCGAGTACAGTTCTAACCGCGCCGCAGATATCGTCGGCCGAATCCACAAGAGTACCGTCCACGTCGAACAGGTAGGCGGGGAACGGAGGAATCACGCGGGCTGTGGGTTGCCGCCAAGCAGTCCGGGAGGCGTAATCGGCCTCGTCTCCGGACGAATCGTGATGCCCTTCTCGCCTTCGCTCGGCGGTGCGGGGGGCTTTGCGGCAATGGTCGGCAGCTCTTTGCCGTCGATCAGCAGCAACACCTCCGCGCCATCCAGAACTTCGCGCTCCAGCAGGGCCTCGGCAATTCGCACCAGCGCGTCGGTCCGCTCTTCGATCATCTGCCGCGCGCGGCCGTAGGAACTGTCAATGAACTTGCGCACCTGCTCGTCGATGCGGATGGCCGTCTCCTCGCTGTAATCGCGGTGCTGGGCGATCTCGCGTCCAAGGAAGATCTGCTCCTCTTTCTTTCCGAAGCTCATCGGCCCGAGATCGCTCATGCCCCACTCGCAAGTCATCTTACGGGCGAGGTCGGTCGCGCGTTCGATGTCGTTGCCCGCGCCGGTAGTGATCTCGTGAAGGAACTTCTCCTCCGCGATCCGGCCCGCCATCAGGATGGCCAGACGGGACTCCAGATAGTCCTTGCTTTGCGACAGCTTGTCACCTTCGGGCAGTTGCATAGTGATGCCCAGAGCCATGCCGCGCGGAATGATCGTAACTTTGTGCAGCGGGTCGGAATTGGGCAACAGCGCCGCAACCAGTGCGTGGCCTGCCTCGTGATACGCCGTGTTCCGCTTTTCTTTGTCGCTGATAATGAGCGATTTCCGTTCCACCCCCATCAGCACCTTGTCCTTGGCCAGTTCGAAATCGAACATGGTGACCACTTTGCGATTCTGGCGAGCGGCCACCAGCGCAGCCTCGTTCACCAGATTGGCCAGATCCGCGCCGGCGAAACCAGGCGTGCCGCGCGCGATCACGGAGAGGTCGACATCGTCGGCCAGCGGCGTTTTCTTAGTGTGAACCTTCAGGATGCTCTCGCGCCCGCGAACGTCGGGGCGATCCACCACTACGCGGCGATCAAAACGGCCGGGGCGAAGAAGTGCCGGGTCCAGCACGTCGGGACGGTTTGTGGCGGCAACCAGAATGACGCCTTCGTTCGATTCGAACCCGTCCATTTCCACCAGCAACTGATTGAGCGTCTGCTCGCGTTCGTCGTGCCCACCGCCAAGACCAGCGCCGCGATGACGGCCCACGGCGTCGATTTCGTCGATGAAGATGATGCACGGCGCGTTCTTCTTGCCCTGCTCGAAAAGGTCGCGCACCCGGCTCGCGCCCACGCCAACGAACATCTCCACGAAATCCGAACCGGAGATGGAGAAGAACGGCACATTGGCCTCGCCCGCGATGGCACGTGCCAGCAACGTTTTACCCGTTCCTGGAGGGCCAACCAACAGAACGCCCTTGGGAATGCGCCCGCCCAGTTTCTGGAATTTCTGCGGCTCGCGCAGGAACTCGATAATCTCGGTCAGTTCTTCCTTGGCCTCTTCAACACCGGCGACGTCCTTGAATGTCACCTTCTTCTGTTGCGAGGAGTGCAGCCGAGCGCGGCTCTTACCAAAGCTCAGGGCTTTGTTGCCGCCGCTCTGCATCTGGCGCATCATGAAAATCCAAAAGCCCAGCAGCAGTACGAACGGAATGGCGTTGATCAGGATGGAAACCCAGTTTCCGCTGGTCTCCTTCTGGATGGTCACGTTTACGCCTTTGGCCTGCAGCTTTTCGAGGAGTGGCTGATACGCCGGAGAGGGAACCACCGAGTGCAACTCCTCGGAGGTGTCTTTGTAGTTGCCCTTCAGGTCGTCGCTGCTGGAAATCGTGACCGACTTGATCCTGCCCTGGTCGATCTGGGCCATCAGATCGGTGAAGGAAAGGTCCGTGGTGTGCGGGTTATGCCCGGTACGGACCACCGCCCACAGCATCACCACCACCATGATGATGACCAGCCAGAGGACCAGAGTCTTCACATTCGAGTTCATTTCTTCTCCTGCACTGCTGCTACTACATCAGACGGCATGCGGAGCCGCCCAGATTCACGCTACGGGACATTGTTCTCACGAATACACAGACGCCGTACTGTCGCCGCCGTCACCGCAAAACCGGCCGCCGGACCAAATTGCCTCGACCATACAATTTTCCCGTCCGACACCAGGACTGGCCAGTCTCGCCGCCTCCACAACGGAATACGAGCTTCCTGGAACATTTGTTTGATTTTCAACTCGCGATGGAGGCCGGTCGATTGGTAGCAATCTCCCGGGGTCCAGTTGCGCAGGTCGAGGGTTCCTCCGGGCCAGTCGAGTTCATCCTCTAATTTATCACAAACGCAACCGTTGTCTCTTATTTCGAAGGAGATAGACCCACCCGAGGGCCACTCGATAGTGCAGGGCGGCTGAATGGAATATGAAAAGTGCGGACGAGGCTCGCTTTCTGCACGAAGCGGGCGGAAACGGATCCAGTCGAACGAGCGAAGAATGTCGACGCCGGGGATCTGCAATCGGCCGCTGCCTTCGGTGGATCCGGCCAAATCCAGGATGGCTCCCACGTGGGCAAAATCGATCTGGCGAAGGTCGCCTCTTACCTGTTCAATCACCCGGCGGACCATCCGCCGGGCCAGCGCCGGAGGCGCCGTCGAAAGCCGGCTGACCTCAAACGTCAGCGGCATCTCACCGATCTGCCCTTCCCAGAATTGTTCGTCTTCAGCCGCCAGGGTGGCCATTCGCGCCAGCGTTTCGTCGATGCGGGGGTTGTATTCAGCCCGCATCATAGGCAGGAGCTGGTGGCGGATCCGGTTGCG
>JBEKFB010000026.1:0-22103 GCA_050013535.1 Bryobacteraceae bacterium | reverse complement strand
GTGAAAGCCACCGATCTCTCGCGCGTTAACGCAGCGTTCTTCACGGTGAATGGTTACGTCAGCGTGTTATTCTTGCTGTTTTGGGCGGCAGACATGTATTTGGGATGCCGCTTGTAGACATGCCCGTCACCATCGAAGACTCGCGTCTGAAGCCCATTCTTGCGAAAGTGGAAGAAGGCGCACGTCTCGATTTCGACGACGGGCTCGCACTGTTCCGCAGCCCGGATATTCTCGCCGTGGGCTACATGGCCAACCTTGTGCGCGAGCGGAAGCACGGCAATTTCACCTGGTTCAACGTCAACCGGCACATCAATCCCACCGATGTTTGCGTGGCGAGCTGCCGGCTCTGCGCGTTTGGCAAGAAGGCGAAGGATCCTCGCGCTTACACCTGGTCGCTTGACGAGATCTGGCATCGCGCGGGCGAGGGGTGGTCCGAAGCCATCACCGAGTTTCACATCGTCGGCGGGCTGCATCCGGAGCTGACGCTGGATTGGTATTGCGACATGCTGCGCGGTCTCAAGCAGCGCTTCCCCGGTGTGCACCTGAAGGCGTTCACCATGGTGGAGATCGCTTATCTCGCGAAGCGCAACCGCGTCTCCATCCGCGAAACGCTCGAGAAACTGAAAGACGCGGGTATGGATTCGCTGCCCGGCGGCGGCGCGGAGATTTTCTCCGAGCGCGTGCGGCGCATCATTTGCGATCACAAGATCGACGGTAACGAGTGGATAGAGGTGGCGCGGACGGCGCATCGGCTGGGGCTGAAATCGAACTGCACGATGCTTTATGGTCATGTTGAGACCGACGAGGATCGCGTGGATCACCTGCTCAAGCTGCGCGCTCTGCAGGACGACACTGGTGGATTTCAGACGTATATTCCTCTGGCGTTTCACCCCGAGAACACCGCGCTGCAGCACCTCCCCAGAACTTCGGGCTTCGACGATATTCGCAATATAGCCGTGGCGAGGCTGCTGCTCGACAACATCGAGCACATCAAGGCATATTGGGTGATGATGACGCCGGCCATCGCACAGATCGCGCAGCGCTTCGGCGCGGACGATCTCGATGGCACCGTGGTGGAAGAAAAGATTTACCACGACGCGGGCGCCACCACTTCACAAGCGCTTCGCCGGACTGAGTTGCTTCGCCTGATCCGCGAAGCCGGCCGCGAACCGGTGGAACGGGATACGCTCTACCGCCCCGTGCAGCGCACCGAGACCGCCTTCACCGTGCTGGTGTAGGCTGCGGCTAAAGCACATGCAATCTGTGTTTCTCGCCGATGGCGCCGTCTCCATTCACTCCGGGCCTTCACCGAAACGTCCTGAAGGATTCGCGCTGATCCGCTTGCTCGTCGGCGGCATCTGCAATACCGATCTTGAGCTCCAACGCGGCTATTACGGGTTTCGCGGTGTGCCGGGGCACGAGTTTGTCGGCGAGGTGGTGGAGGCGGATACGCCCTCGCTAATAGGGAAACGCGTCGTTGGCGAGATCAACGTCGCGTGCGGCCACTGCGAGTGGTGCGCACGCGGTCTTGGCCGGCATTGTCCTCGACGTACTGTGCTGGGCATCGTGAAGCACCCCGGCGCGTTTCGCGACTTCCTGACTCTGCCCGAAGCTAACCTGCACGTCCTACCCGCGGGGCTTCCTGTTGAGCGTGCTGTTTTCACGGAGCCTCTGGCCGCTGCGTGCGAGATTCTCGATCAGGTTAAGATTCCGCGGGGCGGGGAAGTGGCCGTGCTGGGCGATGGCAAACTCGGTCTGCTGATCGCGCAGGTTCTCCAGGCGCATGGCGCGCGAGTCCACCACTTCGGACGTCATCGCGAGAAGCTGAATATCTCGCAAAGGGTCGGCGTTACCACGGAGATCGCGCGGAAGCATTTTCCCGCCGCCGCCTATGAATGGACCGTGGACGCCACCGGAACACCGGAAGGTCTGAAGCAGGCTTCGTCGATGACGCGCCCGCGTGGGACAGTGATCATGAAGTCGACGGTGCATGGTTTGGTGTCGATCGACACGGCTCCCCTGATCGTGAACGAGATCACTCTGGTTGGTTCGCGCTGTGGGCGATTCGAACCGGCATTGAAGCTGTTGCGCGCGGGTAAAGTGAGTGTCGACGACATGATCTCCGCCGAGTACCCGCTCGGCGATGCGCCCGTCGCATTCGCCCGCGCCGCCGAAAAAGGCGTCATGAAAGTGCTGCTGCGTGGCCCGGCGTGAAAAAAGGCCCGGAGGGTAACTGCTCACCCGCCGGGCCTGAGGGAAGAAGACTCAGCCTTGTCGAAAATCGTTGCGATCAGCGATGGCCGCCGCCACCACGGTGTCCACCACCACCGCCCGAACTGTGGCCGCTGCCCGAACTGCGTCCGGATGACGCGGGCGCGTGATACGCCGGGGCGCGCGCTGAACCACCGCGGGGCGCAGCAGAACCATATCCGCCACGGCTGGGGTAACCGCCATAGCCGCCGGTGGAAGGCCGCTCATGCACAATCTGCGGCGCTATGTGCACCGGCTGTCCGCCGCCGTACCCGTTCGAACCGCGATTCTCCGGCGTTCCGCCAAATCGCTGCCAGCCGCCAGCGCCAGACCCCGCTCCAGTGGATGAGCCATCGGGCCGGTACCCTTCCGGGCCGCCTCGCTGTCCCGCGGCATCTCCGGTCGCGCGCCAACCTCCAGTGCCCGTGCCAGCGCTGCGCGTAGTCTGCTGCAATCCACGTACCTGCTGTGAGAACGGAACATGGTCGACGTGCGCAGTCTGCATGTGGCTGTAAAACTGGCCGCGCCCGCTGAAGCCGGTCGCGCGGGTGGGACGATCCGACATCCGCAGGCTCTCTCGACCCGGAGTAAGCGGAACCTGCCCATGCACGATGCCCGCGGTACGCAGTTCGCCCGCAGTCACTCGCAGATTGTTTCCATTGAGCCCGGCCCGTCCGAACTGGCCCGACCCCATCGCTGTAATGCCGTTCATCACTCGAGCATTCCGGTAAGCGCCGAAAACGCCGACGTTGTTCACGAAGCCCACGCCGCCGCGCCCGCCGTAGAATCCCGGGCCCCACCATGCAAAGAAGGCTTCACCCGGTCCCAGAGGAACCCAGCCGATATTGGCAAAACCGAATCCGAAGCTCAGACCAAACCCGACTCGCGGGCCGAAGCCGAAGAACCCCACCAGCGCCGGCCGCCACATGGCGGGTCCACCTGGACACCAGAACCACGCGCCTCTTGCGTTATACCAGCGGCCCCAGTGGTACGGCGCCCAGCCCCACGGATCGTAGCTGACCCACGTCCATCCATACCAGTCCTCCCAGACCCAGCGGCCGTAACGATAGGGCGCCCATCCCGGCGCAACAGCGGGCTGCCACACATAGCCGTAGGACGGGTCATAAACCCACTGTCCGTATCCATCCATTGATTCCGTGCCGTACACTTCCGGGCTCACGTACTGGCGCTGTGCGGACTGTGCATGCTCGATGCGCTGATCGCACTGCTGATTCCATTCGTCCCATTCATCGAACCCGATTGCGGCCTGCGTTTGAAATTCGGGATCGGCGGCGGGTCCGCGTACTAGCATGGTCTCGCCTTCGCGAATGGTTTCCGACCCTTTCGGTGTGAACACTTCCGCCTGACCGCTGCGGACTGTGATCTCTGAGGTGCCGTCATCGCGCACCGTCACGCGGAGCGCTCCCGCGCCGCTGGGGTGAACGCCGATGCTGGGAGTATCCACCTCAACCTGCGCGCCGGAATTGCCCATCACCGTGAAAGTGATCGTCCCGGCGGCGAGCTGAATCTGCGAACGGCCTCGTTCGACATCGGCAAAACGCACTTCCGAGTTCTGGGCAACCCGCAGAAAATTGGCGAAGTCCAACTGGATCTCCGCACGGCTGGCAGGCCCCGTTCGCAATGCATCCTGCGACATCAGCGGCGCATTCATGGCGGCGGCGGTGACTTCGCCTGAATCCCCACGCCGAACAGATACGTCTCCCTGCATGAGGCTGATCCGCGCCACGCCCCGGCTGGGATCGTCATAGTCGTCGGCCCGCGCCGCCCCGCCCAAGGCCGATAAAACGAAGATGCCGAACAGGATTCGTTTCATGAAGATCGCTTCACCGACCGGCTCAAGTGCACCTCTTGTGCCATCGGGAACAACTCGTTGAATCAGTTACTTGCAATCATTAAGCGAACGCGCTCCCTGGTTCTTTTCGGCCAGGTGGCCGCCTGCGAGCGGTGGGGGACAACCAGGCTGCCGATGCTAAACTAAGACTTCGCGCGAGTCCTATGAACACTGTGGACGCCACGCCGGCCGCCTCGGCCTCGCTGGCCGACATGCACTCCACCATCGGCACGGGCCACGTCTCCTTCTGGCGGCGTGCCTTCGCCTTTGCAGGTCCGGCCTATCTGATCAGCGTCGGCTACATGGACCCGGGCAACTGGGCCACTGATCTGGAAGGTGGCGCACGGTTCGGGTACCGGCTCCTGTGGGTGTTGGTTCTCTCGAATCTCATGGCCATCCTGCTGCAGACCATGAGCGCGAGGCTCGGTATCGTTTGGCAACGTGATCTCGCGCAAGCCTGCCGCGAGACTTATCCCCGGCCCATTTCCCTCACGCTGTGGGGCTTCTGTGAAATCGCCATCGCCGCCTGCGATCTGGCCGAAGTGCTGGGCGCGGCCATCGGCCTGAACCTTCTGTTCCACATTCCCCTGCTGGTTGGCGTGGGGCTGACCGTCCTCGACACTCTGCTGGTGCTCTGGTTCACCAACCGTGGCGTGCGCGTGGCGGAGGCCATTGTGCTCGCCTTGATCCTGATGATCGCCGGTTGTTTTCTGGTGGAGATTCTGTGGGCCAGGCCGGTGCTGGGTGATCTGGCAAACGGCATCATCCCGCGGCTTAACGGGAGTTCTTTGTATATCGCCATAGGTATTCTGGGCGCGACGGTGATGCCCCACAACCTTTACCTCCACTCCGCGCTGGTGCAGACGCGCCGCATCGGCCGCACGGAATCGGAAAAGCGCACCGCCTGCCGCTTCAACCTGATCGATTCGGTGGTGGCGCTGAACGGCGCCATGCTGGTCAACATCGCCATTCTGGCCATGGCGGCGGCGGTCTTCTTCACCCAGCACCGCATCGTCACGGAAATCCAGCAGGCTTACCAACTGCTGACACCGATGATGGGTACGGCTATGGCCAGCCTGCTTTTCGCAGTTGCGCTTTTGTGCTCGGGCCAATCTTCAACCCTTACTGGAACTATGGCCGGGCAAGTGGTTATGGAAGGGTTCTTAAACTTTCGCATGCGCCCGTGGCTGCGACGGCTGATTACGCGCATGTTGGCGGTGATCCCCGCGGCCATTGTCATTTACACGGCGGGCGATCAGGGAACTTATCAGCTCATCATCCTGAGCCAGGTGATTCTCAGCCTGCAGTTGCCCTTCGCCATCGTTCCGCTGGTTCACTTCACCAATGACCGCAAGCGGATGGGTCCATTCGCGAATCCGGTGTGGGTGAGGATTCTCGCCTGGTTCACTGCTGCCCTGGTAATCGCGCTGAATGCGTGGTTGGTGGTCCAAACCCTGGAGGACTGGCTGGCCAACGCGGGAACACGCCGCGGATTGATTGAATGGTTGCTGGTGCCGGTGCTTGGCGCCGTGTCCGGCCTGATGCTGTGGGTAATTCTGGAACCGTGGCTGCCGGCGGGTCTGCGCCGCAAAGGACGCGCCGCATTCGTGGTGCCGCACGGCGTGGCCGAGCACCTGCCGACGCCCGATTACACCAGGATACTGGTTCCCCTGGATCATTCCCCGATTGACCGCGCCGCCATTGCACACGCCGTGGCCATGGCCCGCGCGCGCCATGCCCGCATTTACTTGCTGCACGTGGAGGAAGATGTCACCAGCCAGATGTTCGGTCAGGAGGCGTCGACGGCTGAGGTCGAAGAAGGCAGCCGCTATCTGGACGACATCGCGGGATTGCTGGCCAACCAGGATGTGATTGTAGAGCGCGTGGTGCGCCACTCCCGGAATCCGAAAAACGAGATCGTCCGCTATGCCAGGGAACTGGGACCGGACCTGATAGTGATGGGCGCACACGGGCATAAGGGCCTCAAAGACATTATTTTCGGAACGACAATTAATGCGGTGCGTCACAATCTTCGCGTCCCTCTGCTGATCGTCCGCGCCGAGCGTTAATGGACCCGGAAAAAACCGGTCATTGTCAGCTTCAAATTACTTTAGGAGAATGTAGGCATGTACAAGTTGGAAAACTGGGGCAGCATACTGCGCGTTGGCGGGCTGTTTGCCCTGCTGTGTGCAATGGCGAGCGGCCAGGCAACGTCTTATGTTCTGCCACAGGTTGAGTTTGGCGGAGGGTGGTACTCGCAGTTATACTTCACGAATCCGAACTCCACCCCTGCTTCGTTTTCTATCGTCTTCTACACCGCCACTGGCGCCGCGTTGAACGTGCCATCGCTGAAGGGAAACTCCGCCACAATCAATCTGCCAGCCAACGGCAGCGCCTCCATTGAAGCCTCCAGCGACGGGCCGATGGTGGAGGGCTGGGCGAGCTTCTTTCTTCCAACAGGTGTGACCGGCTATGCGGTGCTTCGGAATACCGTGGCCCGGCACACGTGGCAGGAAGCGGTAGTCCCGTTTACGAGTGCCGCGGCGACCACCGCCAGCCTCGTGTGGGACGATACGAATCCTGGTGCACAAACGCGCATCGCCATGGTGGATGGAGGGTCGGCCGAGGCCGCCGTGGTGATAACTGTCCTCGACGAAAAGGGAAACACGCTGGGCACATCCTCAACCCGGTTGAATTCCCATACCCAGATGGTTGAGGCGCTGGAGAGTCTCAAAGGACTGGGCGGCATGACCGGACGTTGGGGTACGGCGACGTTCGTGGCCAGCTCCGGCAATGTGTCCGTTCTTGGTCTGCGATTTGACGCGCTGGCGTTTTCATCCATTCCCGTGATGACGAATGTGCTGCCGGATGGGCCCGTTACCGCCACGGTGCCCGCGAACACACTTGTCATCAATGCGCAGTTCCTGCCCTTGTACTTTCCCTCGGAAATGGTGAACTTCACCATCACCCCTACGGGCGAAACGTTCACCTCAACGTTTCCCGAGGGAACTGTCCTCATCGGAGGCTCAGCCAGCGTTCAGGGTAGTTCCACGGTTCTGACATTTAACGCTATCCAGTCATCTCCGAACTCCTGGTATACGCTTCTCAATGTCGTTTATCCGGTGATCATCAGTGGTTCTATGAACCTGACCGTGACCCAGGCTTCCATCGATCCGAAGACCGGCATCAGCGTGGGAAATGTGAGCGGTTTGCTGACCGTCACCGGCACGAATCTCTCCGGCGGAACGGCCAGTTTATCGGGGCCGATTTTCGGTACCTACGTGGAGACGCCTTCCTCGAACTAGTCTCCCGATAAATGCTATTCGCCCAGCCTCAGATCGAGGCTGTGCATTTCGCCCGCAGCCACGGTCACGTCTTTGGCTATCCGTCTGCCGTCGCGCTCGATTTCCACGTGATAGGCGCCCGCCGGCAGACTCAGGACCGCCGGCGTCTTCTCGCGCAGTTCCTTGCCGTTGAGAAAAATGGACGCTCCGGCAGGATTCGAGCTGACAGTCAGCGTGCCGATGGCTTTGTCGAGGCTAAGAAATAAATCGGATTGATCGGGCGTGGTGAAGATGCGCCGGCCGGTTTGATAACCCGCAGCGTCAGCGCGCATCGTGTGGCGTCCGGAGGAAAGCTGCAGCATACAGGGCGTGGTGCATGATGATGACGAGCTATCGTCCACGATCACATGTGCGCCCGCCGGCTCGGTGACGATCTGCACGGTCGTTTCCACTGGCCCCACGGGACGCGCTTGACGAGGTGGCTGAGCCGGTTCAGTGTGTGGCGGAGGCGTTGGCGATTCCGTGTCAGCGGGCGCGCTCTCGGCCGTCGGTTTAGTGTCCGGTGCGGCTGTGTTTGTCTCAGCGGGCTTCGATTGGGGCTGATCCGCCGGCGGATAAGAAACGATGGGAGCAGAGGCGCTCGGCGTCTCGATCGGACTAGGTTTCGCCGGCGCGGCAGCCGGGGGCGCCTCCTGCGCGGGAGCAGGGCTGGCCTGTTCGGACGGCGTGTCCGAACCTGCATTCATAAGGAACCGTTGTGCACCGATGAGCGCGATGCCCACAATTCCGATGCCCACCAGCGCCCACACCAGACTGCGAAACAAGGAACGGCGCGGCGGCGGCGAATCCTGAACGGGTGTGGATGGGGACGGCCGGGTAACAGCGGTTGATGGAGCCACCGGGGCCATAGGACGTATCGATGTGCCGGCCACGGTGGGCATGCTGTCCATCGCGCCGCGCGCCATGGGCATCCAGTCCGGCGTGGTGCTGCAGGCTTTGATCAGCGCATCCACAAACTGGGTGCATTCTGCAAAGCGTTCCGCCGGTTTCTTCGAGAGCGCCTTGCGCAGGATGGCATCCACCTGTGGCGCGAGCGTTGGGTTCAGCCGGTTCAGCGGCGCGGGATCTTCACTCACGATGCGGTAGAGAAGCGTGGGCAAGTGATCCGCCGCGAACGGTTTCTCGCCAGTGAAGATTTCGTAGGCGACTACCGCCAGGGAGAACTGGTCCGCCCGGCCGTCCACCGGATGTCCTTCCACCTGTTCCGGCGACATGTAGTTTGGGGTGCCCATCATAGTGCCGCTGTGCGTCATCTGCTGTGAAGCGATGCGGGCCACGCCGAAATCGGTGATTTTGGCGATGGCATTATCGTGCACGATGATATTTGCTGGCTTGATGTCCCGATGGACGATGCCCTTCCGATGCGCGTAGTCGAGCGCCCCCGCGGTCTGCCGCAGCAAGCTCAGCAGAGTTTCGCGCTCCGGTGGATAGCGTGCGCCGAGCAGTTTCTCCAGCGTGGGCCCGTTGACGTACTCCATGAAGATGTACGCCATGCCGTCTTCTTCGGCGATGTCATAAATTGTGACGATGTTCGGATGCGACAGAACCCCGGCCGATTGCGCCTCCCGGAACAACCGGTCGTGCATGCGGCGGCGCTCGGCTTCATCTGTAAGGTCCGACAGGCGGATGGACTTGATGGCGACTACACGGCCAATGGCGGGATCCTGGGCCTTATATACAACACCCATGGCGCCGCGGCCTAGTTCCTCGCCGATCTGATAGCGCCCCACCTGTCGCACGCTGGCCACGCTATCCTAGCGTAACGCGCCGCATGTATCGCACGTTCCGGGGGCCTTCCCATCGCCTGTTGGCAGCAGTATGCTTGGGGTGCAAAGGGAGGTTCTGTTCATGTATCCCGACAAAGCTGTTTTCCAGCGAGCCATTCTGGGCGGGCTCATTGCCAGCCTGCTTCTTACTGTCCTCATGTTTCTGGCGCCTTTCGCCGGTTTGCCCAATATCGATATGGCCGCCGCCATCGGCTCGCGCCTGATGAGCCATCCGGCCGTAGTGTTCGGCCTGGCCTGGTGGATGGGCCTCGCGATTTTTCTGGTGATGGGGTCCGTCGCGTCGCCCATTGTTTTCGTCTACGCGCGTCCAGCCCTGATGGGAACGGCGTGGCAGCGGGGCGCCGAGTGGGGAGTCATTGTTTGGGTGTTCGCCGGTACCGGCGTGATGGTGATGATGGGAGTAGGTTTCAACGAGGCTCACTTTCTGCATCCGGTGAGCAGCGTATTTTCCAGCCTGGCCGGACACATCGTATATGGGGCCGTGCTGGGAGTAGTGTCGGCGCCGCGTTCGGGTGCCGGGCATGTGTTGCGCCCTGCGTGATAGAATCGCGCATCCGGTGGCCTGAAGGATGATCGTCCCCACTACCCACGCCATTTCTTTGCTTGTAGCGATTCTCGCGACGGCCTGCTGGGGATCGTGGGCCAACACGTACAAGCTGGCCGGCGGCTGGCGATTCGAACTATACGGTTACGACTTCGCTTTCGGCGTTGCGCTGGCCGCGCTGGCTGCCGCATTCACGCTGGGAACCCTGGGAAGTGAGCTGTCGTTCTCCGACAATTTCCTCATTGCGGGCAAGTTGAAAATGGCGGCGGGCGTGGGCTGTGGACTCATCCTCAATCTCGCGGTCTTCCTGATCCTGGCAGCAGTCTCCGTTGCCGGAATGTCGGTCGCATTCCCGATCAGCTTTGGTGTGGCGCTGGTAGCAGGAGGACGCCATGGAACGGGAATCGCGTGGATAGCCGGTCTTCTCCTGGTGGCCGTCGCCGTAGTTATGGACGCGATTGCATGGGCATGGGCAGATCGGCCCGCTCGTATGGCTGGCACAAAAGGGATCGTGCTCAGCCTGGCCGGTGGTCTCCTGCTGGCCGCCTTCTTTCCTCTGGCTTCATGGGCGCAGACGGAGGACAACGGTCTGGGACCGTACAGCCTCATCTTGCTGCTGGCTGCCGGAGTGTTCGTGTCAACGATTGTCTATAACATGTATTTCCTGAACCTGCCTGTGCAGGGACCCGCACTAGCAATATCTGATTACTTCCGTGGCGCCAGCCGTCAGCATCTGCTGGGCCTCGCGGGTGGCGCAATCTGGTGCACGGGGACGCTGGCGTTCCTGGTTGTTGAGAGTGTACCCGCACCGGTCCAGGCCGGCCGGCTCGGCCACGGATTATTCCAGGCTGCTCCCGTGGTGAGCGCGCTGTGGGGACTCTTGGTCTGGAAAGAATTCGGAGGCGCCGGCCGCGGAACGAAATGGCTGCTTGCGGGAACGCTGCTGTTTTTCGCGTGCGGCGTGGTTCTGTTAGCTTAGTTCCGTCTCGATGCAGGCCCGCACTTCTTCCAACACTTCCTTCGACGGGACGCTTCCCTGCGCTAGTGCGGCATTGCCGCCGCCGCGGCCGCCGTGCTTTGCGAGAGCCGCTTTCAACATGTTTCCGGCGTGGATGCCGCTGTCGGCGGAGGCTGCAAGCAGAATGCCCGGAGGGTCGGATGCCATGGCGATGAAGCATGCGGCTTCACCCGCTACGAAGCTCTGCGCTAAGACGCGGACTTGTTCGCTCAGCGCAGGCACGTTGCGAATGGCGATACGTCGGCCGGAAGGCCGCGGTTCAGTGTTGCGCCACAGCTCGCGTCCCTCGATTCGAGCGAGTTCTCCGGCCAGCCGTGCGCTGGATTTTTCTGCCGTCTGCAAGCGTTCCTGTTGCGCGGCTACGTGACCGGGTGCCTCCTCGAGAGGACACGAGAGGACCCGGCAGACCCCGGCCAGCGCATCGAAGTCGGCACGGGCGCGAGTAATAGCGCGCGCGCCGCACAGGAATTCCACGCGGACGATTCCGCGAATGCGGTCGAGTTTGCGGATTAGGATTGGGCCGATTTCTCCTGTTGCGCGAACGTGAGTACCTCCGCACGCGCTGCGATCAAGCCCGGCGATGCTCACAATGCGAACCTCGCCCGTGCGCTCGGTAGCCTTGCGCAGACCCAGGTCCTCTTCCGCGGCGCGGAACTCTACCGTCACGGGGCGGTCTTCCATTACGAGGTCGTTGGCGCGGTTTTCAACGGCGCGAACCTCTTCGGCACTGAGCGTGTCGCGCTGAATATCAATGGTGCACGCGCTGACGCCGAGGTGGAAGCTCACCGTGTGCGCATCGAGCACTTCAATGAACACGGCCGAGAGCAGGTGCTGGCCGGTATGTTGCCGCATGTGATCGAAGCGGCGCGCCTCGTCGATCGTGCCTTCCACCTCGGTCAGCGCGATCGGCGCTGCCGTGACGTGAGCGATTCTCTCACCTTCATCGATCACGTCCGTAACGGCCACGCCACCGAGGGTACCGGTGTCGAACGGTTGTCCGCCGGAGGTTGGGTAGAAAGCCGTTCGGTCCAGGTAGACGCGGGTACGTTCGGGATTCGTATCCACCACGCGGGCCTGAAACCGGGTGAGATAGCTGTCGCGATAGTAGATACGTTCGGTCACTGGATCATTCGTGGTCGATGGTCATCAGGACATCGCCCGCCGCAACTGTTCCGCCCGCAATCGCGCGAACCGCGGCCACGCGTCCGGCATGCGGCGCCTTCACCTCGTTCTGCATCTTCATCGCTTCCACCACGACGACACCCTGACCCGCCTTCACTGCATCGCCCGCATTCGCCAACACACGAATCACCTTTCCTGGCATAGACGCGGTGATGTTGGTGCGGCCTTCCTGTCCATGGCGGCGACGGGGCGGAGCGCGGTGGGGATCGGTAGCGTCCACGAGCAGACGCTGGCCGGCGATGTCAACCGCGTGACCGCCGCGCACGTGCGCGATGCGGATCTGATAGCTGCGGCCCTCCAGGAGCGCCGAATAAACCCCGGGCTCGACCTCCTGAAGATCGGGCAGCGCGGTGAGGTCCACCTCCACTACGCGCGTATCGACGGTAACATGCCATTTCATCGCAACATGAACCTCCGGCCTTCATGCAGCCAGCAGGAACTGCGCACTGAGGCGGGTTCGACGCGGCTGGGTGCGGTATCGAGAGTGTGAACCGCCGCAACCGCCGCCGCTAAATGATCGAGGCGGCTATCCGGCGGATGCCGCGGACGGCGCGCCATAAACTCATCGAGAAAGCCGGTATGCAGGTGTCCGGCGACGAATACCTCGTCGCGAAGCAGATCGCGGAAGAACGTGAGATTGGTGGTGACGCCCGTGATCGCGTATTCCTCGATCGCGCGCAACGTCCGCGCGATGGCCGCCGTGCGATCGGGAGCATACACGGTCAGCTTCGCCAGCAGCGGGTCGTAATCGAGCGGGACATCCCACCCCTGGTACACGCCGGAATCGAGGCGCACGCCTGGGCCGGCGGGTTCGGTGAGCTGGACAATGCGGCCGGGGGAAGGGAAGAACCCGTGATCCGGATCCTCCGCGTAAATGCGGCACTCGATGGCCGCGCATCGCCAGCGCACATCGCTTTGACGAATTCCGAGCGGCTCGCCGGCGGCCACACGAAGCTGAAGGTGGACGAGGTCGAGCCCGGTTACCGCTTCGGTTACCGGGTGCTCCACCTGCAGGCGCGTGTTCATTTCGAGGAAATAGAATCGGCCATTTGCATCGGCAAGGAACTCGGCAGTGCCTGCGTTCACGTATCCGGCGGCGCGCGCCAGCTTCACGGCAGCCTCTCCCATTTGCTCGCGCAACTCGGGTTTCTCGCTCAGCAGTGGTGACGGGCACTCTTCCAGCACTTTCTGGTGGCGCCGCTGCATGGAGCACTCGCGCTCACCGAGGTGAATGATGTTGCCGTGCGTGTCGCCGATGAGCTGAATTTCGATGTGGCGCGGATTGACGATGAGTTTCTCCAGATAGATCTCATCGCTGCCGAAGGCCCGCTGCGCCTCGCTGGCCGCATCGCGGACGGCAGACTCCAGCTCCTGTTCGGAATCCACCCTGCGCATCCCTTTTCCGCCGCCACCGGCCGCTGCCTTCAGCATCACCGGATAACCGAGCTGCCGGGCCACTCGCCGCGCATCATCGATGTGAGTGGCGGGTTCCTCGGTGCCGGGGACCACGGGAACCCCAACCTGTTTCGCCAGCCGGCGAGCCTCTGTCTTCGAACCGAGCGACCGAATGGCCTGCGCGGAAGGGCCGACGAACACGAAACCCTGGTCCGCGCACGCAGCGGCAAACTCGGCGTTTTCGCTCAGAAAACCGTAACCGGGGTGGATCGCATCGGCTCCGTGCCCCCGGGCGGCGTCGAGAATACGGTCGAGG
Source organism: Bryobacteraceae bacterium (assembly GCA_050013535.1). Classification (GTDB taxonomy): domain Bacteria; phylum Acidobacteriota; class Terriglobia; order Bryobacterales; family Bryobacteraceae; genus CAWACP01. The sequence continues at coordinate 8,415 of JBEKFB010000026.1, read as the reverse complement.
CGGAGATAGCTCTCGCTCGCCGGCGAAGCTCCGACGTGAGCAGCTTCGTCAGCCAGCCGAACGTGGAGTGCTTTCCGATCGGCGTCCGAGTACACAGCGACGCTGCCGATGCCGAGCTCGCGAAGCGCGCGTATCAGACGGACGGCAATCTCGCCGCGATTGGCGATGAGGACCTTGCGAAACAATTAGCATGATTCTAGCAGCCGGCAGCACGATTCCAGCAGCCGAGCCGGAAGCGGATGCCGCTATTCGAACGGCTTCGGCGGAAGCAGAAACTGCATTCCGAAATAGCCGATGAAGTATGGCTGCCCCTTGCTCGCCGCCTCCACGCTTCGTCCGGCCATGAGAAGCAGGATAAACGGCGGATGGAGCCTGTAGCGGGCTCCCGCATCAACTGTCAGTTGGTTCTGAGAATGATCGAAGGTGGCGAGCTGGTAGAATTCAGCATCTAATTCGAGCTTTTTCGAAATGTCTTTCCCGGCGACCAGACCGGCGATCCATCCATCCGGCCCCAGATGAACTGCGTTGTAACCGGCTTCCCAGTTCACGTCAATCGGCCCGAGCTTCTTGGTGAACTCTACCGGAAGAATGATGCTGGCGCCCGGCGGCGTGATCCCCCGTTGAACGGAATGATCGGGATTATTGACCGATAACTGTGGGAACAAGGATATCGCAAACGACTTATGGTCGTAAAAACGCCATTTCAAACCGAGTTGATCCTGTTCGAGGCCGTATTTTGGCGGTTGCGTACCATTTCTGACGCGCAGCCACGCCGTCTCCAAAGTCAGTTGGATCCTGTCGCCCACGCCATAGTTGATGTCCACGTCCGGCCTGTGAGTTGTGGATTGCGTCGTGTAGAGAAACGGCATGTATCCCAGATTGATTTCCCAGTTTCGGCTGCCGGGCGTGCCGGGATCATTGGTGTAGTAGGGAGGGCCGCCCTGTGCCTTGAGCGTGGACGGAATCCACATTGGCAGAATCAGAACACCAATGAGCAGCGGGCACCGATACCGGTGCTCTCGCTTTGCGGCCAACCCTGAAACAGCCCACATCACACTTCGTGATAATCTCATGAAAGCGGAAGCCCCATTGAAGCGCAATGTCCAGACCGCTGAAGCACCCGCCGAGGGAATCAAGGATTCGCTTCGTCAACGCGGGGTCCGTCTCACTCGCCAACGGCAGATTCTTCTTGATCTGATCGACACATCAGGTGCGCATTTGGACGCCGAGCAGCTCTTCCATCTGGCCCGCGAGCGCGACCCAAAGATGAATCGCGTCACCGTGTACCGCACTCTGAAGATGCTCAAGAACGGCGGCCTTGTGGACGAGCTTGACCTAATGCATCACGCCGGCGACCAGCATTATTACGAGACGCGCATGAAAGGCGAACATGCTCACGTCATCTGCCTGCGCTGCGGGCGCGTGGAGGAGTTTTTCGGCGAACCGCTCCAGAGGCTGCGCCGGCAGATCGAATCGCATTTCGGCTTTCAGATTCTTCTCGCTCGCACGGAAGTGGGCGGCTATTGCTCTCACTGCCAGGTTCTGCGCGCGCACGAGCTAACCGAGGCCGCCGCCGAAAGCATCCCCGATACAGGCCGCACTGCCCGGAGACACTGATGATGTCCGGTGCGCGGCAGGCGGACGAGCCTGAGCGAACGGCCGGGCTGGTGGTGGTGAATCCTTCTGGCACCCGGACCCGGGTAGTTCTCGAACCGCTCCCATTTCTCATTGGCCGCCAGAGCGACTGTCATCTGGTGCTGCGCGATAACCGGGCCTCACGGACCCACGCGCGCATCGTTGCCGAGGACGGTTACTGGTACGTGGAGGATCTGGACAGCCTGCACGGCGTGTACGTCAACGGCCAGCGTGTCCGCAGGCAACGGTTGTCGACGTCGGATCGAATCGAGTTTGGGTTTCCGGATTCGTATCGATTGATCTTCAGCCGCGAAGAGGATGAGCTGGCGCGGCTGCTCGATCAGATTGCGGCGCCGGCGAGTACCGGAGTAGCGGGCGCGGGTGGTCTGGGGAAACTCCGGGCTCTGGTGGAAGTGGCGCGGGCATTGCAGACATCTTTATCGCTGGATGACGTGCTCGCGTCGGTGGTGGATGCGGCGCTCGCCATCACCACGACAGAGCGCGGCTTTCTGCTGTTGCGCGATCAGGACGAACTACGTATCGGCGTTGCTCGCGACCGCTCCGGCGCCGCTCTCGGCGATGCCGACCTGCAGGTGCCTACGTCGGTAATCCACCGCGCTTTGAACTCGCGCCGTGAGCTGCTCAGCATGAACTTCGATCCCGCCGAGGAACGAGGCATTCGGCCGTCCATGTCGGTGGCCGATCTGGAACTCCGCAGCGTGGTCTGCGTGCCTCTGGTGCGCGTTAGAGCCGGGTCGGCGCAGGAAACGATGCTCACCACTCTGAGCGACACGGTTGGTCTGCTCTATCTGGATTCCCGCAAGACTCATGCCGATCTCTCCGCCGGAAACCGCGAACTGCTGCAGACTCTGGCGCTGGAAGCCTCCACGATTCTCGAGAACGCGCGGCTTCTTGAACAAGAGCGCGGAAAGCAGCGCATCGAGGAGGAGCTGAGAGTTGCGCAGAAGATTCAGAGCGATCTGCTGCCTCGGGAGTTGCCCAACAGTGGCTGGTTTCGCGCCGCCGGTTCATCCATTCCGTCGCGAGAAGTCGGGGGAGATTACTTCGACATGCGCCAGACGGATCCGGATACCTGGGCTGTCGTGGTGGCCGACGTTTCCGGGAAAGGCGTAAGCTCGGCGATTCTGGCGGCGCTCCTGCAAGGCGCGTTCCTGTTGGGCAGCGAGGCGGCAATGCCGGTGGAACAGATGATGGCGCGGATGAATCATTTTCTCAATTCGCGCGCGAACGGAGAGAAGTACGCTACTGCCTGTTACTGCACGGTGCGCAGCGACGGCGTGCTCTGCTGGGCGAATGCCGGGCATCCGCAGCCGTGGCTGATTCGGCGAAGCGGCGATCCTGAGCGGCTGCCGAGCACCGGTTTGCCATTAGGTATGCTCGCGACATCGCAGTACGAAGTCCTGGAAAAACGGCTTGCGCCGGGCGATCGCATCGTGCTGTTCAGCGATGGCCTTTCCGAAGCCGAGAATACCGACGGTGAATTTTTCGAAAAAACCGCGTTGCCGCGGGTGATCCGGGAACATCCGGGGTTGGATTGCGACGAGTTGCGGAGCGCTCTGGAACGGGAAGTGATGGAGTTCATCGGGTCCGAGGTGCCGGCCGACGACGTGACCATCGTGGTGATCGAGTACGCGGGGTGACAAGCATGGCTTCCGCCAGGGACGACAGGCTCACGGTGATTGCGATCTCGGCCCTCGCTTGCACCCTTCAGGACGTTCTGCACGAAGGGCTCGGCCATGGCGTGACTGCGTGGCTTAGCGGAGCCCATCGTCTGACCCTGAGCACAGTCGCGCTGCAGAGCGATATTGAGACCCGATGGATCTCCGCGAGCGGGACGCTGGTGAACCTGCTGTTTGGGGCGGTCTTCTGGTTGCTCCTGCGGGGAGCGTCGCGCTACCAGCCGGCCACTCGCTACTTCCTTGTAATGGCGATGGCGGGCAATCTCTTTACCGGGACCGGCTATTTTCTGTTTTCAGGAGTCGCCAATTTCGGCGATTGGGCGGCCGTCATTCACGGGTTGCAACCGTATTGGGCATGGCGGGTGGGATTGGTTGCGCTTGGCGCGGTCTCATACTACGCCTCCATGCTGCTGGTGGCGACGGCGCTGAGACCCTTTCGACCTGGCGATCAACCAGGCCGGCTTCGCGGGCTGTGTTGGACACCTTACTTTTCGGACGGGATCTTGTCCGGTCTTAGCGGACTGCTAAACCCGTTTGGACTGTTCTATGTGGTCGCGTCGGCGCTGCCGTCGACTTTGGGCGCGAATGCAGGCTTGCTGAGCCTGCCTTCGATGATGCGGAGGCCGCGACCCGGTGACGTAGAACGTGCCGGCCCCATCGCGCGCGGCGTTGCGTGGATCGCCGCTGGTGCACTCGCAAGCTTACTGTTCATTCTCGTTCTTGGCCGCGGAGTTACATGGTCGCGCTGAGATGAAGCTTGCCGGGCGCCGTGATAAGGAGATGAGATGAAGATGACACTTTGTGTGTGCGGGGCCCTGCTATGGATGACCGTGCTACAGGGGCAGTCGATCACCGGCCGCTGGGAGGGCGCCATCCAGGCGGGTGCGCAGAGTCTGCATCTCGTGCTGACGGTAACGCAGCCCGCGGATGGTCCGCCAAAGGCCGCCATCGAATCGGTGGATCAGGGCGGCATCACCATTCCGGTGGATACGGTGGAACACGACGGGAACGGCCCGGTGAAGCTCACTTTGAAGATGATTGGCGCGGAATTCACCGGCCGGCTAAACGAAACGGGGACGGCCATCGCCGGCGATTGGAAACAAGGCGGGGCATCGCTCCCGCTGACATTCTATCGGCCGGGTTCGGCGCCAGCGGCGAAGCAACTTCCTCCCGTGAAACGTGGTGCGCTGACCATGACTCCGTGCGGTCCGGCGGGCAAGGAAGAGCAGACGCTTTGCGGCACGTTTGAGGTTCTCGAAGATCGATCGAAGCCGGGCGGCCGGAAGATCGCGCTGAACGTGAACGTGTTGCCAGCGCTCGCCTCCAAACCCGAACCAGACGCCATCTTCGCTCTCGCGGGAGGACCCGGACAAGGCGCAGTGGACGCCTACGCGCCCAGCGGCGTCATGCGGAAACTGCGCGAGCGGCGCGACGTGGTTCTGGTGGATCAGCGCGGGACCGGCAAGTCAAATCCCCTTCGTTGCGACCTTGGCGCTACCGCTCAGGCGGCCTTTGAGAGTGTGACAGATGTGGCCGTGGTGCACGCGTGCCGCGAGAAGCTGGCCGCTGTCGCCGATCTCAACATGTACAACACCGGCATCGCCACGGACGATGTGGACGAGGTGCGGCAGGCGCTGGGATACGATCGCATCAACGTTTTCGGGGGATCGTACGGCACAACGGCGGCGATGGTGTACTTGCGCCGGCACGGCTCGCACGTCCGCAGCGTAGTTCTGGAGTCGGTGGCCCCGGTCGACTACCGCATTCCGCTGGCGTTCCCGAGGACAGTGCAGGCTTCGCTCGAGTTCCTGTTTCACGCCTGTGTAGCGGATGCCGAGTGTGGCAAGGCGTTTCCAAGCCTGAGCGCCGATTTCGAAGCTGCGCTCCATCGATTTGATGCCGGCCCCATCACCGTCACCGTATTCAACATCAGGAAGAGGACGCCGGAGACGGTCAGCCTGACACGCGATTCATTTCTTACGTTCCTGCGCCCCATGTTGTACGTGCCGGATGCCGTGAGCTCGTTGCCGTACATGATCCATCATGCTGCCCAGGGCGACTTCAGTCCTATTGCGACCACCGAATACGCCGTCGTCAGTTCGATTGGAAGCGGCATAGCACAAGGGGTGCTGCTGTCGGTTGTGTGCGCCGAGGACGTCCCGTTGATCACCGAGGCGGACATCGCAAAGGAAACGGCGGGGACGTGGATGGGCGCCGGCTGGGTGCGATCCATGCAGAAGGCGTGCGCGGAGTGGGGCGTGCGCCCGGCGCCGGAGTCGTTCCTCGATCCGGTGCGTTCCGATGTTCCCGTGTTGATCCTGTCGGGCGACTACGACCCGGCCACACCGCCGTCTGTTGCCGAGCGGATTGTGCCATATCTGCCCAACAGTCGTCACGTGATTCTGAGGAACGCCACGCATGGGACTGAGTCGGCCTGCGTGCATGATATGGTGAGCGCGTTTGTGGACGCCGGTTCGGCAAAATCGCTGGATGTGGCGTGTGCGAGCGAAGGCCACCTGCCGGCTTTCCTGACGGAGGAGAAGGTCAAAGAGATGCAGCAGAGGATATCGGGGAAGTGAGGAAGACTCAGTAGACTGGCCCTTCGCTTGGTGGCCGCGTTTTCCAGCGGCGATGGATCCAGAGCCACTGGCCGGGATTCCGGCGGATTACAGACTCCAGGAGAGAGTGTAAACGCTGGGTATCGGCGTGGGCATCGCCGGTGATTTCTACGGCCGGATAGAAACGCAGGACATAGCGCGACTCGGCCGGTTCCCATACGGCAAAGCCGGGGATCACGGCAGCCCCGCTCCGCGCTGCGATCTTCGCAAAGGCCACGTTGGCGCACGCGGGCACACCGAAGAAATCCACGAACACGCCTTCGGCCAGCGACGAGTTCTGGTCTACCAGAATCCCCACGGCTTCGTTGGAGGCGAGTGCGCGCAGAATGCCGCGGGCGGCGTCGCGTTTCTGAATGAGCCGGTTACCGGAAAGTTGACGGCGGGCCTCCACCAGAGCGTCCACAGCGGCGTTATCCAGCGGCCGGACCACGACATTCATGGGCTCGGTGAGAAGCCCGTGCGCGAACGCGCTCAATTCCCAGTTGCCGAAGTGTGCGGTAGCGAAAAGAACGCCTCGGCCATGGCGCTTTGCTTCCTCGAAGTGCTCCAACCCCTCATAGCGAATCCACTGGCCGATGTTGCCGCGATTCATCCGTGGAAATCGAGCGAAAGTTACCAGCAGGCGGGCGACGGAAGCGAACACGCCATCGATGATTGCTTCGCGCTCGTCTGCCGGATATCCGGCCAGCTCCAGATTCCGTCGCGCCACGCCTCGCAGGCGCGGCAGGAACAGATCGAGCAGCCGCGTATAAGACCTCGCGATCGCGAATGAAAACCAGCGCGGTCCCCAGTCGAGCGTGAACAGCGCGAATCTTACCAGCAGGTATTGGATGCAACCAGTGTAGAAGAACGGTACTCTACGGTACAGGTCCCCTGGGAGGTGCGGCCATTTATGCCCTGCTGTCTGCTGATTGCCCTGCTCGTGCTTTCGCCACGAATCATTCTGGTGCTGCTGTTTTTCTTCAGCAATTATCTCGACCGCGCGTTTCACCATCAGTGGTTGATGCCTTTGCTGGGGTTCATCTTCCTGCCGTTCACCACCCTTGTGTACGCATGGGAAGTGAACAATCACATGCCGCTCGCGGGGATCAATCTCGTCTTTCTCGTCATCGCCGTGGTCATCGACGTGGGCGCACATGGCGGAGGAGTCTCGCGACGGTGGCGGGACAACTGACGTCGGGCCGCATGCGTGAGCTCGTCGACGAGTTGCACACGCTCGAAGAGAAGCTGCGCGCGGGCGGCGGTCCGAAGAAAATCGAGAAGCAGCATCGCGACGGCAAGCTTACCGCTCGTGAACGTATCGCCGGGTTGATCGACCCCGGCTCGATGTTTCTTGAGATCGGCCTGCTCATCGCCTATGACCAGTACGAGGGGCAGGCGCCGGGCGCGGGCGTGGTCACCGGGCTTGCGAAGATTGAGGGTCGGCCGGCGGTAATTGTGGCCAACGATGCGACGGTGAAGGCGGGGGCGTGGTGGCCGGAGACCATCACCAAAATCCTGCGCGCGCAGGAGATCGCGATGCGCAACCGATTGCCCATCGTCTATCTGGTCGATTCGGCCGGGGTGAACCTGCCCCTGCAGGACGGCATCTTTCCGGGCCAATACGGGGCCGCGCGAATCTTTTATTACAACTCGCTCATGAGGCGGGTTCTGCATGTGCCTCAGATAGCCGCGGTGATGGGGCCGTGTATCGCCGGTGGTGCGTATCTGCCTGCGCTCAGCGACGTGATCATCATGGTGGACGGCGTCAGCTTCATGGGCTTGGGCGGACCCAATCTGGTGAAGGGCGCGGTAGGCCAAAGTGTGGATGCTGAGACGCTGGGTGGGGCGCGGATGCACACGTCGGTAAGCGGCGTCGCACATTATATGGCGCGTGACGACCGCGATTGCCTCAGTCTCATTCGCCAAAAGGTCAGAGAGCAGCCAGCGCCGCGGGCCGCAACCTCAACCGGAACGCCGCCTGCGAATCCGGCGGAGCGGCTGTACGATCTGATGCCAGCCGACCATCGCCTTCCTTACGACATGGAAGACTTGGTGCGATGCATTGTCGACGGTGACGACTATCTGGAATTCCAACCCGACTACGCGCCGGAGATGCTGTGCGCCAATTGCCGTCTTGCCGGGCGGCCGATTGGGTTGATCGCGAACCGGCGTGGGTTCCTCAAGTCCGCCGAAGGGCCACGGATCGGCGGCATCGTGTACACGGAATCGGCGAGGAAGGTTGCGTATTTCGTCGAGAACGCAAACCGCGGGGGCGTGCCGCTGGTTTACTTTCAGGATGTCTCTGGATTTATGGTAGGTGCGGAAGCGGAAAGCGGGGCGATTATACGGGCCGGCGCCGAGATGGTGGAGACCATGGCCTGCGCGACGGTTCCGAAGATCGTACTGACCATGAACCACGCCAGCGGAGCCGGATATTACGCCATGGCTGGCCAGGGCTTCGATCCGAATTTCACCTTCGG
>JBEKFB010000025.1:0-22268 GCA_050013535.1 Bryobacteraceae bacterium | reverse complement strand
ACGCCTGCTTCGCGTAAACGGATCGCAGACCGAGCAACTTGTCCTGATACAGGGAGGCGAAATTCGCCAGCGTGCTGGTGCGCAGGTCCCCGCCCGATCCTTTGACCCAAAGCACCTCCACGAGCTCTCCCGTCAGCGGATCGGGCACCCTAAGTTTCGCCGAGGTGTTGCCGCCGCCGGTGTTCGTGATGCGCTGGTCTGCTCCCAGCAGGTTGGAGCGGTAGACCAGCAACTCCTCCTCGGTGAGGCCCTTCGTCCGGGCGACATTCCAAAGATAGCTCACGTGTCGGGATCCGGCGGTGGATACTGGCATTGCCTCACTATAGCGTTGGCCCAGGCCGGCGCCAAAGTGAAGGCTCGAAATAAAACAACGTTTTGCCAGCAGAAATTGGACGCTTGTTCCAGCGATGGCCGGAGCGTCATGGCATGCCGCGGGCTGGTTCCTGGAGGGTCTTGGGCTGTCGTGTCTGTTTCGCGATACGAAACGCAGCGGCCGAGCTTCCCCGCCATTGACCCAGCCGGTGAGCCGCGCGAATCATATAGACTGACGGTTGCAAATGTTCACGACGCGACAGAGCGATGCCCTCATCGGAGCCCTGGACCAGTTCCGGATTGAGCTGCCTTCCTGGGGATTCGCCAACACCGGCACGCGCTTCGGCAAATTCCTTCAACCCGCGGCCGCCCACACCATCGCGGAAAAACTGAGCGATGCCGGTCAGGTGCACCGCTGTACCGGCGTTTGCCCCAGCGTGGCCCTGCACGTTTTGTGGGACCTGCCCAACGGTTTAGCGGACGCGGACGCCGTGCAGCAGCTCGCCGCCAGCTATGGCGTGCGCCCGGGCGCCATCAATCCGAACGTTTTTCAGGATCAGCTCTACAAGTACGGATCTTTGGGCAACCCCGACCCCGCCGTCCGCCAGCAGGCCCTGGATCATCTCGCCGCCAGCATAGAAATCGGCAAGCGCCTCGGCAGCCGGGATGTGTCTCTGTGGTTTGCGGACGGATCGAACTATCCCGGCACCCAGAACATCCGGCACCGCCGCAGATGGTTCGAGGACGGCCTCCGGGAGGCCTATGCACGAATGAGTACGGACCAGCGGATGCTGATCGAGTACAAACCGTTCGAGCCTGCCTTCTATCACACTGACATCGCGGACTGGGGCATGGCCCTGCTGTTTGCGAAAGGCGCCGGACCAAATGCCAGGGTGCTGGTCGATACCGGTCATCACTATCAATCGCAGAATATCGAGCAGATCGTGGCGTGGCTGCTGGACCTGGACATGTTGGGAGGCTTTCATTTCAACGACCGCCGCTATGCTGACGATGACCTGACGCTGGGTTCCATCGATCCCTATCAGGTGTTTCGCATCTTCCACGAGATTCTGCACTTCAAGTGGGAGACGGGCAGAGCGGCCGGAATCGCTTATATGATCGACCAGAGTCACAATCTGAAGGGCAAAATAGAGGCCATGATTCAGACGGTGACCACCGCGCTGGAGTTGTACGCCAAAGCAGCTCTGGTGGATCACGAGACCCTGGATACTTATCAGGAACGGTGCGACCTGGTGAATGCCGAGGGCTGCCTGAAAGACGCGTTCTCCACCGATGTGCGTCCCGCGATTCGCGAATGGGCTGTATCGAAGGGCTTGCCCGCCGATGCCATGGACGCATTCCGGGAAAGCGGGTATTTGGAGAGAATCACAACGGAGCGAAGCGAGAAGAACCTGGCCTCCGTGTCCAGTTATGCCTAGTGCGGACTTGCAGAAATCCCGAAGACCGCGTGCAACTTTCCGAAGTGCGGCGACCGAGCGGTTGACGCCGATCATCGCAAGCAGCTGCGGGGCGGGCATCAGGCCCGCGGCGGCCTCGCAAGCCGCCTGGGCGGAGACGGCGCTGTCAGGCCGGAATTGAGGACTTATGCCTCGTTATGCATTTAAGCTGCGCGTTCGGGCGGAAGCGGTTGAGGACTACGAGCGCGAGCATCAGCGCGTCTGGCCGGAACTGCTTCAAAAACTGAAAGAAGTCGGCGTGTCGGACTACTCGATCTTCCGCCGCGGCCAGGATCTGTTCCTCACGCTGCGCGTCGATGACTTCGAGAAAGCCTGGGATGAACTTGATCGCGACCCGGTGAATCGGCGCTGGCAGGAATTCATGAGCAACCTGTTCGAGCCGGTGATCGATAAACAGCCCGGCGAACGGTTCGCGATGATGAAGGAAGTCTTCTATCTGGAGTAAAGGCCGGCGTGCGGCATCAGGAGTTTGTCGTTCGGATAAAAGTGATCGACGTTTTCCGGCGTTATAATTTGGTGATTCGTGAAGACCGCCGGCGACACGGGCTTGCGAGCCAGAATGTCCAGAGCGAGGCGGATGAGGCCGTCTCCATACTTCTCCGGGAAATACGCCACCGAAGCGATCAAACGGGTGTGGGACGAGCGCAGTTCTTCGCGTGCTTCGGGTTCGGCGTTTTGTCCCACCACCACACAGTGATTCGCGCGCCCCGCTTCCTGAAAGGCGCGCAGGGCTCCCAGTGCGCTGGAATCGTTGGCTGCGCCCACCAGAATTCGTTTGGCCGCGGACTCCCGCAGGTGCTTGCGAACCCGCTCCATGCTGGTTTGAAACCGCCCGTCGCCGTCCACTGACACCGTGCGGCATTGCTCTCCCAGGCGGATCGTCTCGCCGATGCCCGCAAGTACGCCACGCATGCGCGCGCTCACCAGCGATCCGGCACGCCGCAGTTCGATGAGGAGAACTTGTTCCACTTCATCCGCCCAGTGCCGCTTCGCCCAGCGCCCGAGGTAGTTGCCTGCCAGCAAACCGGCGCGGTAGTTATTGGCGCCGAAATAGGTGGCGCCCGGGTGCGGGATGTCGATCGCGATAAACGGGATTTTGGCCTCCACGTACTTGGAGGCAATGGCCGGAGCGGTTCCCTCATCGGTTTGAAACTCGATCACCAGATCCACTTTCTCCCGGATGAGGTAGTCGGCGCCACGGAGGGCCATCTTCGGCTGGTAGCGGTTGTCGACAATGACCAGTTCGACGCGGTTGCGTTCGGCCGCGCGCGAAAGACTCGCCCGAACCTCGCGATCGAAGGAGGCGTGTTGCCCTTGCGCCGCATAGCCGATCCGGTACAAACGGCGGGGCCGAATCTCGGTGACCCGCCGGTATTGATTCTCGTCCACCTTTTCCAGAAAGCCGCAATGGTGCAGCGTGTAGAGCAGCCGGAAACACATGCCCTTGTTGAATCCGGTGCGAGCCACCACATCCTTCAATCGAAGAACGTCACCGGCGTTCTGGAACGCCTCCAGCACGCGGGAGGCGTGCATTACGGATTTGACCATATACCGGCTGTGGTTGGAAGCCTTCACGGGGCCTGCAAGACTTGTGTAACAGTTTTGAGTCTCAAAACGCAACGTCGAGCGAACGGGTGGGTAAGTGTCTCGAGACACCGCCAACGGACGCGCTCCTGCAGCCACGGGGGCGCGGAATAGAAGTGCCGGTCACCTGGCGAGTCCCGAGGCCGTTACGCATTGTAAAATGACGGACGCTCGTCCGATCCTGTTCGACATGCGCCGCCGTCCCATGTACAATGTTGCGATTGACCCCGAATCCGGTTATTGGCGTCATGTTTCACTGGCTGGGAGGCCTCGCGTCCGGCAGTTTCTACGCGCCGTTCCGTAAGGTCAGGCAATGGTCCTGGGAGACGTATTGGCTTGCCGGTGGGGTGTTCAGTTGGATCATCGCGCCCGTGCTGATCGGTTCGCTGCTGACCAGTGAGTTGGGCGCCACCTTGCGCGAAACCCCGCCGATTACGTTGTTCTGGGTCTATTTCTTTGGCGTACTGTGGGGATTTGGTGGCCTGACTTTCGGGCTGACCATGCGCTACCTCGGCATGTCGCTGGGCATGGCCATGGTCCTCGGATACTGCGCTGCCTTTGGCACGCTGATGCCGCCCATTTTTGCAGGCGACTTCTTTACCACGGTACTGGGCACCAGATCGGGGCTGGTGATTGTCTTTGGCATCGCCGTTTGCCTGGCGGGCATCGTTTTCGCCGGTCTGGCGGGCATTTCCAAGGAAAGAGAAACGTCGGCGGAGCAGAAGAAAGCGGCCATCAGGGAGTTCAACTTGAAAAAGGGCATTCTGGTGGCAACCTTTTCCGGCATCATGAGCGCCTGCTTTTCCTACGCGCTCGCGGCCGGCGCACCGGTTCGCGCCATTACTATGCGTCACGGTACGGCCCCACTGTGGCAGGGTCTGCCGATATTGGTGGTGGTATTGCTCGGCGGATTCACCACAAACGTGATTTGGTGCCTGATTCTGAACGTCAGGAATCGCACGGGCCATCAGTATTTCAGCGCCCAGGTTCGGCTTTCCGGAGACAGCGGCGACGCGGCGCGCATCCCCATGCTGAGGAACTACGCGTTTTGCGCGCTGGCCGGCACAACCTGGTACATGCAGTTCTTCTTTTATACGATGGGCGAGACGCAGATGGGCGCCTACAAGTTCTCCAGTTGGACGCTGCACATGGCCAGCATCATCATCTTCAGCAGTCTTTGGGGGATCGCGCTGCACGAATGGAAAGGTGTGAGCAGGCGGACAAGGGGCCTGCTTGCATTGAGCATTTCCATACTTGTGGCATCCACCGTGATTGTTGGTTACGGCAATTACCTGGGGACTTTATCCCAACCACAAAAGGTCGCGGCTCGCCGCTGACCGGCACTGGCCAACCACCATGCCCATTCGTTTGCCAGCAATCGCGTTTCTCGCGCTCTCTTCTCTTGTTTCAATGAGTGCCGCGGCGCCCGTGGCGACTTACGACGTTCGAAGCTACGGCGCCAAAGGCGACGGAGTCACCCTCGACAGCCCCGCAATCAACCGGGCCATCGCCGCGGCCCGCGCGGCGGGCGGGGGGACCATCTACTTTCCTGCCGGCATTTACCTCTCCGGGTCCATTCACCTGCAGAGTCACATTAGCCTGTATGTGGAAGCCGGCGCGGTGATCGAGGCGTCATCCCTTCCCGAAGCCTACGATCCGCCCGAACCCAGCGGCTTCGCGGCGTTTCAGGATTTCGGCCACAGTCATTGGCACAACAGTCTCATTTGGGGTGAGGACCTGGAGGACATCTCCATCCTTGGGCCGGGCGTGATCCATGGTACTGGATTGACCCGCGGTGAAGCGCCGCGCACGGGCAACAAGGCGATTGCGCTGAAGCTCTGCCGCAACGTCACCATTCGGGATGTGTCCATCCTGATGGCCGGGCACTTCGGCATTCTTGTTACCGGCGTCGATAACCTGACCATCGACAACGTGAAAATCGACACGAACCGCGATGGCATAGACATCGACGCCTGCCGCAATGTCCGGGTATCGAACTGCTCAGTGAATTCGCCCTGGGACGACGCTATTGTGCTGAAAAGCAGCTACGCTCTGGGGTTCGCCAGGGCAACAGAAAACGTGACCATCACGAATTGTCAGGTCAGCGGCTGGGACCGCGGCACATTCCACAGCGGCAAGTTTGAACAGAACGATCCGCGCGCGCCCGATCGCGGGAGTCCTACGGGGCGCATCAAGCTCGGAACGGAATCGAACGGCGGCTTCAGGAACATCGCCATTTCAAATTGCGTCTTTGTTCGTTCCCGAGGGCTCGCGCTCGAAGCCGTCGATGGCGGGGATATGGAAGATGTTGTCATCAGCAACATCACCATGCGCGATATCGGCAACTCGCCAATCTTTTTGCGCCTGGGAGCGCGCCTGCGAGCACCAGCAGGAACGCCGGTGGGCGCAATGCGGCGGATCACCATAAGCAGTGTGACGGTGTACGATGCCGATCCCCGGTTTGGCTCGATCATCAGCGGCATTACTGGACATCCCATCGAGGACGTGAAGCTGAACAATATCCGCATTGTCTACCGGGGTGGTGGAACCGCCGAACAATCGGCCCTGATTCCTGAGGAAAACGAGAAGGATTATCCCGAGCCGCGAATGTTCGGCGACATGCCTGTCTCGGGCTTCTATATCCGCCACGCCAGCGGCGTGGAACTGACGGATGTTGAGATCAGTTTCATGAAGGAGGATCGCCGCCCTCTCATCGCTTTCAGCGACGTCAAAGGCATTCGCATATTGAATTTGAACGCTCCACGAGTTCCGAACGTGCCCATGTTCGTGCTGGACAAGGTGGAAGACTTTGCCGTCCGCTTCACGCGTGGCGTTCCCGACACATACATGGATCGGGCCGACAGGAAATCTTTCTAATACTTCCTTGCGTTAATTCACGCAATCACTCCATTGCCGTTGCGGCTTGGAATTCTGACCGGGCCGCGCCATATGGGCACCGCCCGGACTGTTAAGGCGGTGATCTGTGCAGGTAAGTGCCAGTTCATTTTGCTGTGCCCGGGCGGGCTGGCGGCCACACCACTTTGCCGACATCGCGAGAATCCCCGGCCCTTACCGTTACGCCTTCACGGCTGTATTGGCCCGGCGCTCCATCGAAGGTTGCGCAGAGCGTGTAAGTCCCGGGCCGAACCGCGCGTATCTCGAATCGGCCGCTCGCTTCGGGCCGCGCCCAATACTGGTAAGTAGTGTGCAAGGGGGCCGCAAGGCCCACCCAGGCTGTGGAGATGTTCACGCCGGGCGACGGAGAACCGCTCAGAACCAGTTGCCCGGTCACCGAGCCCCGTTCGGCCGCGCGCGGATACTCAGGATCGCTTAGCCACATGTACGGCCACGCCTTGCGTTCATCGGCCGCCTGGGCCAACGCATCCTTCCACAAACCGTCGGGCCCGCCTCCGGCGTTCACGTAGATCATGAACGGGCCGACGATCTCTTTCCATGCCACGCCCGACGGGACAACCAGTTCCTGGCGGCCATGCCAGGTGTGGAGCAGGATGGGCGCGGCATCCCTTTCGGCGTCGACGAGCGCGGCGGGGCCGCCCAGGTACTCGTTGCCGGGATTGATCATCCAGATGCCGAAGGCTCGTTTGCCGCCGGCCCAACCGTAAGCAGGCGCGTCTGCCATGCGGCTCGCGCCGGCAACCGGGTGATCGAAGACTTCCGGATTCGGCTTCAACTCGATACGCCCTTCTTTGATCCGCAGATCGGGATACGCCGCCGGATGATCCAGAACCATCCATGCATACAGTGCCGTGTTGCAGGAGATGTTGAGCGCGTAATGCACCTCCACATCGGCGGCGGCGAACTTCGACTTCACCGCCACTTCCGCGCGCCGTCCACCGTTCTTCTCCGGGTCGTCTACCAGCCGAAAAACAGGATTGCCCGTGCCATCGAACTCCGGCGTCCACCAAATGCCCCGCGAGCCCGCCGCCAGAAGTTCGACATCGTCGAACGTCAGCGAGACGATCCTTCCCGTTTGCTTGTCGAGTCTTGCGGCGATGATCCCGTCGTTCAGGTTCGCCGACGTTGGATCATCCTTCACCGTCACCTGCGCGAAGCCCGTCGACGCGATCAGGAGGAATCCGAGAGCTGAGATTAGCGGTTTCAAAAGGCCGAGTTAACCTGCCATCGCGGGAAGATTCTCGGGTAGCCGATCCTTACACATCTCCAGCACGGAGATGAGGGTCAGGGACGTCTGCGCGGCGCCGTTGGTCCACGCGTCGGCCGATTCGTCGATCGGATTGAGCACCGCCGGCCCCTCCACGCGCCGCATCACGCCGCCCGGCATCCTGCCCCCCCCCATGACGTCGCCTAACGCGCGGGCGAGGAATGCGGGGTTCCTGGTCTTCAAATAAGCGTACGCGGCCGCGCGGCCGTGGCCAGCACAGGAGCCGTCGCTACCCTCCTCACCGGTCGTCATGTCCCTGGCCACTACGTCTTCTTTAGCGTCGGTCAACCGGCAGTACTGCAGCCACGCTTTTTGCCAACCCGGATGGTCGATCACATCGTTTAATTCGAACACCAGTTCCGCCCCGCCCATAATGATCTGCAGGTTATACGTGCCAAACGGGTCCTGGGCGAGCGTGTAGAGCTTCCCGGTCTTCGGATCGTAGCCGAACAGGTTACTCGGTCCGGACATGAATCCGTATGGCATCTTCGCAATCGAGTCCATACCAGCAAGAATCTTATCGCGGTAATGGGTGTTGCCCGTGCGCTCCCACTCGGTCATCCAATTCCCGACGCAGGCCAGCCAGTCCGGTCCGCCGCGCATGCGGCCGGGATAGGGGATGGGATCGGTCCGGGGTGCGGCCTCCCTCATCGGGTCAAACTCCATGATCTTATAGTCCACGTCCAGGACCTCGCGCATCATGTCGCCGGTACGTTCGTCGGTGGTGAGGTAGTAATGGAAGCGGCGGGCGAAGGCCTGGCTGATTCGCGCCTCCTTGGCGCCGCAACCCCAGTGGCGCACGTTATGACGCGAGCCCAGCCCCGCGAAACGCCCGGAATGGTACGTATCCACCTCGCTGGTGTGCCTGCACATCGCTTCCGCCATGCGGAAAATCTCCGCCCGGCCCGTGCGCAGGAAGCTGTACCACAGCCACAGGTCACTGGCCTGCTCGGTGTTGTCCCAGGCGAAGCCGCCGACATCGTAGCGCCAGACATGACGTACGGGGTCGTAGGCATGCATGATATCCCCGTAGTTCCAGAAGCCGTACCAGTGCCGTTGCTCCACCTCTCTTCGATAGAACGCCAGCGCTTTGTCCAATCGATCTTCAACCGTTCGCTTTAACGGGGTCGAGCGATCGGGTAGACTCCATATACCGAATGCCCGCACCGAGTGGAGATACTCCGGCGTACATACGAGCAGTGGCGGTTGAGCGGCCGTTTCTGCTTGTTGCACGGTTTCCTGCCGCGCCGGGACTCCCGTGCTGGGATACAGCATCAACTCACTGGTCCGCCCCACTCCGTTCGGCGTGCTGAAGCCCGGCTGCACGTCTTCGTAACTCGAACTCAGCCCATGCGCTCGCGTGTCGTAGTGCCGTAAATCCATCGCCGGCGCATCCGGAGACCACAACCACACCCGCAGATCGGCGGCATCGCTGGTCGTGTTCCGCGACTCCAGCGACGAGGGAAACGATTGCCAGAAGTTCTTCACCGCAATGCCCAGGCCGCCGGTCGCGTCGCCCGCGAACACAAGACCGGAGGCGCGCCGGCCGGCGCCGGCCTCCAGCCAGCAGCTCTGTGGGTTTGTGCGCTTGTATATGGTGAACCCGTCCGCGGAAAGCTGAGTCAGCTTAAACGAGTCCCACACCGCCCAGTCGGCAATCAGGTTCTGCCCCGCCGCGTCGAATTCCTCCTTGTTCGGAATCCGCCTGCCCTCCACCTGATCCGCGAAAACATTGGTGCGCCCGGCGATGCGCAACTGGCGCCACCCGGTGACCGGCTCAACAGGCTCGGCCCACAACCCTGCGCCTTCGCCCGAGAACCGCACGTGACGGTTTTGCAGCTGCTCGCGCAGGGGAACCGCAAACGCCAGTCCCAACCCACGAATGAAGTCCTTATGCTCGTCGCCATCAAAGACGATGGAGTGAACCAGCCTTACAGCCGCCTGCCCGCGATAGAAGTACAGCCGAACCGTAAACGGCAGCCACTCGCGTGTACCCTCGTCCGCCTTGTGCACGCCCTCGATCCTGACGACCGCGCGGAGCGGACCGGTCTGCTCCGCCGTGACTTTCGCGATGCGGCTCGAGAAACTCTCGATACGCAGGATGCCCCCGCTGTCGAGGTCCGGGCGATCCGCAACCGTGCATACCAGACGGCCATGGCGGGCCACCACGCGGCCCTCAAGGCTCATCGACTCGATAAAAAAGGAACCCTGGCGCGGGACGCGGCACTGCAACACACCTGTATCGATCTCGATAGCCTCACCGCTGTCTTTCACGGCCACCGGCGCCGCACCGGATGCAGGCGGGGGACTGCCCGGAGCAAGGTGGAACGGCCCTGCGGCATTGGCGGGCGCGACGGTAGCAAAGCCACTCCATTTCAGGGACCCGTCGGGCCAGTACGCCATGGGCCAGCTTTGCAACGGAAGCGCCGTCCCATTCGCGGCGACGAGCGTAAAGGCCTCATCCCGGTGAACCGTCCCGCGCGGCCAAGGCACACCCCAGCTCACGCCGCTGTCGAGCACCGGCACGGCGCCGCCCAACCAGCCCACCAAAACGCCACCGGGGTCCCGCGTTTCCGCAGGTCCGCGCTTCAACATCGACATCCCCGCGGCGGAAAACGAAAGAAAGGTCCTACGTTGCATCTTTATGCGGAGTTTTACCGGAACGCGGTTGGTATAAGAATGCCGGGACGAACGCTGGTGCCGATTCGTCCGTCCCGGCCCGGCCGTGGATCAGAAGGTAATGCGCGCGTTGAGCTGCAATTTCCGCGGCTGATTGGCCTGCGAGGTCAGCGTGCCGAAGCTGGCCTGATCGGGGTTTAGACCAGGCGCAGCGAAGTCGACAAAATTGAACACGTTGAAAGCATCGGCCTGGATGGACAGCTTGATGCTCTCGCGAATCGCGAAGTCGCGGCGCAGGCTGATGTCGACATCACCCAGGTACGGCGTATTCAGACCGAAGGGGGCGGTCCTCGGGGCGTCGCCGAATGTGTAAGGAGCGGGGTCTATGAACGCCGCCCGGTTCAGATAGGAAGTCGGCGACGATCCAAGGACATTCCCGGTCCCGTAATTGCCGTTGATGCGGACGTCGCCGCTGAAGGCCGGATTAATGTTGGGAAAACAGGTGCCCAGAATGCCTCCGGCGTTGCAATTGCTGCCGGTGATGGACAGAGGCGCGCCCGTGGAGAAGGTGACGATTCCGGAGAGGTTCCAGCCGCCGATCACCGAGCGCGCGACGGAATTGTCCGTGTTGAATCTGCGCCCGGCCCCGAAAGGCAACTGATAAGAAATGGCGCTGGTGAGCACGTGAGTGTGGTCGATGGTACCGCGCGCTTTTTCGATTTCGTAGTCGAAGGGGTCGCGGGCGGTGGTCAGCAGATTGTCCAGTTCCTTGCTGTACGTGTAGCCTCCGGTGAACGTGAGGCCGCCGGAGAACCGGCGATTAAAGGTAAGCTGGCCTGCCTGGTAGTTGGACTGCCCGACATCGAACCAGGGCGAACTGATGGTGGTGTATTGCGGGAAGGGCCGGAGCATCTGGCCGATAGTTCCCACGAAGTTAGCGAATGGCGGCCCGATGTTCGGGAAAATCGCTTGCGCCGCGGCCAGGTTGGTGGCGTTAGCCGTTGCCGTGAGCAGCGGTCCCAGCGCCAGGTACTGCAGCGGCGTCGTATTGATGGGCGATCCGCTGCCATTGTCGGGACCCGGAAGGAACTTGCCCAGGCTGGCGGTGTAGGCGACACCCAGGGTCATGTTCGGCGTGATGGAGCGCTGAATACCGGCGTTCCAGTTCTCGTAATACGGCGGTCTGCCGCCGTTGGGATCGCCGTAAGTGGGGTCCTGATAGCCCGTTTTATTCGCGGGGATAGAACCTGCCCCGTAACCGGCGTTGATGAACGGTGGCGCCTGGGCGATGGGAGGAACGCCGGCGTCCCAGTAATAGGCCGGAGCGTTGTTGCCCGGGCTGCTGGCGTTATCGGTGGCGTTGAATCCGAGTTGGCTAAGTCCCATGCGCGAGTTGTTGCGTCCGCCAACGGCGCCGACGTGCGCATACATAATGGCGTAGCCGGCACGGAATACGGTCTTGTCATCCAGACGATACGCCACTCCGAGGCGCGGGCCGAAGTTCTTGTAGTGAGGATCGACGGGATCCTGACAGTTGCAACTGTCGGTGCCGCTGCCCGCGAACTCCAGCGCGCCCGGATAGTTCCCCACAGCCGGATTCGGCAGCGTCGGGTTGAAGAAGGACATCACATTATTCACTTCGTAGAACGTGCCCATGTAGTCCCAGCGCAGACCGAGGTTCAGAGTCAGACGCGAACTGACTTTCCAATCGTCCTGAACATAGAGGGCGTAGTCCTTGTAACGCCCGCCCGTCTCGTTCACCGCATCGTCCACCACGCTGCTGCTGTTCACGGCGCCGAGCAGATAACTGGCGTATGCGTTGCCGGTGGTGGACAACAAAGTGCCAGCGGAATTGTACCCCTGGGTTTGCACGCTGCTGAACGTGAAGGCGGCGTCCAGCGTTTGCGTCTCATTGTCCTGCAATGCCTGGAACTGGCCGCCGAAGGTCAGCGAGTGTTTGCCCTTAACCCACACCACGTTGTCCTGCAGGCTGAAGGTATTGGCGGCCTCGTCGTAGAAGTGGGCGTTGGTTCCCTGCCAACCACCAGGCGAATTGGTGCCGGTGAAACTAATGTCCGGGAAAGTCTCATCCACCACCGTGGCCGGCAAGCCCTGAATACCGGCTTTCTGGGGATAATCCCCCGCCGTGGTGGGATTCTGAAGCGGGATGTAAATGCGGTTGAAGGAATAGCTGACCTCGTTCAGAAGAGTGGGTGAGATGGTGTAGGTGTCGTGAATCTGCCCGAGTTTGACTGCTTCCTCCACAATGCGGCCTTGCGTGTAAGGCTCCGGCAGCACGCCCGCACCGGTTTGGCTGAGACTGCCGGTGAAGTTAGTGGCATAATTCCCGCCGGCGTAGAACCCGGAGAGCCGATTTTTTTCCGACAGGTAGTAATCCACCTTGTCGGTGTTGTTCCAGGTGTTCACCAGAATTGGCAGAACTGCCAGGTAGTTGTTCTGGATGTTCGAGTTCGTCGGATCGGGAAGGAAGGACTGCAGCGATTTCGAAATACCGGAGATTCGATAGGAAGGGATCACGTTGCCGGGGAACGGCGTTCGCGTACACACCGCGCCAGTGCAGGATTGGGATGCCGGATCGTAGATGATCGCCGGAAGCGCGCTGAAATCGCCGGACTGCTCCGCCGTGGTCGGGATGGACTGCAGGTTGGGAATCGATCCCGAGTCGTACTTATACCCATCGTAGTTAGCGAAGAAAAAAAGCTTGTTCTTCTTGATGGGACCCCCGATCAGCCCGCCGTATTCGTTCTGATGCTCAACCGGCGTTGTCGCCGGGAAGAAACCGCGCGCATCGAGATCCGTGTTGCGGAAGTATTCAAAGACCCCTCCGTGGAATTCGTTGGTCCCCGATTTCACCACGTAGTTCTCGATGCCCTGGCCTTCGTACTGAGCCTTGGGGTTGTTGGTCTCCACCTGGAATTGATCCACCGCATCCACGGACACGGCAAACGCCAGATAGCGCGTGTCGCCTTCGGTCCCCGCGCTGGTAAGAGGCATCCCTTCAAGATAGACTTCGTTCTGGTAGGTCTGGCCTCCGTTGAAAGCGGCGGTGGTGGGACCGGCAGCCTGCGTGCTGGCATTATCGACGCCGGGCACCAGCGCGATGAACTGCGTGGGGTCCCTGGGTACTCCGTTCATGGCAAGGGGAAGCGCCGCATAGATGTTATTCTCCATGGTCGAACCGAGCGTGGCATCGTCAGTATGCAGCAGCGGGGGCGCGGCCTCCACCGTGACCAATTGAGTGGACGAGCCCAGCGTCAACCTCGGACTCAATCCTACCGTGGCCAGGGCGTCCACAATGATGTGCTCCTGGGTGAATGTCTCAAATCCTTCCGCCTTGACGGTGACTGAATACTCGCCCGGCGGCAGCGGAGAAAGCGCGAAGAACCCTGCATCGGTCGTCTTGCGGACCGTTGCAAATCCAGTCGCCACGCTGATCGCGGTGATAGTCGCGCCCACCACGACGGCGCCGGAAGGATCAGACACGGTTCCCTGAATGGTTCCTCCACCGCCCACCTGTGCGGTAGTAATCGACACGGACAGAAACGCTGCCACAAGGCAGCTTAAGAACACTCGCATGGTATCCTCCATTACTTAACTAACGACCCCGACGTTCGCCCTAGACCGGCCCATGAACTGCGCCTGCAACCGTTGCTGTATCCGAAGCGTGCAAACACGGCGCTCTCGCGCAGGCGGATACCTGCATGCGGTTTCAGTCCGATCACAGTGTCCCCAGAAGCTTGACTGATGTATCCTATGGCACATCGACGCAATTGTCATTACTCGTTTGCCGTACTATAAGCTATATCCGAGGCATATCTAGATCTATGCTTTTTGCATAGTTCCGCGGGCGGTTGATGGTGACACCGAACGCAAACCCGATATCGGCCCTTCGCGACGGCGATTGGCGCGCCGCAGCGCCGATCACTCGGCTATGCTCATGGCTCGGTACCATCTTCCACGTCCTGTTCCTGCTGGCGCTGCTCATCGAGGCCAGGCCGCTGGCGGCCGCGGCGGGAGCCGGGCTTCCGTCAGGAGTCCCCGGCTATGGCATCGACATATGGCGCGAGCCGGAGGGCCTGCCGCAGTCCAGAATCCGGGCCATTGTGCAAACCCACGACGGCTACCTCTGGCTGGGAACCGATGGTGGCGCCGTCCGTTTCAACGGAGCCAGTTTCAGGGCCTTTACAGTGGAGACCGGTAGTCTGAAGGACAACGAAGTCTGGGCATTGCAGGAAGACGATGAACACGCGCTGTGGATCGGCACTTACGGAGGAGGCCTCACCCGGTTCAAGGATGGCCGGTTCAGGACCTTCACCACCGCCGACGGCCTGCCCGACGATGTCGTTACCCACATCGAGAAGGACGCGTCGGGAGATCTCTGGATCGCCACGGCGCGCGGATTCAGCCGATACTCGCACGGTCGGTTTACGCGCATCGAAGCACCCGGCGGCTCCACCGGCGTTGCCCGCGATGCCATCTGCGCGCGTTCTCCCGGTAGCGTGTATGTGGCCACCGGTTCGCAGGTGCTCCGTTACTCCGACGGCGGCTTTCAGCCCCTCGCTGGTATCGTTGGTAAGGGCGACGGATCCATCGAAAGACTCGCCTGCGCCATCGACTCCTCGCTCTGGATTGGTTTCAGCAGCGGCGTAGTCAAGAATTGGAAGAACGGCGCCGTCGCCACATTCCGGCCGCATCCCGGCCCTTCCATCCCCATCTCGCTGCTCTACGAAGACCCTTCCGGGGGCGTCTGGGCGGCCACGGGGCGGACCATTTATCGCCTGCGGAACGGGCGATTCGAACGGTTGCCTCTGCAGGACGAACGAACCAGCTTCAGCAAGGTGTACAGCATGTATGTCGATCGGGAAGGCAGCATCTGGGTTGGACTCCTGTCCAATGGGCTGGCTCGTCTTCGCGTGAAACCGCTCTCGGCTCTGCCTGCTCCCCAAGGTTTGCCCAACGACATTGCGCGGTCCGTTTTTGAGGATCGGCGGGGCGACGTCTGGGTGGGGAATTCCAACGGGTTCGGGCAGTATCGGGCAGGCATGCTGGTGTCGTACACGAAGCTTCCGGAAGGCCGATCGGGCCCCGTCTGGTCGTTCGCGGAAGACCCGCAAGGCCGGCTGTGGATTGCCGCGGGCAGGGATCTGCTCCTGCGCGAAGAAGGCCGCCTCACCGATTTCCCCGGCTGGCGGCCGTCATCCGCCATCGCGGTGATCTATCGAGATGCCGTTGGCGGCATGTGGGTGGGTACCGACTGGGATGGGCTGTACCAGTGGACCGGCAGGGATTTCCGGAATTATCGTACCCAGGACGGATTGGCCGGAAATCGAATCCGGGCGTTGTTGCGCGACCGCCAGGGCGCTCTCTGGATCAGCGCGGTCGGCGCGGGTGTCAGCCGGTTCTTTCAGGGTACGTTCACCAACTTCGGGACCGCAGCGGGCCTGGCTGGAAACCGCGTTCATGCCATTCACGAGGATGTGGACGGAACGCTGTGGTTCGCCACCCGCGGCGGGCTCAGCAGGCTCCGGGACGGGAAGTTCTTCTCCTATACCTCGGCCTCGGGCCTTCTGGTGAACTTCGTCTACAGCATTCTCGATGACGGACTCGGGAATTTCTGGTTCAGCTCCTCCCAGGGGCTCTTTAAAGTGAGCAAAGCCGATCTGGCGGATTTCGCGGCAGGGCGAATCAGGAAAGTCACCTCGGTGAGTTATGGCGTGCGGGACGGAATGAGAACGCGCGCCGGCAACGTCGGCAACCAGCCCGTCGCATGGAAGACAACCGACGGCTCGCTGTTGTTCAGTACGTTGGAGGGCGTCGTGGTGGTGACTCCCAACCGCCTGACTGCCAGTTCGTATGTCCCTCCGGTGTATATCGAAAGCGTCAGCGTAAACCGCCAGAAACAGCAAACGGGCGGCGAACCCAGTCTGCCGGTGGGAGCCGGAGAGGTTGAGATTAATTACACCGCGCTCAGCTATTTGAATCCGGAAAAAGTCCGGTATAAGTACATGCTCACGGGTTTTGATGCCGATTGGGTGGACGCGGGAGACAGGAGCTTCGCCTATTACGCCAACCTGCCTCCCGGCGATTTCCGCTTCCGCGTGATCGCCGGCAGCGTGGACGGACAATGGAACCAGCAAGGAGCTTCCTTTGCTTTCCACCTGCAACCGCGCTTCTATAATACGCGGCTGTTCTGGGGCGTTTGCGCCGCGGTGTTGCTGCTGATCGCATGGCTGCTCTATCGGCTCCGCATCTATGAAATCAAGGCGACGTATTTAGCGGTCCTGGCCGAGCGCCATCGGATCTCGCAGGATCTTCACGATACCTTCGCCCAGAATCTGGCGGGCATTGCGCTGCAACTCGATTCGATCACCATGCAGTTGGAGGAGATCCCGCCGGGAGTGAAGAGCCGGCTCGACGAAGCCTGCGTCCTGACCCGGTACAGTCTGGCTGAAGCACGGCGCGCGGTATCCGATCTACGGTCCGATGAGCTCGAAGGCGCCGAGCTGACCGCCGCGTTGCCCGAGATTGCCAGCCGGCTCGTGGGGGGCGGCGGCGTTCGAACCGTCGTGACGGTGGCCGGCACGCCGCAACAGCTTAGCCCAGTCGCGCGGAAAGCGGTGGTCCGCATTTTCCAGGAGGCTATGGCGAATGCGCTTAAACACGCTCATGCGGAGACCATCGAGATCCAACTGCGCTACGAAAACGAGGGCCTTGTCCTGGCCGTGCGCGACGATGGCCGCGGCTTCGATGCGGCAAGCGCGATCCCTCTGACCGTGGGGCACTATGGATTGACCGGCATGCGCGAGCGCGCCGAGCGGATCGGTGGGCGCATGACACTCACCAGTGCTCCCGGCCTCGGTACCGAATTAGCGATCTTTGTGCCGTTCGCCGAGTGTGCCGATACCCAGGCAGCCCTATGAGTCACTCACCGCACATTCGCATTATGATCGTCGAGGATCATTTCGTGGTCCGCGAGGGCCTCAAAGGGATCATCAACACCCAGAAGGATATGGTCACCGTCGTCGAAGCCGGCAACGGCAGACAGGCCGTGGACGCTTTCGAAAAACACCAACCCGACGTCACGCTGATGGATTTGCGAACCCCCGGCCTGAGTGGCATCGACGCGATCGCCGCGATCGTCGCGAAATTCCCCCGCGCCCGCATCATCGTTCTGTCTAACTACGGCGGCGACGAGAATATCTTTCGTGCCTTCCAGGCGGGCGCCAGAGCATACATCCTGAAAGACGTACAGGGCCAGGATCTTGTCGATGCGATTCGGGCTGTCCATGCCGGGCAGCGCGTGGTTCCTCCCGAGATCGCGTCGCAACTCGCCGGACGAATCCCGCTGACGGCTTTGAGCCATCGCGAGATGGAGATCCTGACGCTCATCGCCAGAGGCAAGTCCAATAGAGAAATCGGCGTCGCGCTCGCGATCAGCGAGGGTACGGTCCGGGTGCATACCAGTAATTTGCTCTCCAAACTCCATTGCAGCGGGCGCGCCCAGGCGGTTTCCGAGGCGATGCGACGTGGCATTATCGCGGTAGAGTGACCCGGCTTCCGCTCGTCCCGGTGCTGCCGCGGACACTTGCGCGTCCGGACAGGGCAGAGTAAAGTCTGGTCCATGGAGACACGCGCATGCCTCATTCTGCTTCTTTGCGCGCTTTTGAATGGAGCCTCGGCTCAACCGCAACGTTATGCGCCGCCATTATCGCCGCGCTCCAGATTGAATTTCGATCTGAACTGGAAGTTCATCCGCGAGGACGTGCCCGGCGCCGAAGCGCCCGGGTTCGACGACTCCGCCTGGGCGGTCATCAGCACGCCCCACACTTTCAATGATGTCGACTCATTTCGTCAAATAATCTCTCATAGCGGCGGTGACCTAGGCACCTACAAAGGTGTGGCCTGGTACCGCAAACATTTCAAGCTTCCGGCCAGACTCGCGGGGGATAAGATCTTCCTCGAATTCGAGGGCATGCGGCAGTCCGGCGATATTTTCCTGAATGGCAAGCAGGTTGGTCTCTACGAGAATGGGGTGACGCCCTATGGCGTGGACATCTCCGACGCGGTTCAGTTTGGGAACGAGGACAACGTTCTCGCCGTGAAGGTCGATAACCGCACCACTTACGCCGAGCGCGCCAGCAATACCACCTTTCAGTGGAACGCCAACGACTTCAATCCCGACCACGGAGGGATTAACCGGCACGTCTGGCTGCACGTTACCGGGAAAATCCATCAAACCCTGCCGCTCTATTACGGTCTCGAAAGCACCGGCGTCTACGTCCATGCCGGGGACTACAATATTGCCGGCAAAAGCGCCCGCGTCACTGTCGACTCGGAGGTGCGCAACGAATCCGGTGATCGCGCCACCGTGAAGCTGTCGGTCGTGATCGCCGATGACAACGGAAGTGTTTGCGCCCGCTTCGAGGGCCACCCGGCCGACCTGGTTGCCGGTGACAAGACTATCCTGACGGCGGCGGGACTGCTTCACTCCGCGCGCTTCTGGAGTCCCGAGAACCCCTGGCTTTACGACGTCTACACGATGCTTTCGGTAAATGGCAGGACGGTTGACGTCAACGAAATTACAACCGGGTTTCGCAAAACTGACTTCAAGGGCGGGGCCGGAACGGGCGGCGTGTATATCAATGACAAGTTCGTCTACCTGAAGGGCTTCGCCCAGCGGTCGAGCGACGAATGGGCCGGCCTGGGCCAGGCATATCCGGACTGGATGCACGAGTTCAACGCAAAGTTGATTCGCGACAGCCATGCCAACTATGTTCGCTGGATGCACATTGCGCCCCAGCCCGTCGATGCCGAGGCGGCCGCCCGGTACGGAATCTTTCAGGTCTGCCCCGGAGGTGATAAGGAAGCGGACGTTACCGGACGCCGCTGGGAGCAGCGCATGGAAGTAATGCGCGACACCATGATCTATTTCCGCAATAATCCCAGTATTCTGTTCTGGGAGGCGGGCAACACGGTGATCACTGTCGAGCACATGCAGCAGATGGTGGCGCTGCGCAAACAGTGGGATCCCCAGGGCGGCCGGGTGATTGGCGCCCGCGGCAACGATAACGTCGAGGCAAACACGGCTATCAACCGCATTGCCGAGTACTTTGGCATCATGATCGGGCAGGATCCGCGCACCGACCAGTTATCCACCCCGGCCGCCATGTTCCGGGGATATAGCGCCGAACGCCGCGATCTCGCTCCGCTGATTGAAACCGAGGATTTCAGGGACGAAGGCGCGCGGCGGTTCTGGGACGACTTCTCCCCACCGTATTTTGGCTTCAGGAAGGGTCCGAACGACAGATACGAGTACACCTCGGAGAGCTTTGCCCTCGCGGGGGTCGCCCGCTATCGGGCCTATTGGGATAACCGCATTTCCAACGCCGACCCGGCCCATTCCAAATGGTCCGGCTACGCGTCCATCTACTTCTCCGATTCGGATGCGGACGGACGGCAGGATTCGAGCGAGGTTTGCCGCGTCAGCGGCAAGGTGGATGCGGTTCGTCTGCCCAAGGAAATCTATTACGCTCACCGCGTCATGCAGAACGACCTGCCCGACATCCACATTCTGGGACACTGGAGTTATCCGGCCGGTCCGGATGCAAAGAAGACGGTGAAGACAATTTATGTCATCGCCAATACCCAGGCGGTCGAGTTGTTCGTTAATGGCAAATCCCTTGGTGTCAATGGCCAGCCGGTTAATGGATATGTCTTCGTTTTCCCCGATGTGGAATATGCGCCGGGGATTCTCAAGGCAGCCGGCCGGAATAACGGCAAATCGGTAGTTCAGGAGGAACTGACCACGGCTCGCCCACCGGAGCGGATCAGGCTCACTCCGATGGTCGGTCCGCGGGGTCTGCAGGCCGACGGGCGGGATGTCGCGCTCATTGATGTGGAGGTTGTCGACGCTCAGGGCCGGCGCTGCCCAACCGACGACGACCGGGTGGACTTTGCCATCACCGGGCCCGCAGTCTGGCGCGGCGGTTACAACAGCGGCAGGATCGATTCGACCAACAATCTCTATCTCAATACCGAATGCGGGATAAATCGTGTTTCCGTGCGCTCGACACTCTCGGCCGGCACGATTATCGTCACCGCCAGCCGTTCCGGCTTGCGATCCGCTCAAGTGAAGATCGTCAGCATCCCGGTCAGAATCGTCGACGGCGTGGCGTTCTCGCGCAGTTCACCGTGACGATGCCTGAGGATCGAACGGGACGTTCAGGCCGTCCACGAGAATCGGTCGAACGGGACTATCGGGATCGGAAGGGTCGTAATGCATCAGCTCTTCCAGAGGCATCACATAGGCGAGGGTTGACCATCCCCAGAAGGGATTCATTCCATTTCCCTGGCCGGTCTCCGCGTTGTAGTATTCCCGCGTGACTGGATTCTGGTCGAGAGCCATCTGCAACGTGCGCAGAATCAGCACATGAGCTGTGTCGTGGTACCCGTACCGAATCAGGCCATGGACGATCATGTAATTCGTGGGAATCCAGGTGCTGCCCCTCCAATTACACTCGCGGCGCAAGCTTCCCTGATAGTAATCCGGTTCGGTTAGCGCATAGCTCGCAACCGGGTATTGGGTCCAGAACTCTTTGGGATTGAGTAGATGCTCTTTGACCAGGCGGTCCGCCTGTTTGGGGCTCGCCACCCCGGACCAGAGTGGAACAAACCCGGCCACGGACTTGACTGGAATGGTTTTTCCTGTCCTCTCGTTGCGATCGTAATAGAACCCGTCCCGGTCGTTCCAGAAGGTCGTGTTGATGAGGGTGGAAAGCCTGACGGAGCGCTGCTGGTAACTCACCTTATCCGCGTTTTTCCCGAGCTTGTCCGCAATCACGGCCATGGCTTGCAGCTCCCGCACCAGATAGCAGGCGAGATCCACGCCCTCATCCTCGTAAGTGTCCAGCTTCCCGGATCGGCTAAATTGATTATCCATACCGCTCGCATCGGAGCTGTCCCACACGGGAAGGCCGTTATGATCCGAATCGTAGGTAAACCACTTGTCGAGATAACGCTGCAATTGCATATAGTATTTGTCGCGCAGCCACTCAAAGCCGTCAGGACGCTGCCGCGAACCGAGCACCGCGAGCTGAGCCAGAAACGGCTTGAACATCTGACGAGGCTTGGGAGTCGTGATGCCGGCCTTGCGCGCGATAAATCCATCGGGTTGCTGGCGGCTCATGAAGAGCTCGAAGTTGGTAAAGTCGTAGGTATCTATGCCGTAGTAAGAAAGATAAAGGTTCTCGAAGTAGAGGTCCCAATCGTAGTATTCGCCGTAGGCGTAGCCGGTCAACAGAAATGACTGGCTATTCGGAAGTCTGTGTATCCCCCGGTCGCGGATATCGCGGTTCACCTGCTCAAGGCGCATCCGGAGTTTGCTTACAGCCGCTTCACCAAGCTCGTTACGCAGCTGCAGCTCTGCCGGCGACGGGCTGGAACCCGGCCGCTCCTGCGCGCCGCCCGGCTGGTGCGCGGCAAAGGCAAAAATCACCGCGAGAACAATGAGAATCTTAAGGCAGGAGTCCGGCCCGTCATGAAAGAGAGTCATCGGAGGTGTCCGTGGCGCCAGCAAATAACCATGAACGAACGCTGGGTTTCGCCGGTATCTGTCACGCTTCGGGTGATCTATCCGGCGTGATGTTCAACTATCGTACATCTGCCTGCATCGCCTGGCAAGGCGATATGCGGCCCTCAACGCGCGGCCAGCTTGCCGTTGATGATCATGTTGGTCCGTCCGGCACGCCCGTCGCGCCGTCCGATGGGTGTGCACGTGACTCAGGTAGCTGCAACAGTCGGCGCCAAAATAACGGAGAACAGGCCGAACTGAAGTGAGCCGCTTTGGCACGATTCGGCTGGCAAGTCTTTTATAATGTGGTACAACCATGCACGAGACGACACGCCGCGACACCAACCCACGGGCCGATCAGCAGTGCCACCATGCCGCTGGACATGTGCAGCAGCAGCCATCCGCGGCGCGTCCATAAAACGTCGAAGCCCGCCGGGTTGTAACTCAGGCAGAAGGGGAAGACGTACTTGAGCACGAACCCGGTTGCAACCAACAGGACGGC
>JBEKFB010000024.1:0-22455 GCA_050013535.1 Bryobacteraceae bacterium | reverse complement strand
GCCACCGAGTGCCAGATTCACGTCAGCGGCGGTGAATACAACTGCGCCGCCAACCTGTCGGATTGCTTCGGCCTCGAAACCGCGGTTGTTTCCGCGATAGTGGATTATCCAATTGGCGAACTGATCGCCACGCGTGTTCGATCCATGGGCGTGATGGGCATCTATAAGAGATTCCGGCACAATGGCGTGAATGGCCCCAACATGGCCACGGTGTATAGCGATCGCGGACAGGGGGCGCGCGCCCCCGTGGTTTTCTACAATCGCTCGAATGAAGCCGCCGCCCAATTGAAGCCGGGCGACTTCGACTGGAGCGCCATCTTTTCCGGAGGTGTGCGTTGGTTCCACACCGGCGGCATTTTCGCGGCGCTCTCCCAGACCACCGGTGAATTGATCGTCGAGGCTATGCAGGCCGCTCGCCGTGCGGGCGCGGTGGTCTCGTTCGATATGAACTACCGCGAGAAGCTCTGGAGCGTGTGGGGTGGGCAGGAGCGGGCCGTGGATACCATGAGCCGCATCGTTGAACATGTTGACGTGCTGGTGGGCAATGAAGAGGATCTGCAGAAGGGACTGGGCATCGCCGGTCCTGAAATCAAGGGGGATTCAAAACTCGATCCGCGCACGTTCCTGGCGATGATCGAGGGTGTGGTTGGGCGGTATCCGCGGATCAAGGTGATCGCCACCACCCTGCGGGAGGTCCACTCGGCCAGCCGTCACACCTGGGGCGCCGTAGCCTGGGTCAACGGCGATACGTGCGCGACGCCGACGGTGGACCTCGATGTTTTCGATCGTGTGGGGGGTGGCGATGGCTTCGCTTCGGGTTTCTTCTACGGGTTGCTGGCGGGCGAATCCGGCGAGCAGGCGTTGCGCCTGGGCTGGGCGCACGGCGCGCTGCTTACCACCACGCCGGGCGACACCACCATGGTCACGCTAGATCAGGTGCGAGCCTTCGCACGCGGTGGTTCAGGCCGAATCCAGCGGTAGGGCGGGCTGGACAGTTTTGGTACAAAGTGTGACACGTTATGCCCACCTGTTCCGCATTCTCTATTGACACGGTTTTTACAAAACGTGAACATATGGAGGCGCGGTATGAATCGTCGATTTGCCATCGTTGCGTTCGCGGCCTCGCTGAGGATGGCTTCGGCGTGGGCTGCGGACAAAGTTGCCGAGCGGGGCCACTCCAGCCCTCTAATCCAGTACGCGTCCTACTTTAGCGGGGACATCGGCGAACAGATTAATGCCGCGTATGCGGCGCTGCCTCCCTCGGGCGGCGCCATCGTTGTGGACGAAGTCGGTTCCTTCGCCACGCCGATCACGTTCGAAACTCCGGGCAAGCCCGTTCTCCTGAGCGGCATTCCGGGCGACGTTGTGACCCTCACGTTCACCGGTACCGGAACTGCCATTACATTCGACTATGGGACGGGGCACCGCATGGGACACGGAATGCGTGACCTGACCTTGACCGGTCCAGGGAATGGGACCGCGACGACAGGCGTCCTCTTCGGCGGAGCCAATGGAGCCGAGGGCATCGAATTCCGCGACTTCAAGGTCCAGAGTTTCGGCGTGAACCTGCAGATGGGCTCGCATACCTGGCTCGCCAACTTCGATCACGGCATGGTCCGGGACGGGGGAATCAACGTGCTGTTACCCTCGGGTCTGGTCGAAGCCGGCGAACAAATCGCGTTTCATCATGTCACGTTTGCGGATGCGCCGCCTCCTCACACAAACAGCGTGTGGGTGCAGGGAGGGGGGCAGGAAGTGGCCTTCACGGACTGCTCATTTGACCAGGCTCAATTACGCCTAGGCAATGGAGCGGTTTCGGCGGCGCAGGTGGTGGTGCAGGGTACGCACTTCGAGAATCCGAACTGGTCGTTCACGGGATCGGTCCTCTACGATTACATTGTCCTTGATGACAATCCCGGCAATCTGCTACGCCTCACGGACAGCTACCTGCTCCAGGACGCGCCGTCGGGCGGTCCGCTGAGGTTCCTGATGTTGAACGGCGGCCACCTTGTGCTCTGCGGGATTGGCATGTACACGCCCGCCGGTTCTCCCCTGCGGAACCTCGCCGTGCTGGCGAATGGGGCTACAGTACAGAGCTGGGGATTCAATGACCTGAGCGCGAATATCAGCGGGCCGCAATTTCTTACCGCGCCAGGTTCCTGACCCGCCGCTCCATCGCTCCAAAATGTGGCGAACCCCAGGCTGGTATCCCCACCAGCGCGTGCGTGCGCGTCCTTATGCGTTCCTCATCCTTATGCGTGCATAATGTCCAAGACATTCGTGTAAAACGTAACGTCAGCCATGAGCTCACCACCCGTGCCAGCGGCACCCGAACGAGCGTCTCGCGGCAAGTTGCTAATTGTAGACGACGAACCCTCTATTCGCTGGGCGTTGCATCAAACGCTCCAGACGATGGGGTTCGAAGTGTCGGAAGCTACCTCAGGCGAAGAGGCGATCGCGCTGGTGAGAACCGTTCGCTACGACGCTGTCTTGTTGGACATCCAAATGCCGGGCATGAACGGCGTGAAGGCCTGCCAGGAAATCCGGAAACTGCTGCCGATGTTGGGCATCCTGATGGTCACCGTCAGAGATACGGAGGAAAACAAGATCGAAGCGCTGGATGCCGGCGCGGACGACTACGTCACCAAACCATTCAACGTTCGTGAGCTTGCAGCAAGAATCCGCGCCGCGATACGCCGTTATCACGCTCCGCAGACCGCGGCCGCGGCGGTGATTCGGATTGGCGACATAGAACTTGATCCTCCACGGCGGCTCGTCCGGAAAGCGGGAGAGCCGATTCATCTTACGCCGAAGGAATACGACTTGTTGTATTACCTGATGTCACATGCCGGCTTGGCTCTTACGCACGCTCGTTTGCTCTCTGCCGTGTGGGGGCCGGAATATCGCAGCGAGGTCGAATACCTGCGAACGTTCATGCGCCAGTTGCGGAAAAAACTCGGCGACGATGCGGCGCATCCTAAGTATCTGGTCACGGATTCGCACATCGGATACCGCTTTAGCAGCGACGATTAGCTCTTGCCGCCGGGCCCGTGCGCCTTGTTTCTGAATGACGCGGCATATCGCCGGCTGTGGAGGTCGCGCGCTCTCCCGACGTACCCCATCAGCGGTCGTTATGGGCACGAGTAAAAAAAGCGTTCACACCGTTATCGCAACTTTATGCGTTCCTTAGTTCCTTGCCCGTAAACTGCCGATTAGTCTTCCACTTTGCGTTGAGACTACTTAGTAAGTCGTGAACGGCTTAGGCCCCAGGGGAGATACTTGTGCAGACGCGAATCTCCAGGTTGCGAGTCTACTTATTACCAGCGGCCCTGGTTGTTGCCCTCGTCGCGGCGGATCCTTCATGGAAGAGCAAACCTATGTCCGATTGGACGGAAGAGGATGCCCGTCAGATTCTCACGGAATCACCGTGGGCCCGGACCGCGAACGCGACAATTGGCGCGTTGCAGACTGAGGACCAACGCAGGGAAGGTGGAAACATGGGGCTGCCACATGGCATCGGCTATGACGGCTTCGCCGACGACAGGCCCAGACCAGCTATACCAAAGAGTCCCCTCGATGTCGTCAAACCGGATCCTGAGATCTCGTCAGTGCGGCCGTCGATTGCATTGAGACTCCGTTGGGAGAGCGCTCTTCCCATCCGTGTTGCGGAACTGAAATCCCGAGTCGTCGAGCCGCCCACTTCGGCCGATGCGGGCGACGGCTATATTATGGCCGTCTATGGCATTCCCAATGCCAATGTCAAGGGTGATCCCAAGACCCTGGGGGATCCCTTGAAGAGCCAGGCTTTCCTGCGGCGCGAGGGGAAAAGGGACGTTAAACCCTCGAGCGTGGAGGTTTTTCAGCGGGAAGACGGGTTGGTCATTGTCTACGTGTTTCCGCTCGCGGCGGAGATTTCCTCAAGAGACCAGCGCGTCGAATTCGCGGCGCGCATCGGCCGTGTCAGCGTCGTGCAGTCGTTCAATGTTGAGCAGATGCAGTTCCAGGGAAGGCTCGAACTGTGAGTTTAGACGCCTCACGTCAAATCGGAGTTAATTTGCGAAGAATGAGATGGCTTACATAAACACAATGGCGGGACTCTCGGACGGGACGGACGAGTTTGGCGGCCCCTCTCCAGGCGGGTCCGCGAAATGGACCAAATCCCTCCCCATACCCGCGGCATCCGGACGAGCGGCCTGCGGAAAGGTGTTGATTGTCGACGACGAGCCTTCTATTCGCTTTGCTCTGCATCGAACGCTGCACGGGTTGGGGTTTCAGGTGTCTGAAGCCGATTCCGGCGAGCAGGCGCTCGCTCTGGTTCGCACAACCCGCTTCGACGCCGTGTTACTGGACGTTCAGATGCCCGGCATGAGCGGCGTTCAGGCGTGCCAGGAAATCCGCAAGTTGACGCCGATGCTGGGCATTCTGATGCTGACCGTCAAAGACGCGGAAGAAGACAAGATAGAAGCCCTCGACGCGGGCGCGGACGACTACGTCACCAAACCGTTCAACGTTAGGGTGTTAGCCGCAAGGATCCGCGCCGCGATCCGCCGCTACCAGACTCCGGAGGCTGTAGCCGCCGCGACAATCAGGATAGGCGAGATTGAAATCGACCCCGCCCGGCGCCTCGTCAGGAGAGCGGGCGAACCGGTTCATCTCACCCCGAAGGAATACCATTTGCTCTATTACCTGATGTCGCACGCGGGATCGTCGCTGACGCATTCGCGCCTGTTGATTGCGGTGTGGGGGCCGGAGCATCGCGACGAAGTCGAATACTTACGAACGTTCATGCACGTGTTGCGGAAGAAGCTTGGCGATGACGCCGCGCGTCCGAAGTATCTGGTCACGGATTCGCAGATAGGTTACCGGTTCAACAGCGACGATCAATTGGCTCTCTAAAAAGGCGGCATGCCGGGAGCCGGCCTCAAGCTTCCCGCAGAATGGCGCGCAAGACACGGCCGCCGGAAGGATCTTCGCCGGATGCCGGGAACTTATCTTTGACCGAATCAGGAACCGGCTCATACCGGGCTTTCTGCGCGCGGGGCAGCGCCAGAGAAAATGTCGTGCCTTTTCCATCTTCGCTCACTACCCAGGTACGTCCGCGATGTGCATTCGCGGTCTTCTTTACGATCGATAATCCCAGACCGGTTCCGGGCGCGCCGTGACGCGTAGCGGGTGACCGGTAGAACCGCTCAAAGATTCGTTCGCGTTCGGCGGCTGGAATCGGGGGGCCCTCGTTGTGCACGGAGACAATCATTTCACCGCCGGATTCGGACGCCGAGACGAAGATCGGCGATCCTGGCGGCGAGTACTTCGCGGCGTTGTCGACGAATTGCAGTATGGCTGTGGCCAGCATCTCCCGGTCGCCGCGCACATGCAGCTCACTGCCCGCGGCGATCCTCACGGGGTGTCCACGAAGTTGCTCCTCACAGTTCACCACGACGCTCTTCAGGAGGGCCGCAAGCGGGACTTCATCGTTGTGGACGTGGATTTGGGATGCGTCGATTTTGGCTATCTGGAGCAACCGCGTCGTTAGCTGATTCAGCCGGTCCGATTCGCTGTCGATAAGCTGGACCAATGCCGCGTCGCCCTCATTCAGTTCGCTGGTCTCGAGCAGACCGGAGCTGGCCACGCGTATCGCCGTCAGAGGCGTCTTGAATGCGTGGGCCAGAGCGTCGAGAACAGCCGCGCGGAGTTGCTCGGCCTGGCGGGCGCCTTCGGCACGGCTTTCGCGGTCAAACGACCGCACCCGCTCCAGAGCGATTGCCGTCAGCGACGCCACAGCGTTTACCGTGGAAGGGTCCAGTTCTTCGCCTTGCAAAACCAGCGCACCCACCGGGGTGGTTCCCAGCCGCAGCACTCGCGCCCATCTGTACGGATGGGCGGTTTCCGTAATACGATCCTGCAGATATGTGGCCCGGGCCAGGTTCTCAATCTCTCGAGTGCAGGATTCCGTGGCGTCGGTGCGCGCTTCCACGGCGTCGAAAAGAGCCACCGCATCGGCGCCCAAAACTTCGTGGATGAGCGCCACTATGCCGGACCCCAGAGTCTGCCGGCGATCCAGAAAAAGGATGCGCCGGCTGAGCTCGTATAGCTTTTCGGTGCAGCGGCGCTGCTTGGCTTCGGCCAGAGCCTGATTCTGCACCCGCACGGAAAGGCGGCTTACCATCAAAGCGGCGGTCTCAAACGTCGCCAGCGAGATCCAGTTTTGCGGATCGCTGACGTTGAAGCCGAACAGCGGGGGGGTGAAGAAGTAGTCCAGGCACACTACCGCCGCCAGGGACGCGATGGTGGCTTCCCAGAAACCTGCGCTTAGTGAGACGATCACCACCAAAAGCAGGTAGAGCAAGCTGCTGGCCGACAGGTTGAGCTGGAGCCGGAAGGCGCAGTACGTCAGCGCGACGACGGCCAGTACGCCACCCCCAGACATCGACGCAAATCGGAGGTAGCGCCCAGGGAAGAGGTTCAGCGATAAGTCGAACAATACGCCCATTAGAGTATTCGCTCCGGAAGCTGGTTTGTTCGAGCGGGACAGGCGTGGGCCCGCCATGGGGCGGCGGGCTAGTCGAGGCGATACCCGGTTCGGGCATGCGCCTTCAATCCGGATCGCGCCACTTTGACCTGGATCTTGCGCCACTGACCTGAACGATCGCCGTTCGCCGGAATGTAGCCAATGTTGTATCTGTTTCGAAGCGCCGCACCGATACTGGCTGCCGCCTGCTGCATATCCTCGTTACTTCGAACCATGAACTGCAGCCCGCCGGTGCGTTGGGCCAGTTCCTCCATCAACAGAAGGCCATGCTGCTCCTCCATGAGCTGCGAAGATTTGCGGTTTGCAGGCGGATTGAAGATGGAAATGGTGTAGATCTGCAGATCCGCTTCCATGGAGCGCTCCAGCAGCTCGCTCTGCGAGTGCCGGCTGTGGTTGTCCATACCGTCGGAGATCACGATGAGCGCTTTCCGTTGGTGTGCGGCAGCGCGAATATGATCCAGCGACTGCCAAACTGAGTCAACCAGCGCCGTGTCGCCGCGGGCCTTGTCGAAGGCCACTTCATTCAGCAGCGCACTAACATCGTTTGTGAATCCCAAAACGGATTGCGGGTGCGTGGAGACCGTCTCGAGAAACGCCTCGTCGTCGGGGTTGGCCGAGGCCGTCAAGGCTCCAAGCGCCTCTTTGGCGCCGCCAAGCGAATCCTTCATGCTGCCGCTCAGGTCGAAAACGATTCCGATCGATACGGGTTCCTCATCCACGCTAAATGCGCGGATCTCCTGCTCGACGCCGTTTTCCTTGACGCTGAACGCATCGCGTGGCAGTCCGTTGACGATGGCGCCGTTCCGATCGGTAACGGTAACCGGCACCAACACCAGGCTGGAGTCGGTATGAAACGCGGTTTTCTCATTGACAGCAACGAATTGCTGTGCGATCGCTCGAGCAGGGAGCATTAACAATACGACCAGCAGAAGAACGCACCACACTGCCCGGTACGCCAGACTGTGCGCGCGCGCGTTGAGATCTGAGCTACGAGTTGAACGCATACAGCACCTCCTTTGCCGGCGCCGAGGGTGCCGGGTACAGCTTTTTGAAATCGGATGTCGGCAATACAGATTGGGCGGATTCCGGGCGGTTGTTCGCTTCAACCGCGGTCCGTAATCCACGAAGCAGCGCCGCCGCCTGGCCAAAGAACTGGCCCTTCCGGCTCTCGCACCCGCGTATAGCTATGTCAAGAGCAGCCACCAGTGCGATATTCGCCGGCTCCGGGCCCCGGTGTGCGCGCCACCCAGGCTCGACGGGCTCATCGCCAGCACGGCTAAAGCAGGATCGACTTGCTGCCAGTGAGGGCCCTCGTGACCCGCCCTCTTCGAGGCGGGGCGCCGGAACGGCTTCAATCTTCGCTTCGGTTCCATTCCACGTCTCGAAGCCCTCGGGATCGATGATCTGAATGTAGCCAAGCGCAATGGCGCGCGTAGCCCATTCATCGACGACTTTCGAAATGCGATGCGATCCAACACCGAAGCGGGCGGCGATATCGCAAAGCGACCACCCCAGGACGAAATAAAGCGATACGGCCTTCCATTGCATTTCCGGCCGCGCTTGTCTGGAGAATACGGGAATCTGTGAAGGGAACGAAACAAGGTTCGCCTGAATGGCCCGGCGCAACACCGCATTACCGGGATGCAAGAGTCTGTTTAGCTCCTGGCTTGCACCGTTCAGCGCTTCTGCCCGTAACATCGGCATACGGAAGTGTATCCGGTGGAGCATAAGGATGGCATAAATGCCATC
Source organism: Bryobacteraceae bacterium (assembly GCA_050013535.1). Taxonomy (GTDB): domain Bacteria; phylum Acidobacteriota; class Terriglobia; order Bryobacterales; family Bryobacteraceae; genus CAWACP01. Next base: position 14,177 of record JBEKFB010000024.1, on the reverse strand, counting down.
GCACAGCTGAAATCTGACAGATTTACCCGAACTCTCCTCGTCTTTTGGCATCCGCCGGCTCCAGCCTGCATTTGCCGCCATCGACATAAGGATTTCGCCGAGTGCCTTTATGCATTACTCATGTGATTTCCCTCATACTGTTAACACGTCATGAGCGTAACTTCGTCAACAAGCTCACGGCTCAACGCGGCGCCAGAACGGCTGCCGGCAGGCAAGCTGCTGATTGTCGACGATGAAGCTTCCATTCGCTGGGCATTGCGCCAAACACTGCAGGTCATGGGGTTCGAGGTGTCGGAAGGAACCTCCGGTGAACAGGCGATCGCCCTGGTGCGCACTGTCCGCTATGACGCCGTGTTGCTGGATATCCACATGCCGGGCATGACCGGTGTTCAGGCTTGTCAGGAGATTCGCAAGTTGGCGCCTGGCCTCGGCATTTTGATGCTGACGGTTAGGGATACGGAAGAAAGCAAGATCGAAGCGCTCGATGCCGGCGCCGACGACTACGTTACCAAGCCGTTCAACATCCGCGAGCTGGCGGCAAGAATCCGCGCGGCCATACGCCGCTCGGAGGCCACGAAAACCGCGGCCGCCGCTATGATCCGGGTTGGCGATGTGGAGCTCGATCCTGCACGCCGCGTCGTCCGGAAGGCGGGTGAACCGATTCATTTGACTCCAAAGGAGTATGACTTACTCCATTACCTGATGGCGCATGCCGGATTGTCGCTGACGCACGCACGCCTTCTCACCGCGGTGTGGGGTCCGGAGTATCGCGGCGAGGTCGAGTATCTGCGAACGTTCGTGCGCCAGTTGCGGAAAAAGCTCTGCGACAACGCCACCCGTCCCACATATCTGGTGACTAATTCACACATCGGCTACCGCTTCAACAGCGGGGATTGCCTGCCCGCTTAGGGATATCTTCATACGCCGCGTGGTCCTATGCACAAAAGCGGTTGCGAGCATTTCACCGGTGCGCGAGCCCGCCGAATTATTCCTCCCCATCAAGATTCGTTATGGGCACGAAACAAAAAAGCGTTCACCGTCATCACGCGATCTTTATGGGTTGCCCGTAGACTAGCCGTTAGTTAGCCTCCACCTTGCACTGAGACTGATTAGTGGGTCGCTGGACACCGTCCGTCGCGCGACAAGCCGAAAGGACGAGGTGGGCCCAATTCAGGGAGGGAACCACAACATGAAGTCCCGAACCACAAGACTGTTCGCTGGGGCGCTCGTGACTCTATCGAGCGTTGTCATATTCGGCCAGCGGGATCTTCGCGCACAGTCACCGTCTGGCAGCATCGTGGGAACCATCTGCGATGCTTCCGGAGTCGCGGTGCCAGAGGTCTCGCTGCGCATTACTAACCTGCAGGACAATACGGCGCGAACAATCGTCTCCGGCTCCACAGGCCAGTATTTGGTATCCGGCCTGGCGCCAGGCTCATACGAAGTCGTAGCGGCGAAGGCGGGTTTTAGTTTTCCGCAGCTCTCCGCAGTCACGCTCAACGCCGGTCAACAATTGCGTGCGGATTTCAAGGTCGGCGCCGCGGATCCCGGGCTAACTCCCACGGTGGAACAAAAACTGGACGCCATGGAGAGACGCATCGAGCAGTTGGAAGCGGAATTGGCGACGAAAAACACTTCGGACCAGGCTGCCATTACCCCTGCGAGACAGCCGCATGGGCCACTTCTCGCCTCAAACTCACCGGCAACGGATCTTCCGGCCCTGCCGGGCACGGTAGCAATTGCCACGAACGCCATTGCGGCGCCGGACACCCCGGCCACTCCGCCAGCGCCACCCCCGGACGTTGTTCCGCATGCCCTGTCAGCTCCGGACGCCGGACCCGCGGTGGACAACTTCACCCCGTTCGCCTTCGGCGATTTCACCTGGCTGAACGGCAACTCGCGTGACAAAGACACGGTTCTCGATACGAAGTTCTTCACGCCTGAAGTCCGCTTCGACACCGAGTACATGCAAAGTTTCAACCAGCCGGTCGATCACACCATTGTCGGATCCACGGAGTCATTCCGCTCCGGGGAGGTGCAGATTGAGCAGGCCAGCGTAGGCGGCGACTTCCACTGGGACCATGTCCTTGGCAGAATCCTGTTTATGCAGGGATTGTTTTCGACTACCACGCCCCGCAATGACGGCAGCGATGTGGTTGGCCAGTGGGATCTGAAAGATGCTTACAGATACGTATCTGAAGCCTGGGGCGGGTATCATTTCGATGCCCTCCACGGAGTGAATATCGAAGCGGGTATCTTCGTGTCGTACATCGGCCTGTTCAGCTACTACAATTTTGACAACTGGACTTACCAGCCGTCCTATGTGTCGTCTAACACGCCGTGGTTTTTCAACGGCGCTCGTGCGCAGATATTCGTAAGCAACAAACTGAAGATAGAACCCTGGTTTATCAACGGCTGGCAATCCTACGCCAAGTACAACAGCCACCCCGGTGTAGGAGGGCAGGTTCTGTGGATGCCGAAGGAATGGTTTAAGGCGGTCTTTAACTCGTATGCCCTCGGAGAGGATAACGTGGGCCTTCCCAACACGCAACGTATTCACGAGGACGATAGCATCGAGGTAAGGTACGTCAACAATCCGAACAGCATGGGACTCTCCAAGGCGGCATTCTCGCTCACTGCCGACGCCGGGTGCCAATATGGCGGCGGAATTAGCTGCACGGGCGCACCAAGCCAGAATAAGTCGTCATTTGTGGGATGGATGATCTATGACCGGTACTGGTTCCACAAGGATCTATTCGCCGTCACGTTGGGCGGCGGAGATATGAGCAACTTCGGCCGCTATCTGACGTTGCTGCCGCCGATCGACGGGGCCACTGCCCAATCGGGCACGCCTTACTTCACGGAGAATCCTGGTCAAAAGGCCCACATGTGGGACAGTACGATTAACATCCAGTACATGCCGAAAGAGTACTTCACATGGTGGTTGGAAGTGGGGTATCGTCACTCGGATATTCCGTACTTCGCAGGCCGCGAGGGCGTCACGCCTCCAGGCGGCGACAATCTCTATCCGCAGTACTACACATGCACGAGCGGCGTGTCGTCCATGCAGGGTAGCCTCCCGGCAGCGCAGGCGGCCTGCGGTGGCGCCAGCGATGTGTGGTTCCCGGACCTTCGCCGCAGTCAGGCGAGCGCGTCCGCCGGCCTGTTGGTAAGATTCTGACAATCGCGTCCGCGAGGCCACTTGGCCTATCGGTGGTTTGCTGGCGGCACGAGTGTTCATTAACTTGTGCCGCGGCAACCGCGAACTTTTCAGCGTCACCCGTCCGTGACAAGCGGACGGGAGCGTCGCTTCCGTTATGGCTGGAGCGCCAGGGTGGCTTTGCCGGCTGGGCCAGTGTAGATCAGTTCGACCGAATGGATGGTCTTCGCCTTGCCCCGGTATTCGAAGAAAAGCAGTCCTGCCTGCGGAAGGGCGCGATCGCCTCCCGGTAGTACGGCCTTCTGGACGTGCTGTTCCATCGCGAGTTGCATCTTAACCGGCATATGGACTCGCACCGGCGCGTCTGCGAGCTTCCCGTTAGTGGAGAGGCCAGTCTCCGATTTAATCTCCTCCTCAGCAGGTGGCGGCGCCCATTCGGGATCTTTGAGGGTGTGGGACACGGGTTCATAGGGCTGGCTGGGCAGAGGCGACTTCTTGTCGTTGATGCGGAGCGAAAAATCCCCCGGGGACAGCTTGAGCCGAGCGTTTGGCGGGCCGAACAACCCCGTTTCGACCACTACGTAGTCGTCCGTGGAATAGGCGCCGTCGGCTGTCGGTACGGAGTGCTCCACAAACTCGGCGCCGATGGTCACCGCGCCGGCCTGCGCTTTAGCCTGATATTCGTCCGCGGACGCCCTCGGTGGCAGGCCCTTCGATTCGTTAGCCGGCTCGGTCTTGCCGGGTGTGTCTTGCCCTTGTGCCCACAAGCAGAGGGCGGCGATTAGACTGGTTCTCAAAACCGGGAGAAGTCGCATTTCAGTTCCACAAAACTAGCACACCAGCCAAGCCGAAGTCACGATTCGGAATGTCAACCGGAATGGCGCACGCCGTCCGAGTGTGAGCTGCGCTCATCAAGGCAGACTCCCTGCTTCATGGAAGTCCCGATTCTTTACCCAATCGTTATCCAGAACCAAGCAAGCATCACTGCTGAGCGCAGGGAGCGGGACGATAGCAATGACAACCTCCCGTGTTGGTTCCGCTTGCCTATCAAGGGTTTGCGCCGGATTTGACTTCGCTGGTTCCTCTCCTTCTTCACCGGATCTACACCATGTGAAAAAGTACTTTGTCGCGCATTTGCGGCCAGTCTTGTACCGCGTTGTCTCATCCACGCTCGCTCAGCTGGCTGGCGAGGCGGTAAATACATCCGGTCAGATCGCCAGTGCGCCATCGACTTCATCGAGCCCCTCTGGCGCGTCGCAGAATTCGATTTGATGCAAGCCGATGCCGAGCAATCTTTTGTCATCTGACACTCCCGTTGCCGCCGGACTGCGGGGATCGTGAATAGAAAAGAGAACATGCAGGAATGGGCTCTCCGTCATGACTGCCGGAACGCGTACCACCTGGACGCGAGTGTCGTTACCGTCAATCCGCCACACGCTCAGATTGCGGCCGTTCACGAGGACGTCCGCCGTCAGCGATGGAAAGGATTCCGGGCAGAAAGCCTGAATCGTGGCCTTCAGCATGACATCTCGGTTCGGAAAACCTCGCATGCCAAAGAGCAGGTGGGCGGCGTGCTGCATGGTCCATGTGCCTCCCGCTTCCGGATCCGACCATCCCGTGCCCAGATGCCGGGGTCCGCGCCCGGAGTTGTTGAACATGATCGGTTGCGACAACTCGCAGTCGAATGTCTCGTCCAGTGCAAGGGTGTCGCCTGCCTCGACCGACGGCGCAAGGTTACAGAGACCATAAAACCTCGGTCCGGGGATCCGAGATATAAATACCTCCGCCGCGCCTGCAACGTAGTCGTAGATTTCTTCGGGCTCTCCCGCAAGAGCTGCTTGCAATCGGTCCGGCGCTTTACCCCAGTCGCTCTTAAACGCACTAATGTTGATCTTGTACCTGCCCAGGGCGAGCCGGAACGGAACTCGAAACAAGATCTCGCGGACGTCGCCTCTTCCGATTGAAAACTGAACGCCGTGGGCGCTCGAACGGCATCCAAAAATCGCCTGGCCGTAGTTGTTGTGAATGGTCAGGCCGATGGTGACGCAATCGGCGTTGTCCTGGGCAAGGAGGAGGACCCGGACCGTGCAGATTTCGCCGGAGCAGATCTCGTCGGCGCGGCCCCGGGAACTGAGGACCTCCGTCTTGAAGATTTTCACTCGAGATGTGCCCACCACCTCGGGTGCGGGCGTTAGACGCCGGTCGGCCCGCGCCGGCACCGGAGGCCCCGGATCAGTCGGGCATCGCTGTCTCACCGCAAGCCGCATCATTCCCCGCTTCTGCTGCTTGAAGATTGAAAGCCCGTATTCATAGATCTCCATATCCAGCCAATTGCGCTCTCCGATCCGCCGGAGGAGCCCCGAATCGATGCTTTCGAGCGGAAGGCGATCGGAGGTCGCGTTTTCCCGAGGAATCGTCTCCACGGGAGGCCACCCGAAAGTGTAGCTCATCAAGTCCAGTGAGTCGGCGAAGTGTTCGAGAATACCGACGAAGTCGCACTGCGCGAGGTGTTCCTTCGCGCGGCGAAGAGCTTCTGTTTCGGAGCCGCTCTGATGGCTCGCGGTGCCCATTCCGCCCAATTGCCAAACCATGGTGTTGAAGTAGAATCGCAGCGTTTCCGGCTGTTCTTCGCTCACCAGTTCATTCAGCGTCAGATCCCTTGATATCTGTACCTGAACGCCGGCGGAGGCGCCGGTAATGAGTCTCCGATAGTAGTAATACCTGGAGACCAAATGGTCCACGGGGTGGCGTAACATCGTGAACACGCGCCGCTCGCCGAAGTGATGGAGATGTTGGAAGCCAAGGTGGCCACCGAGCAGCCGGTATTGTGAGACAGCTTCTATATCGACCTGATCGAAATCCGCCAGCATCGGTCCCACGTTCTCCGGACCCAATAAGTCGCGAAATACGCGGAACATGCTCGTGCCGGCAGTCTTTGGCAGGTGAACGAAAAAGTATCGGTCGTCCATTAGTTGGTCTCCCGCGTCCCGTGCTCACTGCGTCCATCGGGCATAGAACAGATCCGCGAGAATCCTCAGAGCCCCAAAAACGGATTGGCCCTTTCTAACCGCGTACCGAGTGTAGTTAATTGTCACCGGCGCTTCGGTGAACTTCATCCCATTGTCCTGGATCTGTCTCAGAATCTCCGACGCGTGGGCCATTCGCGATTGCCGGATTCTCAGCCTCTCAGCCGCTGCCCTCGTCATCATCCGCAAGCCGTTGTGTGTGTCCGTCAGCGGTAGTTTGCAATGTAAGCGGGTGAAAAACAAAGCCAGCTTCAGAAGGACCCGCTTGCTGAGCGGCATCCCGATAGCGCTTCCCAGAGTTCTCGAACCAATAACCACGTCGCTGTGGGAGGAGCGCAGAACATTCAGAAGCGTTGAGATGGACTCCACGGAGTGCTGACCGTCTGCATCGAACGTGCAGATGTGCGTGCCCCCGTTTCGGAGGGCGTATTGGATTCCGGTTTGAAGGGCGGCGCCCTGACCGAGATTGACAATGTGACGCAGGACGACAACTCCGGCTGCTGCCGCCAGGTCCGCAGTATTGTCGGTCGAACCATCGTCGACGACTGCGACCTGACAGCGGATATTGCGCAGACTCACGAGAACCTCCGCGATTGTTGCGGCCTCGTTATAGGCCGGAACAACTACCCACAAGCGAATGGCCGCACGCGCGTCGCGGGAAACGGCGGAATCGGCTAACGGGTAATGTTCGCCCACAGCTTGCATGCCTCGAATGGTTCAGAGAATCCTGAGGGAGACGAGTTGGACTCCCAAGGTTCGAGTGTAACCGTCCACCGGCGTCGGCACAAACGTATCGCTTCGGAGGCTAATAACGAGCTGCGATCCAGGTCCGACTCGCGGCAGGTCGACCACCTCTTCCCATTCGCCGGGCGATACCTCTCCGTCGAAGAGCGACACTTGGTTGGCCGCCAGGGTGAGATGGAGCCTCGCGGGCGCCCTAAGGCTGATGGAAAGCCGCCTGGCTGGCGCACCGTCCGGCGTCGGCACGATGAGCGATGCGTTCCCGTTGGTCCAACGGTAGTGTGTTGTGGAGTCTCCTTCCTCGGGGTACAACCCCTCGGCGTCAACGCCGATTACCGCGGCCGAGCCAATTTCGGTGCCTAACGGAACCTGAATCAGATGGCTGGAGAGGTCCGTGGAACCGATATACAGGCAGTTATCCGCCAAGGTCTCGCAACCCGCCAAACGGAACGCTCCGGGTTGTCCGGCGCGCGTCCACCCCCGGCCGGCGATCACAATATCGGACTTCGGGGGATTCCTCCCTCCGCTGTCATATTGAAGAAAGCGAAGTCGCGGAAACCACAACTGGTCGTTGGAGTACAGGAAAGCGTTCCACACGGCCATGTCGTAGCTAACCGCTATGTTCGCCCCATCGATTCGGGCCAGGGCAGCGCCTAATTTCAATGGTCCTTCCGCATTGCGGCGGTCGGCTGGCGGCCAGATCGCAAGCTGGTTTGGCCATACGTCCGATCGCAATTCAATGCAGGCCGGAATAATGAAAAGCAGCCCCACGAACGCCAGAAACGCCAGGCGAAACCGGGAAAGATATATCATCGCCACAAAAAGACTCGCGGTAATCGCTCCAACGAGGATGATGTTGACCGTATGGAATCCTCGCAACCAGCCCATCATGGCGAATATGTTAATTCGGGGCGCCGGGCCCAGTAACCAATCCGTCTCGCGAAGCTGGCCAAAGCTCAGGAGACCCGATAGGGCGAATCCTGGCAGTACAATCAGAAGCCAGCGCCAGGTAAATCCACCTGAAATCATGAGTGTGATCCCGAACAGGACAGGTATGGAGGCAACGCCTTCGTTGTACCGCCCGGTCAGAAGATAGTCGGGCCGGGACAGAGCCGGGTCCAGCGATGGCATGTACACGGAAGAAACAAACAGCACGCTCAGAACCGATAGCAGCGAAAAGGCCACGAAGACCCGGTCGGGGCCCGGAAGCCGAAGCGACGCAGTCCGCGAGCCGGACCGTAACGCCGCCGCTCCGTACAAAAATCCAGCTGTCCAAAGCCCGACGGTGCCGACGAGCAGATAATAGACCTCACCGACCAAAGCCACGAACGCGCCCCTCAGATCGCGCAGAGTGAGGAGCGATCCCAGCGTACCGGCGATCGTCGTTTCAGCGGTTGGCCTTCCCCAACCTTCTATCAGCAGGACAGCATCAACGAGGCGGGTCCCGTACATGACAAGGGCGGCAATGACGATCACGAGCCCGGTCGCCGGTAAGGAATATCGATGGGTTGCCACGAGATAGATCAGGAGAAGCGAGATGACTGCGATGACGCCGAGGGATCGATTGTGCACTGCATAAAGTAAGCCGGTGCTAAGACCGAGCGCTGCCGCATTGATAAGCGCGCCGCGTTCGATGAAACGAGCGGCACACACCATGACCAGCAGAAACAGCGGAACAAACGCATTGTCGCTGATCGCGTAATTCGAGAAAAGGAGGAACGATGGATACAGGCAGGTGACGAATGAAATCGCAAGAGCCAGCCGCGGGGACACGCGAAGCGCTACCCGCGCGATGTAGTAGAGGAGAAAATAGGCCGAGCTGATCAGTGCCGCATTGATTAGCAGAACAAGGTGATAGGCTCGGCCGAACGAGCTTGTGAGAATAAACGCGGGCGCGATGAATAAGCCATAGCCAAAGGATCCGAACGCGCCCCGGCTGAAGCTGGGCAAAGCTGCTGTCCCAGAGAAAAATCGCCCGAACCCCAGATAGATGAACTCATCATACAATGCTGTTGGCACGCACATCCTAAGAGCAAACAAAATGTGCAGCGCGACGAGCGTTAGATATGCAAGCCAATGGTGCCAAGCTCGAACTGTAACTGGCCGCAGCGGTCCGAACGAGACGGCGCTCGTGGGGATGGCAGGGTCAAAGGGAGGCATATAGATGTTGTGTCAGAACGTCGGCGTTGGCGCTAAACGCTCCTAGTATACGGTCCCTTTCATCGTGTCCCGAAAAAGGCCACCTGCTTTGCATCGTTGCCGAACGTGCTACTCCGCCTGACTGCGGCGGCTTTTGGGTTTCGCTCCACCGGGGCACGCGGTGGTTACGCGAGAGATTCACCGCTCTGGGAATACGACACGGCACTCACAAGACTGCGTGGAGGGCGTCTGGCGACGGGACGGGCTAAAAGCCCCCGGCCACGCTGCCGGGCATCGCGGCGAACTCCAGAGTAATCGTTTGAACAGGACTCAGCATGGCCCTCCTGAACCTCGCGCCTCCCTGACCGTATGAGCGCCCTGCAGCCGCAACGAGACCAATGCGGTTGATCCGGGACGCCTCAAACCCCTCGGCTTGCAGCCGGAACTCGCCGGTTCCCGTGGGCGGCAGTTTGCCAAGTGCGCTTCCATTCCAAAGCACCATCACATCCCCGTCCGTCAATGGGCCAGCTTCGATTGTCAGTCGATATGATTCGACACCAGCTTCCGGGGACGTGGCGAATTCAATGACGCCATCGCCGGGTGTCCACCTTTGGTCACCATCCAGACCGAAGAAGCCGCGTTTTACGTCAAATGTATCCTGCGCGACCAGGGTCAGCGGGAGCGGCCTCGTCTCCAGTGGTGACACACGCAGGCGCATAAACCCGAAGCCAAGCGCACGGCTGTCGTTCCCAACAGGAGCGGCGGCAGGGACGCTGAAGGTCAATTGATTGTTCCCGAAGCGGAGTGTGTTCGAGCCCACAAGAAAAGAAACGCCATCTCCAATGTATCCTGATATCTGCCCAATGTGATGACCGTTAAGGCCGACTGCCACGGGACGATCTGGCAGATCGGCACCATTGATCGTCATCTTGAAGGACTTGGATGCCGCTTCACCATCATTCAGCCAAAACGAGATTGAAGCATTCGCCGACGTCCATTGCCCGTTCGGCTCTCGCTTATAGAAGCCGCTCCTTGGCGCATCGCTCTTGAAATTCACATCCACCAAGGCGATTGATGGGCTGCCCGATGCGGTAACCGCGGCCGGAAAGAGCGTGCGCGGGCCGCATATCCTGATCCCGTTCTCCCCGCCCGGACTCAGAATGCTACCCGGGATTGAGAACGTGTCCCGAGAGCTGGTGCCTGCCAACGGCCGTCCGTTCAGGAACGCCTTAGTGCCGCTGGCCGGAAGCCCTGTTTCCGTGAGTCGCACTTGAAGATCCTGACCGGTCTGAGCAGCTTCTGGCAGGCTGAAGAGAGCGTGAAGGCATTCCGAGGACTGGCCGTCGCCGTCGGTACTTTGCGGTGTATCGGTAAGATCCATGGGTCCAACGGTGAACGGGAAAGGGAGTCGCGGCACTGGCATGAAGGCTGCAAACTGCCCGCCGGCAGTCGACAATGTCCGGCAGGAAGGGCATGCAATCAGCTGGTCGGAAAAAAGCAATGTCGAAGAGGCTGCCTTTTCGCGGCAGACGTTCTCGCTGCCGAACAACAATTCAGCTTCTGGCGAAGTGCAGAACGGTTTCTTCTCGCGTCTCATCCAGGAGAGTACTCCGGCCACCCGCACCCAGTCCTTCGCGGGATAGTCGACTCTGACGTTTTGCCCTTGAGCGGGCAATCCATTTGCAATCGCGAATACCTCGGAGTCGCCGAAATACTGGCTCTGGATGTACGGCCCCATGAAAATCACCGAGGCTGCGGCCACACAAGTCACACCGAAGGGTGCCCATCGAGGCGTTGTGAGATGAACCCGATCGAGAATGTATCCAAGCGCGAGCCACATCATCAGGAGCTGAATGGAGAAAATCATAAATCCAAGGTAGTTGTACAGTTCCCCCGTGATCTCCATGCCCCATAAGAGAAACACAAGAGAGCCAAGCAACATCTCGACCAGCAGCGCCTTCCCGAAAACGGTCAACGGCTTTCTCGTCTTGAGCCGGACTCCCACAGCGATGGCAAGCAGTCCTAACAGTAACGCAAGATAAACATAGGCGTAATCGTACGTCGGGAAGATCTGGAGCGGGCCGACTTTGCCGATAAGGTTCTCCTGGTTTCCCACTTGCAGCAGGAACGTCAGGAAGTATTCCAGGGACTCGCTTAGAGTGTGACCGAATCCCCGATGAGCACGCACATACCAAGCGATTTTCGTCAGGTTGTTGGGACTATGTATGAAAGTCTCGACCACCATGGGGATCGACATGACCGTTGCAATCACGGCAGACGCCAGTAGCTCCCGTCTACGCTGGAAGAGTACCTTGTGCAAGGGATTATTGGTGGTCTCTCTGCGCCATGCCCCGATTAATGCCGCGCCGCCGAGCACCACGACGAAGGGCGCCTGGCTCTCATGAACCTGGATGAGGAAGAGCCCCGCGCCGACGACCAGCGGCAGCAGCCGCGAGGTCGTGGACCATAGGGCGGCGCACGAACAAATAAACACGAGGAAGGGAAAAAGAAGCAGATGCGGTGGCCAAGCCGACACGAATGCGCTCCCCCAGACAGTGTGATTTACCGTCCAAATAAAATAGAGGGCGGCAACGAGTCCCAATGGCGTGAACCACAAATTCCGGCAGGATCTTTGAAATAAGGCGATGGCGAGGAAGAGGAGTCCCGTGTTAAAGACAATGACCGTCAGCAGCTCCGCGTTCAAAGGCGCTGGCACCACATGCAAGCCATCATAGAAGAGACCTTCCCCGGCAGCCAGGAGATATAGCGCGATAGGGCCCGGGTGATGATAGTTCCATCGGGAGTAGTTTCCAAGAAGTTCTCGGAAGTGCTTTGCGTTCTGCACCTGCAGCGCATTCGCCGCAAGATCGTCGTCCTCATACAGTTTCCGCGAAAAGAGTCCTGAATTCAGAACGCTGACCGCTGCCAGAAACACGACAGCAGCAATCCAGAGATCCACGTTCCGAAAACGGCGCGGGGGAGGAGTACTATCACCGGGGAGTGCCAGTTCGCTCCGCGGCTGGGAAGAGTTAGTTGGGATCATCTTGCGCCACCGCCTCGAAAAGGCGCGTGCGAACGGCCATTGCGCTGGCCTTCGGACGTTCACTGGCCGTCATTCAGAACGCTGTTCCGCTGAGCCGCCGCCGACGTTCTCATTGTATAGCAAGGTTCGAGACCTTTTTCGACATCGCCATGCCGCAGCGCCACCTCTCGCATCGACGACATCGCGTCATCGAACCCGGCACGCTTATCAACGCCGCAGCTCTGGGTCTAAGTACCGGCTTCCTTTACGCAGTGCACAATCGATCCCTCGGCGCCATCGCAGTCATCTTGCTTCTCCTGATCTGTCTTGTTCATCGTGCGCAACTGAGCGGGCGCGGCTGCCACGGGACATTGATTCGCGGCGCGGTAATCTGTCTACGTGCCGTGTATCCATTGCCCGGTCTGCGGCGACCGCCGGGAATGTAGTCGGGTCTTCGTCCGCGACAACTTCCCGATCCTGCGTTGTTGCGCTTGTGGTGTGGGGATGACCCGGTTGCCTGAGAACTTCTCGCCAAGCGGCATTTACACTGAAGGGTATTTCCAGGGCAGACAGCCAGATGGATATTCAGATTACATCGGAAGTGAGGATGTCCTGCGAGCCGAGTTTCGGACGGTAGTGCAGGATCTCCGTAGCGTCGGTTGCAGTCGCGGAAAACTACTCGAGCTAGGATGTGCGTATGGTTTCTTCCTGGCTGAAGCGAAGGCACATTTCGAAGTGTCTGGTATCGAAGTGAGTGACAGCGCCGTGCGTTTCTGTCGGGCACGAGGATTCGATGTTGAGGGCGGTACGCTCACGGAAGAATATATCGGTCGCCGTCCGCCATTCGATGCCGTCGTCATGCTGGACGTGATCGAGCACCTGATGGAGCCGGATAGAGTGCTCGAGCTCTTGTGCAAGGCGATGAAGCCGGGCGGTACGCTGCTCCTGTCGACCGGCGATTGGGATTCGGTTCTGAGCCGCATCATGGGCAGGCACTGGCGTCTTATGACGCCACCACAGCACACCTTTTTCTTCTCCCCACGCACAATGTCGGCCATGCTTGCGCGCGTGGGGTTCAACGTGATTGAGTGCCGCAAGCCTTGGAAAACAGTGCCGTTCGGGCTGGTCGCCTATCAACTGGGACGTATCCTGGGGATGAGCAAGCCACTGCGGCTGAGCGGGGTTCGTTTCGGCTTACCAATCAATCTTTTCGATGCGTTCAGAATGGTGGCGGTACGAAGATGATTCTGTCGATTTATCGTACCGCCCATGTGCCCACCGGTCGCCACGGCGATATGGCGCCTTGCGAGTCATCCGCCGCCAGGGAAATAGTGTTCTCGCCGGCCATGGGTGCTTTGAACGAAAACTCCATCGTCACCGTCCGAGTTTTCCCTTCCGCGCGAACCGACGAAGCAGTTCCGTTCACGGTGCAGCGGCTGTTTTCCGCCACAACGGCTGTTCCCAGCTTTACCGGGTTAAGCCACGCTGTGTTGGCATCGTTCATTAAATAGACATCGCTCGGAGGCATGAACACCGCGTAACACGTGGCCGACGGAGTGGCGACAGATGTAAAGACGATGTGAGAGCGATAAAGATGAGACGCTCCCTCCGGATCGGACGTCACAAAACTAAAAACCCCTTGGCGGCCGCTCCCGGAGTTCGGAGTCACCGAAACGGCGGCGGGACCGGGGCTGGCGGGCCGCTGTGAAGAGCACGCCGGTAGCAGCATGCACACCACTGCGAAACAGAAAAACCGGAGCTGCCGTTGAAACATGTTTGTCGAGAACGAATCTTAGCACGAGACGATCGACCGAAGAGAGATGTCAGGCGTCCGGCGTCCAGAGGCCGGTATCGGCCTTCGATTCCCCTTCGCTCAGCGGCGTTAGAAGCGCGAGCTGGCGGACGATTGCGACGATGGTTTGTTCCATTTGTCGTAGCCGGAAGTAAAAGTGCGCGGCCGCGTAAACGGCGGCGAGGACGGCAAAATAAAGCAGGAGATCCGCTCCGCGGCCGACATTCAGCGCGTTGGCAACTCGATTTGCCAGACTCGGGAGAACCACCAAAGTGGCGCCGGCGATAAACAGCAGGA
>JBEKFB010000023.1:0-26977 GCA_050013535.1 Bryobacteraceae bacterium | reverse complement strand
GGGCCATCCACTGCTGTCATCTAACAGCGCGAGCAGCTTGGTGATCTGGTCGTCGCTGGGAGCTTCAAATCCGTCCAGCGGGAAGTGTACGTAGCGCATCCCGGCGTGCTCAACCAGGCCCTTTTCGTATTGGTCATGCTCGCTCCCACGGCGCAGATCGATCACCATTTTCACGCCCAGCTTGCTCAGGCTGGTGAAGCCCTCCGCCCTGGGTTGCGCGCCGCGATAGATGTGATCGTTCACCGGATGGAAATTCCGAACGCCTGGAGCCGGATCGGCGTCCGCGGCGAGAACGGGCGCCGCAGCGGCGAACAACAGCACGAAAAAGATATGGCCGGTCACGAACAATGTGACGTTCGCATTGCGAATCCTGTTTCGCTGTACAATTGCGGAAGCCTTCAGGCCGACCATGTTTGTCCCACTTACTCCGATCCGCTGCCTGCACCGCGCCATGGATGTGTTCCCGGAAAAGACCGGCGTGGTGTGCGGCGACAAGCGCTTCACCTATGCGCAGTTCGGCGAGCGCTGCGAAAAGCTGGCCGCTGGGCTGGCGGCCGAAGGAGTGCAGCCGGGCGATCGGGTAGCGTTTCTCAGCTTCAACAATCATGAACTGATCGAGGGGTATTTCGGCGTTCCTCAGGCTCGCGCCGTTCTGATGCCACTCAATGTCCGCCTCTCGCAACCGGAGCTGGCCGCAATCCTGAATCATTCCGGCGCGAGCGTCCTGATCTTCGAAAGCGAGTTCGCGCCACTCGTGGAACAACTGCGGCCCCAGTGCCCATCGATTCGCCGCTACGCGACCATCGGCGAAAACATGGCCGTGGCCGACATCGCATATGAAGAGTTGGTCTCGCAGGGACATGCGGAACGTGCCGACATATTGACCATCGACGAGAATTCCATCGCCGAGCTCTTTTACACCAGCGGCAGCACGGGCACACCGAAAGGCGTCACGCTGAGTCATCGTACTCTCTATATGCACGCGCTGTCGGTCGCTCTTTGCCTGAACGAGCCGCGCACCTCCGTCGAGCTGCACACCATCCCTCTGTTCCATGCCAACGGCTGGGGCCACGCGCATGCCTGCACGCTGATGGGCATTCCGCAGGTGATGGTACGGCGCTTCGAACCAGGCTTGGTCTTTCGCCTGATTCAGGAACATCGAGTCACCGGCATGAGCCTGGTGCCCACCATGGCGCAAGCGGTGCTGAATGCACCCGGTCTCGCGGACGCCGATCTGTCCAGTCTGCGGAGCGTCATGGTCGGCGGCGCTGCGTCGTCTCCCGAATTGATCGAACGTATCGAGAAGGCACTCGGTTGCGAATGCATCGCCGGTTATGGGCTCACCGAAACATCGCCGGTGTTGACTTTGTCCGCCCCGAAGAACGCCGAATACGCGAACGAGGCCGAGCGTTGGCGAAGGCAGGCAATGGCCGGATGGCCCATCGTGGGTTGTACGGTGCGCGTGGTTGATCTGCACATGAACGACGTGCCTCGCGACGGCACGTCCATCGGTGAAATCGTGGCCATGGGCGATCAGGTGATGGAAGGCTACTATGCGGAACCGCAGGCCACGTCCGCGGTGATGACCGGGCCGTGGCTGCATACCGGCGACATGGCCGTGTGGGACGAGGACAGCTATATCCAAATTGTCGACCGCAGCAAAGAGATCATCATCAGTGGCGGCGAAAACATCTCGTCGCTTGAAGTGGAAAAGGCCATTTACGCGCACACCGGCGTGCTGGAGTGCGCGGTGGTTGCGGCGCCGGATGAGAAGTGGGGAGAGGTTCCGGTGGCCGTCGTGATGCGGAAGCCTGGCGTCGCGCTGACCGCGGAAGAATTGATGGATTTCCTGAGCTCGCGCCTCGGCCGTTTCAAACTGCCGCGCGCGGTGGAGTTCCGCGACGATCCGCTGCCGAAAACGGGCACGGGCAAGATTCGCAAGATGGATCTGCGGGAAAAGTACTGGCAGGGCCGTACGCGAAGGGTGCACGGCTGAGGAGCAGGTGGTTTCGATTTTGCTCACCTGCGACCCATCAAATGAAGACCTGTTGATCGCCGATCTTCACGAAGCCGGGACCACCGGAATCACAGAAGAACCCGGCGGTCTGCGAGCGTTCTTCGTGGATGAGGCGTCAACGCCCGATCTGCTCGATCGGTTCGCTTCCTTCCGGCCACAGCTTCGTCACGAAGAGGCTATCGATTGGGAACAGGTCACGCGCGATGCATGGCCGGCGATGCTGGTAGGCGAGCGGCTCTTCCTCGCTCCTTCGTGGAACACCGATCCAACACCGGTGGGCCGCATCCGTCTGGAGATTCTTCCCGGCATGGTATGCGGCACGGGCTGGCATCCGTGCACGCAACTGTGTCTCGAAGCGCTGGAACGCCATGTTCGGCCGGGCATGACCGTGCTGGACGTGGGATCGGGCTCGGGCATTTTGTCCGACGCGGTGCGGCTGCTGGGAGCCTCGGCAGTAATCGGCTGCGACGTGGATTTCGAGGCCGTGCGGATTGCGCGCGAGCGCGTCGACGTTCCTATGTTCGCGGGGTCGCTGGCCGCGGTGAACGCGAACGTGGCCGATCTGATCGTCGCCAACATCAGCTCCGGCGCAGCGGAAATGCTCGCATACGAGTTCGACCGGGTTGGCCGCGAGGATTCCATTCTGATCTTGTCCGGCTTCGAAGAGCACGACCTGCCCGGCGGCTATCCGCCCCGCGAGCTACTTCGACGGAACGGCTGGGCTTGCGTGATCTGCTGAGGCTCCCGCGTATCGCGTCGTTCTCGGATTCGCTGTGTTCCAGTGAGGCGGTTCGGCCGCATTCGCAAGAAGCATCAGGCCAAGCGCGACGGCGCGGTCCACTTTCGCCATGTTGTCGTAATCGATCTTCGACGCCTTATCGCCCGGCCGATGGTAGTCGGGGAACATAAACGTGACAGCCAGTGTTGTGGACGGAATGCCGACGTCGGCGAATGAGGCGTTGTCGCTGTGGCGGAAATAGAAATCACCATACTTCGGATCGTTATAGATGCGGATCCCAGTGGCTTCTCCGGCTTCTTCGATGGTGCGCGCGATATCGGTGAAATCGAATCCGGTGAGCGTGGCGCTGCCCGCGCGCGGGCCTTCGGTGGAATCGGTGCGGCCCACTTGTTCGAGGTTCAGGTCGGCTACGGTTGACGCGCACACGGGATGCCGCACAAAATACTGCGAGCCGAGTTCACCCAGTTCCTCGCCATAGAAGGTCACGAACACGATGGTTCGCTTCGGGCTCGGATTCATTGCGGCCAGCGCGCTGGCAATCTCGATGACCGACACCGTTCCACTACCATCGTCATTCGCGCCGTTGTAGATCTGATCGCCATGCACTCCCAGGTGATCGTAATGAGCCGAGAGGACCACGCAGGTGTCGCGTAACTGCGGGTCCGACCCGCGCAGCACTCCCACCACGTTTTTCGCGAGGCCCTTCTGAAAATAGCCGTTGTGACCCGCTGGATCCAGCCCGGCGCGCCGAAACTGCTCGGCGATGAAGTCAGCCGCCATATCCAAGCCGTGCGACGGCGTAGCGCGGCCTTCCAGCCGATCCGAAGCGATGAACGAAAGATTCTCTTTGAGCGACCTCGTGGAAATCTGGTCGAGCGCCGCTCTTTCGGCATCAGTAATCGTGAGCGGCGCCGCAGCAGCAATTGTCAGGGCGGCGCCAAGCAGCCAAAACCGCCGTAGCATCGCGCTCAGACCCGGTCGTCCGACGCAGCGCCCAGCGTTACCGTGACGCTCATCGTGCGGCCATTGCGGAAAATCGTGAGCTGTAATTTGTCGCCGGCGCGTTTGCGCGCCAGCGCCTGAGTGAGCGCATCCTGACGGTCCACCGGCCGGCCCTCAATGCCGGTGATGAAATCGCCACCGACGTTCAGCTCAAGGTTGCCGATGCGCACCGGTTCGCTTCCACCATGCAGACCAGCGCGCGCCGCGGCGCTGCCGGACACCACGTTCTGAATCAGCAGCCCGCCACTCGTGGGAAGCTCGAGAGCGGCGGCGTAATCGCCTGCCAGGAAGACGGACACAATCCCCAGCCTCGGCGGTGCATAGCGGCGTCCCGCCTGATAGTCGTTGAGCATGGTCTTGGCGCGGTTGATCGGCATTGCGAATCCGATCCCGACATTGCCGCCGCCTTCGCCGCCTGGGCTGTAAATCGCAGTGTTGATGCCCATCACGTTGCCCAGGGAATCCAGCAGCGGACCGCCGCTGTTCCCCGGATTGATGGCCGCGTCGGTCTGGATCATGCCTTCCAGTTGCTTGCCATCTTCGCCGCCAATGTTGCGCCCCAGCGAGCTCACAATCCCCGTGGTGAGCGTGCCGCCAAGGCCGAATGGATTGCCGATTGCCAGGACCTTCTGCCCAACCTGAATGGAGTCGGAATCGGCGAGATGGAGAAACGGCAGGCGGCCGCGGGGCTCGATCTGAATCAGCGCGAGGTCGTTCACCGGGTCGCGGTCCAGCAGCCTCGCCTTGTACTTCTTCTGATCGAAGAGCGTCACCTCAATGCTGTTCGCGTCGCCGATGACGTGCGCGTTCGTCAGAATGCGGCCCCCATCGTCGATAAGAAAACCCGATCCGATACCCTTGGCCTGGTACACGTCGAACCAATAGCGCCGGTACACCGTAGTGCTGATGTTCACTACGGAACGGTGCGCGGTCTTATAGATATCGATATTATTGAGCTCGTCGGACCCCAGACCCGCCGTGTGCGCCGTTTCCGGCCCGGACCACAGCGGCCCGTGACCGGAGACCGGAATGAACCTCTGCCCGAGAGGCGTCTGCGACGTGAATACGACGAACGCCGCCACCAGAAGAGCGCTGACCAGCACAATTCGGAATTTCATTGCCGCAGACTCCGCAGCACACGGTGCAGCTCCTGCACCTGTGCCTGTGTGTTTTCCTCTGTGCCCGAGGTATCGATCACGTAGTTCGCAACGCGCCGAAGCTTGTCCGCCGGAAGTTGCCGGCTCAGCCGCTCTTCCACCTCCTGCCGCGTCAAACCACCGCGTCCGAGGGCGCGCTCGATCTGCGTTTCGCGATCGCAGACGGTCACCACAACGCGATCGAACCTTTTGTAACTTCCAGTTTCCACCAGGATCGCCGCCTCTACAACCACGATAACTTGCGGGTCTGCGGCCGCTGCTTCGCGCATCAACTCTTCCTCGCGGCGGATCACGGCGGGATGCACCAGCGACGTCAGCTTCGCGAGACGATCGGGTGCGGGAAACACCATCTTCGCAAGACGATGCCGGTCGATGGTGCCGTCCGGGTTCAGGATTTCACGGCCAAATTCGGCAATCACCGGTTCGTAGGCTTCGGCGCCCGGTTCGAGAACCTCGTGCCCCAGCGCATCGGCACGGATTACTCGACAACCCAGATCGGCCAGAGCGGCGCTCACGAACGATTTGCCAGTGGCGAGTCCGCCGGTGAGTCCAACGGTCAGCATGAGGTTGAGTGCGCGGCCAGGCCGAGGTGACGCTCAGCGGCGTCTATGGTGTTCGACATCAGCATCGCGATGGTGAGCGGACCCACGCCACCTGGAACCGGCGTATATGCCCCGGCTTGCTCACCCACCTCCAGCGGATGCACGTCGCCAACCAGCACGCTGCCTTTTGAAAGAGCCGCCAACCTGGGCGAGCCCGGGCCGTATACTGTTTCAACTTCGGCTGCGGTCGCGAGGCGATTCATGCCCACGTCGATTACAGTGGCTCCCGGCTTGATGAAATCGCCACGAATTAGCGCGGGCTTGCCGATCGCCGCCACCAGGATATCCGCGCGGCGGCACTCCGCTGCAAGATCGTGCGTGCGCGAATGGCAGACGGTCACCGTAGCATTCTGATGGAGCAGCATCATTGCCATCGGCTTGCCCACCGTATCGCTGCGCCCCACCACCACGGCATGCCGGCCAGCGATCGGAATCTGGTAGCGCCGAAGCAACTCCATGATGCCCGCGGGCGTGCAGGCTCGGGGCCCCGCCACTCCCGCCACCAGGTGCCCGACGTTATATGGATGAAAGCCATCGACGTCCTTGTCCGGAAGAATGCTGTCGAGCACGCGACGGCTGTCGATGGATCGGGGAAGCGGCGTCTGCATCAGGATGCCATCGATCTCCGGCCGCTGATTCAGACCCTCCACAATGCCAAGCAGATCGGCCGTGGGGATCGTTTCCGATGGCGTGATCTTTTCGCTGTAGATGCCCAGCTCCGCGCACGCCTTCACCTTGTTGCGCACGTAGATTTCAGATGCCGGATCGTGCCCGACAAGAACCACCGCAAGTCCGGGAGCCCGCCGCGAATTGGTCATCGCGGCGATCCTCGGCTTCAGCTCAGCCAAAATCTCGTCGCGGATGCGTTTGCCATCCAGGATCTGCGCGCCCATACATTGGTGAGGATATCAGGCGGTGGTGGGAGGAACCGCCATTTGACGGTCGAGATGCGCCAGCACGTGTGGCCAGGCTTCATTGTGACGTTCCATCGACTCGTCGTCGGGGAAGCCGGCATGCTGTAGCCGCAATTTCGTCCCGCTCCCCTGCGGCTCCAGTTCAACCGTGACTACGGTCTCGACTCCCTCGGTTGCAGCGGTCACCCATGTCATTTCGATAAGCCGTTCGCGATCGAATTGTTTGGTCCACGCACGAAAGAGTGCACCGGGCGAGGCGATCATCGCACGCTCGACGGAAAACCCAAGCGGCCTCTGGGAAAGATACGGCGGTCCAATCGTCATGGAGTCAATGATGCCACCCGAGTGGCGATTGGAAAAGAGACCGGGTGGGTCAGCGTTCGGCTCTGCGCTGCCGCACCAGCCGGAAATGATAAACCAGCGCGCCGGTGGCGATCGTCACAATGGCGGCGGTGGCAATGGCCGGCTGCTGGGTGACGCCAACCACCGTGATCCAGCTTCCCATCAGCAGGAAGAATCCCGGAATAAGTGGCCAGCCGAAGCTCACCACACGCAGCTTGCGCCAGCCCGGCCGGCGGCGGAAGAAGAACAGCGCCGCTACCGACAGCACCGCGAAAAAGTTCAGTGTGAAGCCGATATAGACCAGCAGAGCGGGAAACGGCGTGAAGGTCATTGCCACGGTGCACACACCCTGGCAGACGATGGCGATAAGGGGCGTGCGCCAGCGGCGGTCGACTCGCGCGGCGGCGGCGAAAAACGCGCCGTTGCGGGCCATCGCATAATACACGCGCGGCCCCACCGTGATCATGGCATTCACCGTCGCCATCAGCGAGAGCGCCATGGCCGCGCTGAACAGGCTGGCAACATCCGAACGGAACAACCGCGTCGCTGCCACGGCTCCAATAGCGATGCGCCCCTTCATTTCGGCTAATGGAAGAGCATAAATGAACAAAACGTTGAGCCCGACATAGATCGCCGCCACCAGCGTGGTTCCCAAAGCCAGAGCAACCGGGAGGGTGCGCGCGGGGTTCTTCAATTCCTCGGCAACGTAAGTGGCCGCGTTCCAGCCGCTGTAGCTGACGTAAATGAAGAACAGGCTGATGGCAAACTGCGCGGGCAGAGGCGCGAGGCTGGCGCGCGCCACTGGTTCGGAAAAATGAGCGAAGCTGCCGGTGCCGAAAGCAAAGCCCGCGCCGATGAAGGAGACCAAAACCAACACCTTCATACTGGTGAGGACGTTCTGAACGCCGGCCACGCGGCGCACGCCAACACAATTCAGAACCGTGAAAACCGCGATGAGCGCGCAGGCCACTATCTGCGGCTCGCCGATGCGCACCTGCCAGTATCCCGCGCCCAGGGTGAACGCCGCATTCTCCTGCCTGAGGCCGGGAAAGAAATGCCCCAGATAATCGGAAAACGCGAGAGCCGATGCAGCAATCGGCGCCGAAAAACCCGCAAAGAAAGACACCCAGCCGGTCATGAATGCCCAGGTGGGTCCGAAGGCCTCGTTCAGATAGACGTACTCGCCGCCCGAGCTGGGAAAATTGATGCCCAGTTCGGAGTAAACCAGCGCACCTGCCAGCGCGCAGACCGCCCCTATCACCCAGATCCAGATCACCAGAGCGGGAGAGCCCAGGTCGTCGGCCAGATACCCGGTAACCGAGAAAATGCCGACGCCGATCATGTTTGAGACCACCAGCGCCGTCGCGCTGACGATCCCCAACTGCCGCAGTAATGAGGATGCCGGTTTCCCGCTCAACTCGCCACCTCACCCCTTTCCGCGCCTGCTGAGCAGAATATCATCTGGCCGAAGGCACGTAGCTTCGGTTCCCCGGCGAACGAAAGGCCGGACCCGGCTCATAGTGCCAGTTGCCGCGACGATAAGCAAAACGAGGGAAGGGTGGATCGTGAAAACGTTCCAGCCGGTGCAGCTTCTGCAGGTGATCGGCAAGGCAATCGGCAGAAAGGTTCTGCCATAGGAGGCGGGCATGAAAATCGATCTGGAGCGCTTTCGCGAAACGTTCTTTCAGGAAGCCGTCGATCACGTGGCGAAGATGGAAGCCGGTCTGCTGGCGATGGCCGCGGGCGACATCAATCTCGAACTGCTAAATGCCGTATTCCGCAGGGCAAATTGCATTAAGGGTGCGGCCGGCACGTTCGGGCTGGTGGGTATCGCCGAATTCACCCACGCCATGGACATTCTGCTGGATGGCATGCGCAGCGGACGGGTACATGTTGAGAACAGCCGCATCGATTTGCTGCTCGACGCCGTCAATGTGCTGGCGGCGATGCTGGACGCGGCGCGGGAAGGCGGAGCTTTTCCGGTCAATTCCGGGGCGGTGCGCGAACGGCTGACGGCCGCGCAGGGAGCCGTGCGGGAGATTACCGAGCCCGAGCACTCCGGCGGAGCGGGGGCCGCCGTACAGATCCGGAAGATTCGCTTTCGGCCTTCACCGGAAAGGGCCGGCGCCATCCGGGTGGCCACTTCCAAAGTGGACCGGCTCATCGATCTGGCGGGTGAGCTGGTAATCGCGCAATCGATGGCCGCGCAGGCATCGCAGGAGTTCACCCGCTCGACATTGCGGACGAAGAGACGGAGATCGATAAGAGTACGTTGGAAGGCATTGCCGATCCGATTCCGGTCTTATCGGCGGCTTTATGGCGCGCCGCAACACTTCTTGTATTTTTTCCCGCTGCCGCACGGACACGGATCGTTGCGCCCCGCTTCCTGCGCCGCCGGCGCGGGCGCATGCTCATGAGCGCAGTTCTCGTCGTGGACGTGCTCTTCTTCCTCATCCGGGAAGAACACCGGTTCGAGGCCGTGCAACAGCAACCGTTGATCGAGCGCAAGCTGCACCAATTCCGTCTCACCGGCAGACAAGCCGCCGGCCGTACGGTCGATCTTGCGAAGCAGGCCGCGAATCCGTCCGCGCGTGACTTCCGCGGGAGTCGACAACGCCCAGGCATACAGGGCGTCCGCGCGCCAGTCTTCATCGTCGAAATACGTGCGCAGCCGGTCCGCTTCCGAGCCGATCCCCAGATATCCCACGCCGAAGATCGCCTGGCGCCGGATGGCGTCGTCGGCCGAATCGATATGCGCCGGAAAATATGCCGAAAAGCCGCGATCGAACGACCGCCACATGGCCTCCATCGCCTTCGCACGCGTTTCGGGCAGCTCGTACAGCGCAACGATCGCGGCACGCACCTCCGGGTTTCCGGCATCGTCGGCTAGCGCCACGGCTGCCCCTCCGCGTTCGGCCAGATCCGCCTCGGGATTCGTCAGCACCGCGCGCATCTCCGCTCTCAAATCCTTATCCTCGATACCCGACAACGCTTCCCACGCCCGCCCGCGAACGCCCGCGTCGGTATCCCCACGCGCCATCTCCAGCAGGCGCGCCCGAACATCCAGCGCAAACTCCTGTTGAAAGAAGCTGCCCGCTGCGGCGGCGCGAAACTCGGCCGATTCGTGCGAGAGCAGCTTGAGCCGGTCCTCCGCGGTCAATGCATCGAAATCCGGGCCGGCGCTCTCCGGATAGCCATCGAAAACGTCGTGCTGCGCGGCCGTCTCTCCGGCGCCGGTGCCATGACTACCAATTTCGTCGATGGCATTTTGCAAGTCCCGGCGCAAACCCGCGTCGTCCGCGGGCACTTCCCCAATCATCTTCTCGATAGCCGGAATCGCCGCCGGATCGCCGTAAAGCCCAAGACACATCCCGCCATCGGTGGGATCGTATTCGAGCCTGTCGAGAAGAATCCTCAGCACCCGTTCGTCGCGCACGCCAAGGCCGGACAGAATAAACGCCACTTCCCCGCCCTGCTCTTCCCCCAGCTCTTCGTACAGCTCCAACAGCGGCTCCAGCGCCGTCTGGCCCAGCGCGATGGCGCCCTCGATGAGATCATCGTTGGCGTCCTCCACCTGCACGCGAAGGCACTTCAGGTAATACGGCAGCGCCTCGGGCGTCTTCAGACGCCGGAACACCGCCAGTAATTCGGGATCGAGATCGACGGGATCGTCCGCATGATCTTCCGCTGCGAATCGAAGCATCCCTGGCAGCGACTGCGCCGGATCGTCCACCAGCGCGTGCAGCAAGCGCCGGTCCAGACCAAGAAGGCCGCGCGAGGCGGCCTTGAGCAGATCGTATGCCGATGACGGGCTGTAATCGGTGGGAACAGTCACTCGCTTCGGATCATTCTCCTTCGCGGACGATGTTCACCGGGACCTCGATGGTCACTTCGCGGTGCAGCCGAATAGTGACTTTATGTTCGCCAAGCTGGCGAATCGGATCGGCCAGCAGGATCTTGCGCCGGTCGATCGTGTACCCCTGCTTTTCCAGCGCCTCGCCAATGTCGCGCGAGGTCACCGAGCCGAACAGTTGATCGTTTTCGCCGGCCTTCTGCGCGATGGTCACCGTCACGCTGGCCATCAGTTTCGCCAGCTCCTGGGAATCCGCCGTTTCCTTCGCTTCGCGCCGCAGGTGCGCCTGGCGTTCCTGTTCCACGATCTTGCGATTAGAGTCCGTCGCGGCAACCGCCAGCCGTTTCGGCAACAGGAAATTGCGCGCATACCCGGCGGTCACCTTCACCATCTGGCCGCGCGTGCCCAGTTTATCGATATCTTCTCTCAGAATCACTTCCATGGTTCAGCCCTCCCTTACAGCGCCGAAGCGAACGGCACCAGCGCGATATTGCGCGCCTGTTTGATGGCCTCGCTCAGCCGCCGCTGATGCGGAGCGCACACGCCGGAGATGCGCCGTGGCGTGATCTTGCCGCGCTCGGAGATGAAGGACTGCAGCATGCGCACGTCCTTGTAGTTAATGTCGTCGATCTTTTCCACGCAGAAGCGGCATACTTTCTTGCGCCGGAAATATTGCTTGCGGGTCGCGATGGCTTTGTCGCCGCCGGTCGGCCGTTGCGATGCACTGATGGGACGTCCACCCTTTTGTTCTGGCATTGGCATTTCCTCTTAATTCTCTACCGCCACGGGCGCCGGTGCCGGTGCTGCCGGAGCCGGTGCTGCCGGAGCCGGTGCTGCCGGAGCAGGATGGCCAGGAGCGGGCGCGCCAGGAACCGAAGCGGGTGTCTCGCCGAACGATGGCATGGATGGCGCGGCAACCGTCGCCGGAGCCGGTTTGCGCGTGGCTCGCTTTTCGCGGCTCTTTTTCCGCTTCTCGATTTTCTTCAGCTTCTCGTCGATGCGCACCGTGATGAACTTCAGCACGAGATCGGACACCCTCAGGCGCCGCTCCACTTCCTTCACCGTTTCGGGCGTGGCCGAGAACTGCAAAAGGATGTAATAACCCTCCGCCTGCTTCTGCAGGCGGTAGGCGAGCTTGCGGATGCCCCACTTGTCGCTCTTATCGACGGTGCCTCCGCGGGTGGTGATTACCTGCCGCACCTGCTCCACCAGAGGATCGATCTCCTCTTCGGTGGCGTTGGGCCGGACAATAAACAACTCTTCGTAGATCCTCATTCTGCCTCTTCATTTAAGCCTTGGGCGCGACGATTGAATTTCGTCATGGACATTTCGACGCCTTCAGCGATTATGGATTCCACCGCCTGACTCACATAGTCGAGCAGCTCGTCCAATTCTTTTTTCTGCGCCCGCTTGAACTTCGCGAGCACGATCCGGGCTCCGTCGCGGTCTCTTTCGCCGCCATGAATCCCCATCCTGACCCGGGGAAATTCCTTTGTGCCAATCGATCCGATCACGCTCTCAACGCCGTGGTGGCCGCCCGGCGATCCACTTTGACGGATGCGCACAGCCTGCCACGCCAAATCGAGATCGTCATAGACGACCAGCAAATCCTTCGCCGCGAACTCGTACTTCGCCAGCAACCCGCCAACCGGCGGCCCGCTCACGTTCATGAACGTCTGCGGCTTGGCCAGCATCACGCGATGTCCCGCGATACTGCCCTGGCCAACCAGCGCCATGCAATCTTTCCGGTTCACCCGGATACCGTTGCGCTCGGCTAACCGATCCACAACCAGAAACCCGAGGTTGTGCGCGGTATATTCGTACTCCGGCCCCGGATTGCCCAACCCGACAATAAGCCACTCGAACTCGCCCATAGCGGGGCAGGCTTACTTCTTCTTCTTTTCCTCGGGCTTCTTCTTCTCGTCGGCCGCGCCTTCTTCTTCCTTCTTGCCCTTCTTGATCACTTCTGGCTCGGCGGCGGCGGCGGGCGCGGCTCCTTCGACGACAGCCGGCTCGACAACCGCTTCTGCCTTGAGAGCGACGACGTGCGCCAGCACCTGATCGGCCGGGCTCACCAGCTTCACCGAACCGCTCAACACCAGCTCGCTGGCGCGCACCGACTGATTCAGCATCAGCCCCGCGACATCCACGTCAAACTGCTCGGGAATGTCAACAGGCAGGCACTCGATCTCCACCTCGCGGGTGATCACTTCCAGCAGGCCGCCCTGTTCCTTCACGCCGCGCGCTTCGCCGGAGGTCATCACCGGCACCTTCACGCGAAGACTCTTGGTCATGTCCACACGCTTCATGTCGACATGCAAGAGGTTCTCGCGGACCGGATCGTTCTGCCAGTCGACTATCATCACCGGCGTGGTCTCCACCTGGCCAATCTGGACATTGAAAATCGTGTTGTGGCCGCTCCGGCTGTGCAGAATCCGGTTGATCTCTTTGGGACTCACGGAAACCGGCACCGCGTCCTTGCCCGCTCCGTATACCACGGCGGGCGCCATGCCGCGCACCCGAAGACGGCGGGCCTCGTTCTTCCCGCGCTCGGAACGCGGCTCCACCGCTACTGTAATGTCGCTATTCATTGGTATTTCCTCTCAAATAAACAGGGTGCTGACGGAACCGTCCTCGTGAATCGATTGGATGGCCCGGGCCAGCAGCGGCGCCACCGACAGCGTCTTGATCCGCGAACAGCGGCTCGCCTCGTCAGTGAGCGGGATGGAATTCGTAACCACCACTTCCAGAATCCTCGAAGCTGCGATCCGCTCCACGGCATCGCCCGACAAAACCGCGTGCGTGGCGCACGCCGTGACGCTCTCGGCTCCCTTTTCCAACAATGCCTCGGCGGCCTTCACCAGCGTGCCCGCCGTGTCGATCAAATCGTCAACAATCAAACAATGCCGCCCTTCGACGTCGCCGATAATGTGCATCACCTCGGCCACATTCACGTCGGTGCGGCGCTTGTCGATAATCGCCAGGGGCGAGTTCAGCCGTTTGGCGAACGCCCGGGCCCGCTCCACGCCACCCGCATCGGGCGAAACGACGGTCATGTCCCGCCGTCCGATGGCGTCGAAATACTCGATCATCACCGGGGCGGCGAACAGATGATCCACGGGAACATCGAAAAAACCCTGGATCTGAGCGGCGTGCAGGTCCAGCGCTAGCACACGATCCGCGCCGGAGGTCTGAATCAGGTTGGCCACCAGCCGGGCCGAAATCGGCATGCGCGGCCGGTCTTTCCGGTCCTGCCTGGCGTACCCATAATAGGGTAGCACTGCGGTGATGCGCGCCGCCGAAGCCCGCTTCAGCGCGTCCATCATCAGCAGCAGTTCCATCAGGTTATGATCCACCGGCGTGCACGTCGGCTGCACCACGAAACAATCGGCGCCGCGCACGTTTTCCTGCACCTGCAGATGGATTTCGCCGTCGGAGAAGGTCTTCACCGACACGCTTCCCGGCGTACAGCCCAGTGCGCCGCAGATCTTCCCGGACAGCGTCAGGTTGGCATTGCCGGAGAATACCTTGAGTTGTGTAAATCTCATTTCACGTACCGGCTTTGCGGCGGCCATGTCTTCTCTCCGATGTGATCGCCCAACTGCCGCCACCACAGCGCGCGATAGCTGCGGCGGCTCACCAGTTTAACCGAAAACACCCGCTCCCGGCGAAACGACGCCGCTGCCCGGTCGCGCTCGCCGGGCGATTCGAATACCCCGAACAACGCCGACCCGCTTCCGGTCATCGACGCAGGACGCGCACCAGCCCTCAGGAGTTTTCGTTTGATTGCACTCAGCAGGGGGAACTGCCGGAAAACTACTGTTTCAAAATCGTTATCGGACTCCAATGTTTCGGCCTGCGCAGAAGCCCCGCTGCGCCAGGCAAACGCCTGTAACCTATTAAGAATACCGGGCCTGGCGTCATCTGTCAAACCGCGTCCCAGCGCCGCGTACGCTACCGGCGTGGAGACGTGAATACCGGGCGCCACCACCAAAATCGGCCGCTCGGGTACTTCGGCGAGTGGATAGAGTTCGGTTCCCCGCCCCACCCCCAGGGCCGTCCCGCCATGGAGAAAAAATGGTACGTCGCTGCCCATCTGAGCCGCAAGGTCAGCGAGCTGCGCTGGATCGGCACGAATCCCAGCCAGCACGGGCAATGCCAGCAGGACCGCCGCCGCATTGCTCGATCCTCCCCCGAGTCCCGCACCCATCGGGATGGTCTTGCTCAGGCGAAGCCGGACCCGGCCCCGAATCCCGCATTCGTCCATGAGGAGATTCGCCGCACGCACGATAAGGTTGTCGGCGATATCCACCTCCGATTCCAGGGCGATTTCCCGGCCCCGCCCGGGCGCGAACTCAATCTCGATGGTATCCGCGAGCGAAATCGTCTGGAAAACAGTTCGCAGATCGTGAAAACCGTCCGGCCGCTTGTTCAGCACCAGCAGGCTCAGATTGATCTTGGCGAGAGACCGCAGCCGGGTGCGTCTCACGGACGTGGACAGACGGGCAGCGGGCATCAGTAGTGCAGCATCGAGTAGATATCGAAGCCTGCCAGCTTCTCACGGCCGTGCAGGAAGTCGAGTTCGATCACAAATCCCAGGCCCGCAACTTTACCGCCCAGCGCCTGCACCAGTCGAGTCACCGCGGCAGCGGTCCCGCCCGTGGCTAGTACATCATCGACGATGAGGGCATTCTGTCCCGGCTGAATCGCGTCGGCGTGAATCTCCAGCACGTCGGTTCCGTATTCGAGTGCGTACTCGACGCGCTGAATGGCGGCGGGCAGCTTCTTCGGCTTGCGCACCGGAACGAAGCCCACGCCGAGCGCGTACGCTAAGGCCGGAGCGAAGATAAACCCGCGGGCTTCAATCCCAATCACCACATCGACACCCGAATCCGCGTAGCGATCCTTCAGCCGGTCGATCACCGCCTTTAAGCCTGCCGGCTCTTTCAGCAGCGTGGTGATGTCATAGAAGAGGATGCCCGGTTTCGGAAAATCCGGCACCTCGCGAATGAGCGCCTTGAGGTCTTGCCCCTGCGGAGCGGCAGTGCTCACACTCGTCCTCCTGAATTACGTCCGGGTGAACGACCAGTTTAGCAGTCCAGGGCGCGAGCGCCGTTACTTTCTTGAACTTCGCCAGATCCCGAACGGCATGCCGTGAGGATCAAGCAGCACGGCCATCTCTTCCCCCTGCGGCAGCACGGTTGGTCGGATAAGGATCTTCGCGCCGAGTCTCTCCGCGTGTTGCGCCGCCGCTTCCACGTCGTCAACAGAGATGAACAACTGCACGAAGTTCGCCGCCTCGGGAGGCGCTGGCCAGATGCCGCCCTGAATTCCATCGCGCGATCCAGTGTCGATTCGGCGGTATCCCAGCGGGTTGGCCGCATCCACCGTCCAGCCGAACAGCTCACTATAGAAGGCTGCGGTAGCATCGGGCTCCTTCGAAAGAATCTGGAACTGCGAAACCGGATTAGCCATGCGTGTTTACCCTCGCCAGAGCCGTAGCCCGGAATTCGCGCTCCGATGCGGCCGACACCGTCGACCATCGCGCGGGATCGCGCATCTCCAACAACCCAAGTCGCAGGAGCCGTGTCACGGCCAGATTCACAAAGTCAGTGGAGCAGCCGGCACGCGCGGCGATCCAACGGGAATCGGCCCGAAACTCCGCGGAGTTGCAAAGCTGGATGATCTGCCAATGCACCGGCTCACCGATAATGTTGAGCGCCTCTGCCATGCGATGGTCAGGCGGGTGCGTAGCGCCACAGTAGACCGCCGTTTCCTCCGGACCCATTCCCAACCGCTCGCACCAACCGCGAATGCGCAGCCGCGGCACATTGCGTTTTCCGCGGAGAACCTGACTCAGTGTGGCATGATCGGTGCCGAGAAATCGGGCGAAAGCGCGGAGAGAATATCGCGCATTTGCAGCCCGTCGTGACTCGAACTCCCGTTTTAGTCTTTGCCGGAAGGGCCCGTCGTGCATGACTATTCATGCTACCTGGACGATGCGGCGTTGGCAATAATCAGCGGCGGAAAAGCGGGGCACGCCTTGCCCCACGCTCAACTTCCCGCGTTACCTGTGCGCGGCGGCAGCGCACTCGACGAACCGCGCAGATCCGCTTGGTGAGCGGAATTGGGTATAATCGGAGCAGGAATTGAGGATTGTCGAGTATGGCGAGAATACAACCTGTCCTGACACCCACCGAGCTCATTCTGGTTGATCAGATGGCCGCTCTGACGGGATCCAAACGCACAGACGTAATCAAGAGCGCACTCGCCGTTTACCATTGGTTCGTTCGGCAGGCGATCACCGGGGCACAGGTGGTGGCGCGGAAGCCAACCGGGGAAGAAATCGCGCTGGAGACCGCGGAGCTTGCCGTTCTCGAAGGAAAAGGCAACCGTCTGGCCCCTGAGGAGCTG
Organism: Bryobacteraceae bacterium; assembly: GCA_050013535.1. Lineage (GTDB taxonomy): Bacteria > Acidobacteriota > Terriglobia > Bryobacterales > Bryobacteraceae > CAWACP01. The sequence continues at coordinate 9,937 of JBEKFB010000023.1, read as the reverse complement.
GGCTTGCTGGCTAAGCAGCTTGCTGCCGCTTCTAACCCGGTGGAGGCTGCGCAAATCAAAGAGCGCCTCACGCGCGGCTTCTATGGAATCTGAGCGCGGACCGGGAAGCTAGCCGTGCCGCGAGTCCGCCGTCATAACGTTCCGCCGGCGCTGTTTCAGCACCTGATCGAACGCATTCAGAACCGCAGGATTCTCGCGTCCCAACTGGAGCTGCTGGCAAAGTGGCTCGACAGCGAGCCCGAGGTGCCCGAAGGAATGTGGTATCGACGATTCTCCGGGATGACCGTGTGCGGGGAAGGTGAGTTGATCAAGACGTTCCCGCTCGCCGGCCAGGCGCCAAAAGGCCAGCGAGTGGTGTGAGATCGAGACGGGGCGCACGGTGTCGCCCATCATATTGAACTAGTCCGGCACGTGGGAGCATCTTTGAGGGCCAGAAATCATTTTTGGGAAAGCCCCATCGGGAAGAAGTACAAGAAGCAGAATTACCCCAGCGCCAATACGTGGAGCAGGGACAAATCTCTTGAGGCGGCAAATAATCGACTGGACATTTCGCGACAACCCCGTGTCGGTACCGGCAGGCGAAAATCGTATTAGCAGTTACACTGAGAATTAGATCGGGAGGCGAATCTATTTTCCGACGATACTCTATCCAACAAGTATTGACCCGCTCGCATTTGCGCCCTATACTCAATCCCGGGCCACGCTTTAGCTTGGCCGGAGCGATAATTACAGGCCGTGCGCAGGGGCGGGGGCGGCGGCGCTTCCTGAATGTGCGCTGAAGAACACCCGCAAGGGAACGGAGAAGCGATGTTTCAGAGTTTTCCGAATACAGCTCGTGATCTCTTCCTGGCAGCCATATTGACGTGTCCCCTTCTTTCTGTGTCCGCCCAAGAACTCGTGCCGGCCGGCGAGGCCCATGTTTCATATGGATACGCAGGCACACGCGTCCCTTTCTGGACCGGAGGGTATCTGGTTCCGATTGAAAACAATGGCATGATCGTGCCGGTGATCCACAGCATCGACGATGCTGGTGTTGAGGCAGCGCCAATCATGCTCTCGATTCCCGGCGCCAGTTCCATGACGATCGACGGCGCGGCGCGGCGACCGGACGGCACCTGGGCGGTAATCGGCTACGCACAGGATGGGGACGGTAAGGGAAGCGGGTTTATTACCTGGATTTCCCCGGACAGGAAAAACGTCACGACGATCCGGTCCTATCCCTATAATCCCTACGAGGTCACGATCACGCCGGACGGGACGGCATGGACACAAGGCATCGAGGTGGTCTCCGGCAACGACTGGGTGGGATCGCATCACGGTGTTATTCGCCGGTTCGACAGCTCTGGCAAGCTTATGGGCGAGTACATCCCGCGCAGCAGCATCCGCGAGGAGATCAACACCCTGGCTATGGAGAACGCAAAACTCGTATCCAATAAGGACCGCGTCGGATGGTATGCCAATCGTGCGCATGAGTATTTCGAGCTGACCTACGAGGGAGACAAGGTGTCTGGCCCCGTGATCTATCCGGGAATAGCTCCGCACGGCGACGACGATGTGCTGGTTGACGGGATGGCAATGATGGACAACGGCGACGCCTACGTCAGCGTGTACAACTACAAACCGACCACTGACCGCGGAATAGTTTATCGCCTGGACAGAGTCAAGCGCTCGTGGACACCGGTGACCATGCCTGCAAAATCGGATGGCACACCGATTTTTGAGTATCCGAACATCCTTGGCGGTGACGGGGGGAGGCTTGCCTTGTTTGGAGGTGACAGCGTCATTTTCGTCAAACCCGGCGATTGATCGGGTTCTCTATTGGGAGCACGCGCTATGAAGAGACCAATGGTCGGTCAATGGCGCGGGGCACGTTCTTGCCCCAGACCTCAGCTTCCCGGCGTCACTTGTTCACGGCGGCAGCGCACTTCGCGAACTGCATAGATGCGTCGGCCCTGGCTCTCGAAATACGTGCGCATCAACACTTCACCCAAAAGTCCCGTGGAGAACATCACCAGACCGGTCAGCAACAACAGCGCGCCCAGCAGCATCAGCGGTGCGTGATCGCCCAGTTGCGCGCGGCCGATGATGCGCAGGATCCCCAGCGTCCCCAGGATGCCCACGCCCGACAATGTTCCCAGCAGTCCCAGCCGCCCAAAGAAATGCATGGGCCGAGTGAAGTACTTCAGCAGGAACTTGATGGTGATGATGTCGAACATCACGTTGAACGTTCGCGAGAGGCCGTAGTGCGACGCGCCGTTGGTGCGCAGCACGTTGCGGATGGGCACTTCGGCGATGCGCGCGCCGTAGAAGCTGGCCAGCGCCGGAATGAAACGGTGCAACTCGCCGTAGAGGTGAACCTCCTTCAGGATCTCGGCGCGATACGCCTTGAAGGTGGTGCCGAAATCGCGCAGCTCGACGCCCGACACCTTCGCCATAAGCCAGTTGGCGATGCGCGAGGGAATGCGCCGCGTCACCGCGTTGTCGATTCGTTCTTTGCGCCAGCCGCTGGCGATGTCATATCCCTCGTCGATCTTCGCCAGCAACGCCGGGATGTCCTCGGGGGCATGCTGCAGGTCGCCGTCAAGCGTGATCACCACGCTGCCCTGAGCTTCGTCGAAACCGGCCGAAAGCGCGGCAGTCTGGCCGAAGTTGCGCCGCAGGCGAATTACTTTGAGACGATGATCGGTCTCCACCAGGTTGGCCAGCAGATCGAAACTGCGATCGGTTGAGGCGTCGTCAACGAAGAGAATTTCATACGGCTTCCGCACCCCTTCCATCACCGCCGTGAGCCGGTCGTAAAGTGGCAGTATCGACAGCTCTTCGTTATGGATCGGGATGACCACCGAAAGCATAGCGCCCGCTCCATTATCGCAATCCCGCCGCAGCTACTGGGTATTAGGTGCCCGCCGGCTCAACCGTCGCAAGCGAGCGGCTGGGGCTCAAGCACCGCTGTTTCCCGTTGATCGAGCGCGAACTCCGCAGGCTGCAGTGCCGCGCACTCCCGCTCGAGGTCGTCCGCGACCTCACGCGCGTAGAGGACAAAATGGTGCGCCGACAAAAGCGACATGAAGCCGATCCACAACTTTGCCGGGTCGCGCCACCACGTCCAAACTACGCGGCCAAGGAATCGCCAATAGGAAAGCCGGTAATTCGAACGGATCCCCTGCGTCCATACCGACGCGAAAAGCGCGTGAAGCAGGTAGGACAATGGCGCGCCAGGCGGGCGCTGCGGAGCACGCGGATGCCATGCCTCCAGCGAACGAAAAGCGCGCGCGAAAAACGCCTCGGGCTGGTACAGCGAGGCCAGCAGCCAGCTCATTCCATGCAGGAGAGTCGGCAGCGGCATAATGGTGCGGAAATCGGGGGCGCTGAAATTCGAAGTCGCCTGACTGTCTTCGTTCAGACGCCCTTCCTTCTTCATGCGGTCAAAGAGAGGCGTGGTGGGAAGCGCCTGCAGCATCCCCGCCATGGCCCACGCGATGCCGGTGCGTTCGATGAACTCCCGCTGGCGTTCGAAAATGGTCTCGTCATCGGAGTCGAATCCGACAATAAACCCGCCCAATACCCAAAGGCCGCCGTTCTGAATTGCGCGGATTTGTTCGAGATTATCGCGCCTCAGGTTCTGGAATTTCTTGGAGCTCTTCAGCGCTTCCGCGGACGGCGTCTCGATGCCGAGGAACACGTACATGAAGTTCGCGTCAACCATGGCCGCCAGCAGATCGGGGCGGTCCGCCAGATCGATCGAGGCTTCCGTTGAAAGCGTGAACGCGGAACCGTGGAGCTCCTGCCAGGGCTTCAACGCCAGCGTCAGTTCCATGGCGCGCTTGCTGTTGCCGATGAAGTTGTCGTCGACGACGAACACCTCATTGCGCCACCCCAGCCGGTACAGCTCGTCGAATTCCGCGATCAACTGGGCCGGTGGCTTCGACCGAGGCTTGCGTCCGTAAATCGTAATGATGTCGCAGAACTCGCACTGGAACGGACACCCGCGCGAGAACTGCACCGTAATCTGCGCGTACTTGTTCAACTGGAGCAGATCGAAACGCGGCAAGGGGCTGCGCGACATGTCGGGCTTCTCGGTAACGCGGTACAGGCTCTTCGCGGTGCCCTGTTCCAGCTCGGCGGCGATCTCGGCGAAGACCTCTTCCGCTTCTCCGGCGAGCACGTGATCCGCCGACTTGAGCATTAGCTCCGGCTGGCTGCTGGCCCAGGGACCGCCGATGAACGTCCGTCGCCCCAGGGCGCGAGCGCGGGCGAGGGTGGCCATGGTGTCGGCGCGTTGCGCGTGCATGGCGCTCACCATCACCAGATCTGCCCACAGCAGGTCCTCATCGAGCAGCTCCTGGAATGCGCGATCGATCAGCCGAATGGTCCATGACGGCGGACACATCGCAGCCACCGTGATCAGGCCAAGCGGAGGCGACATCGCCGCCTCCGGAATCATCTTGAGCACGCCCTCGAAGCCCCAGAACGAGGGCGGGAAGCGCGGCCAAACCATGAGCACTTTCATGTTCGGGCCTAACGCCGGGAACGATGCCGATTCTTCGGAACTGCGCAGAATCGGGAAGGAGTGTGCGCCGTTTACGGCGGGAGAAACCATCCTAATGGCCTTTCCGGGAAAGCGGCTAAGACCGCTATTCCACTCGGAACAAGGCGCGTGGGCGGCAGCCTGGTCGCCTGGGACCGCAATGCTCTTCTGGTATGAAGCGCAGCCGCGAGTATATCCTCATTTGGCCAAGTTCGCCAGCACTATTTCGCCGGCTGCCCCAGCCGAGCCGCTCACGGCCTCGCTCAAAAAATGAACTTCGCGCCCGCCTGAACCAGCCGTGGAGCCGTCGCGCTCACCACCTGTCCAAACGTTGCGCTGCTGATATTGCCGTCAACGGCTTGCGGTCCGAAGAACTGCGCGTGATTGAAAACATTGAAGCCTTCCAGCCGGAACTGTAGCGACTTCGCCTCGCTCAGCCGCAGGTTCTTCAACACGGCCATATCGAAGTTCTCCATACCGGGACCGTGGAAATAGCGCCGTGAGGCGTCGCCTGGCGTGCCCAGAGCATTCTCGCTGAACAGCGCCGCATTGAAGTAAGGCTGTCCGTTCCGCAGGTTGCGATTCAGATTCAGAGAACCAGGCGCAACATCCGGTTCGTCCACGCCGTAGTTATTGATCCCGTTTGGCTCCGCGCCCAGGAGAGAATTGTCGCCGTAATTGATCAGCGTCACCGGGAAGCCGGTGGTCAGCCGTGTTATCCCCGAAAGCTCCCATCCTTCGGTCAACCGGTTTCTGGTATGGAAAAGCTGTTCGAACGGGACATGGTAGTCGTAACTCACCACGAAGTTCTGTGTCAGGTCGAAAGCCGACAGCGCTTTGCTCAGCGACGGATTCAGCGGGTTCACTTCTTCGCCGAGATTCGAGGACTGATCCATCGACTTGCTGTACGTGTATGCCGCCAGCAACTGCAGCGGTCCGCTGGTGTGCCGCAGCGTGACCTGCAGAGAGTTGTAGGTCGAATTGCCGATGGTGGTCTGAATGGTGTCGCTTCCGTAACTCGGCCCCAGCGGCCCGCGTGTGCCATTGATCGTCTGGCCCGTCGCAGTGACAAAAACGTTACTTTCATTGAACGGACCGCACGGCGTCTGACCCGGCGCGAGATTAGCCGAATTGCTGAGCTGCAGGCAGAGCGCGGGATCCCACGTAGCTCAGGTCAAGCACGCTGTTGCTCCCGAATCCGCGCTCGATCGACAACATGTACTGTTCGGTGTAGGGAACCCTGTTGTTGCTGGAATAGCCGGGAATCCCGCTGATCGGCTCAAACTGCGACCAGTCGACATTCGCGTCCGGATTGGTCGCTGTGGTGTTCAGCGGCGCAAGCTGCACCGGGAAATACTGGCCCACATTCTGGCCGGTGGCCGCAGTGATGAACGGCGTCGCAAACAGCGGCGGTGCGGGACTGGTGTACGTTGTGCCATACGGCGCATTGGCGCTCATGATGCCGATGGTCAGCGCTTCAATCGCGGTATAAAACATTCCAAAGGCCGCCCGCACGCTGGTTTTACCAGGCCCGCCCAGTATCCTGCCGAACACGCCGTCTTCATCGGCGTTCGGCGACCACGCCAACCCAAGACGCGGTGCAAAATCCAGATTTCCGGGAGGCGCCAGGGTGCGCGAAACGCCCGCCCGGATCGGTGGGAAACACAATGCCCGCAGGAGCGCCCGGGAAAACCACCGACTGTTGACCCGGCACGAATGTCGCGAGCTGGTTGTATTTCTCGTACCACGGTTCAATGCGGTCCCAGCGCAGGCCGTAGTTCAGCGTGAGATTCTTCCTCGCACGCCAACTATCCTGCGCGTAAAGCCCCGCGTACCTGTTGCGCCCGTAGAATGGTTGAAGCTGGCTTTGGTTGTACTGGCTCGGAATGCCCAACAGAAAATCCGCGAAAGCCACGCCAGTTTCGCTTCCATAAAAGATGAAATTACCGTTCAACTGCGCGATCGGATTGACATTCACCTGATCGTAGTGAAACTCCGTTCCCATCAGGATAGTGTGCGTTCCCACAATCTTCGCGAACCCGTCGCGCCATTGAAAGGTGTTGTTCACCTGTTTGAGCTCGCTGGTATTCGTGCCAATGGAGAAGTTATTGAAGTCGACACTCTCCACGCCTTCGGTCTTCGGCGATAGGGGAACAATCCCGGCCGTATTCTCGCCCACAACGAAGCCCTGCGATGCCAGGCTTGTCCCCACGCCGCCCACCGGCTGACCCAGGTCCGTGGCATCGCGCATGAAACTGAAGTGGAATTCGTTGACCGCCGTCGAACCGAACGCTTTCGTGTCTCCCAGCGCGATCAGTTGCGCGCGCCCGAAGTTCAGTGCGTTGAAGCCGGGCACGTTCGCTCCGCCCTGCGCCACCGGGTATGGATTGTTCTGAGACCAGTTGTCGAGCGAATAATAAGCTGACAGCATTCCCCAGCGCGTCGCCCCATCCAGCCGGTACGCACCCTTGTCGTCCTGCAAAGTCTCATCGGAGGAAGACGTCGAAAAAGTGCCGTTGACGTTGTTTGGCGCAGGGATGTACTGCAACAGGTTTGCAGCGGGAGCCGACCACGCCCGCCGCGGGATCACCGCATTCGGGATCACGCATTGCACGGGGCTGGTGCACCCCGCAAAGTAATACGGTTCCCCCGCGCTCACCGTGTACCCGAGCTTCTGCGAAAGCCGGCTGGCCCAGTACGCCCCGCTAACCGTTGTCGGAATCGTGTTTCCGGTCGGCCCCACGGTGGTGAAGGAACTCGCGAGGTCGGCCAAATCGCCGCTGCGGTCCGCGAGAGAGGGCACGGGAATCTGTCCGGTGTCCACTCCCTGGGTCAGCCGCGTGCCCTGATAATCGGCGAAGAAGAAAAGCTTGTTCCTCCGCAGCGGACCGCCCACCGTCCCGCCAAACTGATTCTGGTCGAACGCTCCCCGCTCCGGCGAAAAGAAATTCCGCGCATCGAGATCCGTGTTCCGCAAAAACTCGAACAGGTCGCCGTGGAACTCGTTGGTCCCGGATTTCGTCACCACGCTGATCTGGCCCCCGCTGAACTCACCGTATTCCGCATCGAAGTTGCTCGTCAGAATGCGAAATTCGGCAATGGAATCGAGGTTGGGAATGATGGCCGCGCCCATGTTCACGTCTTCCTCAACGTCGCTGCCGTTCAGCACGAAACTGTTGGCGAATTCGCGCTGGCCGTTGATGGAAATCGTTCCCGGGTTCAAATCGCCCGAAGGAGAAAACGCGCTCACGCCCACGTCCTGCGTCGTGTCCGAGGTCATCGACGTCATCGGAACCACACCGGATTGCAACGCCAGCAGGTCCGTGTAACTGCGCCCATCGAGCGGCACGGCGGTGATCTGCTGCGCGGTGATCACCTGGCCCGTCTGCGTATCGATGGTTTCCACATGCGCGGCCGATTCCGATACCGTCACCGTGTCGGTTCTTTCGCCGACGGCGAGCGACGCATCCACCTCCGTCTTGCTGTCCACCGCGATCACCACGCTCGTGCGCCGCAACGGTTTGAACCCAGGCGCGTTGACTTCGACCTCGTACCGCCCAATCGGCAGATCCTGAAACGAATAGAAGCCCTGGCTGTCGGCGGTGACGGTCTGTTTCACGGACGTCCCGGTATCCGTCGCGGTCACTTCGGCGCGGGGCAGCGACCTGCCACTGGAATCCGTAATGGTGCCCAGCAACGTGCCTCCGTCGCTGGCCCAAAGTGACCCGGCAAACAGAATGAGGATGGAAACAGTAATTCTAAATGTTCTGCTACAACGAGTTAACAAACCAGGACCTGTTAGGTCCAGATTACGGGATGAGAGAGCTCCGCGTCAATCAAAAGCAGCAAGTGAGTTGCAACTGGGATCGAACAGCGCGGATTGCGGGCTGAGTGGTTCCGAAGGCTGCGCGGGTTATCGCCCGGTGTCCCCTGCGAGCAGATCCCGCAGACCGTTGAAAAGCCGGGCATCGTTTGTAAGAGCCGCTTTCGGTCGGTTGTTCTCGCGTCAGTCCTGCTCTTTGAGCTTCGGCGCGTTCGGCGGCAGTTCAAACAGACTCTGCGGAAGATTCGAATTGATTTTCACCGAGTCGGCGTAGATCTGGAAAATGATCTCGCCGTTGCGCATCCGTTGAATGTCGAAGGGCCACTGCACGCCGCTCACATCGCGGTATTTCGCGAAGATGGTCACTTCCTCATCGCGGTCGTGGGTCACTTCGTTGCGGCGATAGAAAATCTGGCGCATCGGCAGTTTGGTGGTTTGATCGAAATAGACGGTGGTGGTGCTGTCATCGGCGTCGGTAATGTCGACAATTTCCACCGGACGGTTATCCACCACATCGGAGCCTCGCGATTCGAATATCATGCCCGGTTCATGCAGGCGCTCGCGCAATATGTAAAAGATGTTGTGGCGCACCGAATCCTTGTAGCGCGGAAAGCGGTCCGCGGCAAGCGGGCGAACGCCGCGAAAACTGATGTCCCAGACCTCCTTGTCCGTAAACAAGTCCGCGTACTCCTCCTTGTCGCTCTTGTTGCTTTTCAGGAACGAATCGCGCTCGCGTACAGCCAGCTCGTGCGGATCGGAACGGGGCGTCACGTATTCCGTATAGATCGTCGCCGAGGCCAGCCCCGTAAGTTTCTCGCGATAGAATGCATACGCGCGGCCGCTCTCGGCCCGATTCGTCATGTTTAGAAACGCGTCACCGCCGAGTGCCGCAACCGCTTCCTCAATCACGCGCTTTGCCCGCGCCTCCGAACCTTCGGCGTGCGCCGATACGGCAAACAGAATGACAGCTCCAATCGCGCTCAGCCGGTGGGTCATGCACATAGTTTGCATACCTTTGACGTAGCCACGGCCCACTTCCGTTACTTCGTCGGACCGCCGGGTGGCGGCGGAATGGTCAGGTCGAGAGGCTGTACCGGCACGCCCAGTTCGTCAAGAGAATGCCCGAAATCGGCCGGATTGCCCACCGCGATAATCGTCAGGCGCTTCGGATCCCAGTACTCGCGGCATACGCGCAGGATGTCGGCTTTCGTGACCGACTGCACTGCTTTCTGAAATTGGAAAATGAAGTCGCGCGGATAACCGAAATAATCGTAACGAACCACACGGTCGATTGTCTTTTCCGGTCGGTCAAAGGAAAACACAAAGCTGTTTTCCACCTTGTCCCGCGCGATGCGCACCTCCTCATCCGTCACCTCGCTCGTGCGCATCTTTTCAATCTCCTCGCGAACCGCCTGCAACGTCTGCACCGTGTACTTCGATTGCGTGCTGCCGGCGATCTCGAAAAGCCCCGCATGATCGTAATGCGCGCCCCACACGCCGCTGATGCCGTATGCATAACCCAGCTTCGTGCGGATGCGTTGCACCAGCCGGCTCGAGAAACCGCCGCCCAGAATATCGGCCGCGAC
>JBEKFB010000022.1:0-28292 GCA_050013535.1 Bryobacteraceae bacterium | reverse complement strand
TCCCCAGATCATCGCGGCTACGAATATCGTCAACGCCGCCGCCACGTCGTTTTTCATATACCGGCCATTTGCCAGAAAATTAGGATCGGCCGCGTAAATGAGCACCGCGCCCAGGCCCGCAATGGCTACGAAATAGCGTTTGGTCCAGAATGCGATAGCCAGACCGAGCAATAGGGACAACGCAATAGCGCAGCTCCGGCCGGCCATGAGCATCGTATCCGCGGGGACTCGATTATGGTAGAGAAACCACCGTCCCGCCCGCCACGGGTCGTCGGCAGGGCCAACCTGGGGAGGCGGGCTGGGATTCAGCAAAGCGACCGGTAGCGCCCAAAGGAGTTTCGCGAGTGGTGGCTGTTCCAGGCCAACGGTGAAGGGGCCGGTTGTGAGGTAAATGTAACCGGCGAGCAGTTGGTTAGACTCGTCGTATGTCTGGCTTTCGCCAGTGACGGTGAAGAACTCCACGGCGGCGCTCACACACAACACCGCTATGACCACCGGCCAGAACCAGGCAGCCCTTATCTGAAACAGAGAAACCCGCGCCGTGACTCCTACAGCCGTATCGCCAAAAAGAAATGCTCACCTTCACAGGTGAGCATTCCACGCCCTGGGATTGCCAGGGTGATGTTTGGGAGAATCAGATTCGACGGAAACGCTCCCGTCAAAACCTGTTTGTGATTGGATCATAGGGCCTGAGGAAAGAATGAGTCAAGACAAAAATCCCGGCTGTGGAAATCGCCCGTATCTGCTAGTAAGCGATTCTCTTAGAGGATTTCCACAGTTTTGGCACATTGTGGAAATGCGGACTCCACAGGCTTCGCCGGACCCCCTCTGAGGTTCTAAGGCAAGACAAACACGGGCTTTTAGCTGTCACTGAGGTGGAGAGCGATTACCGCGTCGCCAGCATTTAGAAGTCCAAACCGTCGAAGCATCACTCGCCCACCCGCGAAGAGCACTCCGGACAGGAAACAGAAGACGATGAGGATGCCCGCCAACGCAAAAATGCTGAGCACCATGTTCGCGATGCTCTTTGCCTGGTTGCGCTTAGCCGCTTCGTTCATGGTGACCTCGGCCTCATAGTTCACCTGATTGAGCAGGTCCCAGGCGGCGTTCTGGTCAGAAATGCCGGTAGCGATAGCCACCAGCGGGCCTGTGCGCTTCACAAACGCGCCGTTCAGCTTGCGGAAGGCATCGGCCTGCTGGCGCGCGATCTGCGGCGTTGGATAAGAGAAAACAGCCAGCGTTGCTTCCCCTGCCCGGGTTCGGTAGTGGATGAGGTCGGCTTCAGGGGAAAACTGGAACCCCACCGCGCCTTCCGGGATTACCGTGGCGAATTCGGCGAGGCTGAAAGGACCCAGAATATAACGCTCAGTGCCTTTGATTTGATCGCGTTGCGGAAGATATGCCGGCAAACTGGGGCCAGCTCCGCCGGTAGTACCCGGCAGGAAACGCTGGAACTCGGCCAAGGTGGCCGAGCAGTGGCCGCTGCAGGTGAGGACCAATCGGCCGATCTGGGTCGCCGTCGGGTCGCCGCCCGAGAGCCATTCCTGGGCGGCCACCGCACCGGTGACGTCCTGCATCAGGTAAGCGGTGACCTGGCGTGAACCAAAGTCGGCCCGTTCCGCTTCCTTCAGGCCGAACTCTTTCCAGACGAGGGGGTTGCCGGGAGGCGATACAGGCGCCGCGGATTTGGCGCCGTGCCAGATGGCGGCTGAGAGCGAAACGAACCCAATACAAGCGATTATGACGCTGCGCCGCAGCATTTCTTATACTTCTTTCCGCTGCCGCAGGAACACAGATCGTTGCGGCCGGGCTTTTTCGCCTTAATCACGGGTTTATTCGGCGCGCTGCTGGCCTCGCCGCCGCCGAACTGCAGCGCGGCCATTTCCTTTTCCTTCTTGCGCTGGATGTTGCGCGTCACATCCAGCACCGCCGATTGCGCGGCCCTGCGCTCATCCGCAGCCACGCCAGCCGCCACGGGTTGAGCTTCCTCTTCTTCCTCTTCCTCTTCGCCATCGGGCGAGAACGGCAGAACGGGCCGAGGCCGGCCGCCACCATCGTCGTTGCCGTCGAGTGTGTAGCCACCTGGAGGCGGAGCGCCGGTGGTTACCTGCAGGAAGAACAGATACCGGATGCTCTCGTCCTCGATGCGGTCCATCATGTCCTGAAACAGAACGTATGATTCCTTCTTGTACTCGATCAGCGGGTCCTTCTGTCCGTACCCGCGCAAGCCGATGCCTTCCTTGAGGTGGTCCATCGAGAGCAGGTGATCTTTCCACTGCTGGTCGATGACGTTCAGCATAATGACGCGCTCGGCCTGGCGCATCATCTCCGGGCCAACCACCGATTCCTTTTCCAGATACCGGTTCTTCAGCAGATCGTTGAGGATCTCCTCCACCTCTTCGCGAATCTGGCCTTCAAGATCCTTCAGGCTCACCTTCACGCCGAACTGACTGAGCACGTCGGTCTGCAAGCCGGTGAGATCGAACTCGCTGGGGTGGACTTTCTCGGGACAATGCAGGTCCACGAATGCGGCCACAATACCGCCGATGATTTCGTTGACTCGCTCCTTTTGATCCCCGCCTTCCAGCAACTGCCGCCGCATGCCATACACAGCCTTGCGCTGCTTGTTCATCACGTCGTCGTATTCGATGAGGTGTTTGCGCGCGGCGAAATTCTGCGCTTCCACGGCCTTCTGCGCGGCCTCGATACGCTTGCTGATCAGCTTCGATTCGATGGGCACATCTTCTTCCATGCCCAGCCGCAGCATCAGGTTCTGCATGCGCTCACCGCCGAAGATGCGCATGAGATCGTCCTGCAGCGAGAGGTAGAAACGGGAGCTGCCTGGATCGCCCTGGCGTCCCGCGCGTCCACGAAGCTGATTATCCACGCGCCGCGATTCGTGCCGCTCGGTGCCCAGAATGTGCAGGCCGCCAAGAGCCTTCACTTCGGCACGCTCGCTCTCAGTCTCTTCGCGGAAGCGCTGGTGGATCGCGTCCCACTCGGCGCGCTCCGGTGTGCCGATGGCGGCGATCTGCATGGCGTCGGGATTCTTGTTCTGCTTGCGCAGAAACTCCTTGGCCATGAACTCCGCGTTGCCGCCCAGCAGAATGTCGGTGCCGCGGCCGGCCATGTTCGTGGAAACGGTGACCTGCCCCTTGCGCCCGGCCTGCGCCACGATGGTGGCTTCGCGTTCGTGATTCTTGGCGTTGAGCACCTCATGCTTCACGCCCATGCGCTTGAGAATGCCCGAGAGCTTCTCCGATTTCTCCACCGATACCGTGCCCACCAGCACCGGCTGGCCCCTGGTGTTCAGCTCCTTGATTTCCTTCGCCGCGTTGCGGAACTTCTCTTCCTCGGTGCGATAGACGACGTCCTGATTCTCGAGGCGCTGCATCGGTCGATTGGTGGGAATCACGCTGACATCGAGGTTGTAGATCTTCTGGAACTCGGCCGCTTCGGTTTCCGCCGTACCGGTCATCCCGGCCAGCTTCTTGTACATGCGGAAGTAATTCTGGAACGTGATGGTGGCGAGCGTCTGATTCTCGCGCTCGATCTTGACGCCCTCCTTGGCTTCAACGGCCTGGTGCAGGCCATCGCTCCAGCGCCGACCCGGCATCAGACGGCCGGTGAACTCATCGACGATGATCACTTCGCCTTCCTGAATGACGTAATCCTTGTCGCGATGGAAGAGCACGTGAGCTTTGAGGGCCTGCTCCACGTGGTGCTTCCACTCGATGGTGGCAATATCATATATATTGGCGAGGCCCAAAAGGCGCGCCACCTTGTCGAAGCCTTCGTCGGTGAGCGCCACCGCGCGGTGCTTCTCATCCACCGTGTAATCGCCGGTCAGGTATTTTTCGCCCGGTTCCTTTCCTTCGATCTCCTCGCCGCGGATGAGCTTGGGGATGATGCGATCGACCTTGAAGTACTTGTCGGTGGATTCCTCGCTGGGACCGGAAATGATCAGTGGCGTGCGCGCCTCATCGACAAGGATGGAGTCGACCTCGTCGACGATGGCGAAGTGATGCTCGCGCTGGACGCAATCCTCCAGGCGGAACTTCATGTTGTCGCGCAGGTAATCGAAACCGAACTCGTTATTGGTGCCGTAGGTGATGTCGGAGCCGTAGGCGGCGCGGCGTTCCGCATCGTCGAGATCGTGCACGATGACGCCGACGGAGAGGCCGAGGAACTTGTAGATGCGGCCCATCCATTCCGAATCGCGGCGCGCCAGGTAGTCATTGACGGTGACCACGTGGACGCCCTTGCCTTCGAGCGCGTTCAGATAAACGGGCAGCGTGGCCACCAGCGTTTTCCCTTCGCCGGTTTTCATCTCCGAGATTTTGCCCTTGTGCAGGACCATGCCGCCGATCAACTGCACGTCGAAGTGGCGCATGTTGAGGGTGCGGCGCCCAGCTTCGCGGACCACGGCGAAGGCTTCGGGAAGAATGTCGTCGAGCGATGCGCCCTGCTCGATCTGCTGCCTGAATTCGAGGGTTTTGGCGGCCAGTTCCTCGTCGGAGAGCTGCTGGATCTCCGGCTCGAGATTGTTGATGGTCTGAACGAGCGGAAGCATGGCCTTCACTTCGCGTTCGTTCTTGGTGCCGAAAACTTTCGCCAGTATTTGATCGAGGACCATGGGCGCTTACTTCCATTCTAGCGTGGGGCGGAAGAAGAGATGCCGAACGGTCAGACGCTTCGGATTGCTTCCCCAGCGATGCAGAGGGCGACTGTGGCTGTCACATCAGACTGGTTCCGGATAGTCTGCCTTTTCCCAGTCGAACCCGATCAGATGGCTTCCAAGTAGCGTGCCGTTTTTCAGCCAGTGGTTTCTGTCGGAGTAGAGGTATCTCAGCACGTAGTCAGACCAGAACACGCCAACATCGGTCTCTTGGTCCACAAGTGCATTAATCGCAAGTCCCTCGACCCGAGTGAGCAGGTGCTTCGCCAAGTGACCGAACCAGGAGAGTTTTCTTGGGGTGATCTCGATGGAATTGAGATCGGTGGAGCCTTCATGAAGGATGGCGCACCCCTCGCCCACATGCCGCTCGTCCGAAGCCCGGACGGCTGCGTCCATACGCGCCTAGATCTCCTTGTAATTCCTTGGCATGCAGCCCTCAACCAGCCTTCCGCTTTGGATCGGGCTTGTCCGGCCGCTCCTGCAACAGCGCCCGATCAAGCAGCGTCTTTATGACCGCCTGCCGACTGATGTTGAGCCGGGCTGCGCGTGCGTCGAGCTCACGCAACATGCCGCGGGTCATATCGACATTCACGCGACGAACGGGCCGGACGACGGTGAACCGGTTTGTAAAGTACGAGGAGATGTCTTCCCCACGGGTTGCCTTCTCGGCGATCTCATCGGCGGTTATTGTCTTCTTAGATGTTCTCGGCATAGAGTTGCTCCTCTTCCGTTGTTGCACGCCACGCAGTGACAAGACGGTAATACTCTCCGTCGGCGTCCTCCCTGACCTCGAAGATAGCTGAACAGAGACGCCCCTGGCACCAGCCGATCGCGCGAAACTGCTCCGGATCATCGTTCTTTTGGTCAACCAAGTGCGACTGGTCGAAAATCTCCTGCGCCTCCTCCAGACTGACCCCGTGCTTCTCCTTGACAGTTCGGCTCTTGGCCTTATCGAACTGGAAGCGCATTGTATATAACAGTTATACCAACTCTCGCGCAGATAGCAACTACATCGACATTCGCGCTGCTGGTGTTATACTCGCCCCAAGTCCGTGTTGCCCTCGCTCTGTCGGCGAGTTGACTGGGGGCGCCTGGGGGCTCGTCACCCGCTGGCATGACGGCGGTGTCATCCCACAAAGCAGGAGGATTTCATGCTTAACCAGAGCATTTCACCGGAACGGCGCGCGAATTTCGCAACCCGCGGCATTTCGCGGCGCGGTTTTCACAGGTTCGCCTCTCTGCTGGCGGCGGGAGCGGCACTTCCCTTCTATAACGAGCGCGCGCTGGCGCAGCTCTCCATGGTGAGGAACATCCCGGCCGATGCGGTGAAGATCAACGCCAATGAGAATCCCATGGGACCGTGCGCGGAGGCGGCCGAAGCCATTCACGCGGTGGTGCAGAACGGCGGCCGCTACATGTACGACGAAACCTTCAAAATGGCATCCCTTCTGGCGGATCAGGAGGGCGTGAAATTCGCCGACGATCCGGCCGCCTGTTATGTGCAGGCTTTCGCCGGGTCCAGCGATCCGCTGCACCGCGCGGTTCTCGCGTTCTGCTCCAAAAACAAGCCGTACGTGGTGGCCGATCCGGGTTACGAGGCCGGGGAACGCGCGGCCGGGTTCATCGGCGCGGGCGTCATCAAAGTGCCGCTGGTGAAGGACAGCGCCATTCACGACGTGAAGGCCATGGCCGCGGCGTCGCCGAATGCCGGGCTCATTTATGTCTGCAACCCGAATAATCCCACGGGAACGGTGACACCCAAAGCGGACATCGAGTGGCTGGTGAACAACAAGCCGGCGGGCACGGTGGTGATGATCGACGAGGCGTACATTCACCTCTCGAAGTCGGCGGTGATGAGTCCCTACCTGGTGGCCGCCGACAAGGACCTGATCATTCTGCGGACATTTTCAAAGGTTTATGGCATGGCGGGACTGCGGGCGGGCGCGGCTCTCGGACGGCCCGATTTGCTGCAGAAGCTGAGCATGTATGCCGCCAGTCCGCTCCCGATTACCGGCATGGTGGGAGCCACGGCCAGCCTTCGCGCGAAGAACGTGATTCCGGAGCGGCGCGCGACGATCGCGGCCATTCGTGAAAATACGTTCGAGTTTCTGGATAAGAACAAAATCGAGTACGTTCCCTCCGAAGCCAACATGTTCATGATGAACGTGAAGCGGCCGGGCAAGGATTTCTACACCGACATGACGAAGCAGAAGATCTACATCGGCCGCGTCTGGCCGTCGTGGCCCACGTGGGTTCGCGTCACTGTCGGGACGCGCGACGAAATGGCCAAGTTCCAGGCAGCGTGCCTGCAATGCTACAACGGGTGAACGTTCGGGCTGCTATGGCAGGCCGATGTCTTCGTTCCACAGCTCCGGATGCCGGGCAATGAAATCCTGCATCAGCCGATAGCATTCTTCGTCGTTGGCGATTTCCAGCACAACGCCACGGGACCGTAGATACTCCTCAGGTCCGCGAAACGTGCGGTTCTCACCGATAACCACTTTCGGGATCTTGTACAGCAGGATCGCTCCCGAGCACATGTCGCAGGGCGACAGCGTCGTGTACATAGTGGCGCGGCCGTAATCGCTCGCTCGAAGGCGGCCCGCGTTCGCCAGGCAATCCATTTCGGCGTGCAGGATCGGGTTGCCCTGCTGGACGCGCTTATTGTGGCCGCGGCCGACGATGGCGCCATCAACGACGAGCACGGAGCCGATGGGAATGCCATCGCGATCGGCGAGCCCGGCCTTTGCTTCGTCAATCGCGGCCTCAAGGAACGGGTCGGCCATGCAGGGCAGCGTAACATGCCGAGGACCTGCTCTTCTTCTCAGATCTCATGAATTTCTCATCTCCTCATAATTCCTTCGCGCCTTCCATCCCTTAAGCTGGGCTGGTGGGTCTCAGACCTGCCAAATCTTGAGGAGGAACGAGAATGCCGTTGATTCAGGTGAAGTTGATCGAAGAAGTGTTTACGCCGGCGCAGAAGAAGGAGATGATCACCAGGCTCACCGATGCGATGGTGTCGATTGAGGGCGAGAACATGCGACCCGTTACGTGGGTGGTTATTGAAGACGTCCGCAGTGGCGAATGGGGCATCGGCGGCCAGGCGATGACTACGGAGGCCGTGAAGGCGCTCGCCGCCGGCAAATCCTGAATGCCGGCTCGACACAGAGCCGCAAGCGCCGGCTCCGCCCTGGGCGACGATCGCGCGGATTGGTATGATCTCGTGAAGCCTCCGGGCAGCCCTCCTATGCCGCGAGTTCGGGATCTGTTGGATCGTCAACTGGCCGGGAGTTTCGTGGGACGCGCGGAAGAGCTGCGGCTGCTCCACGAAGCTCTGGCCGATGGCGGGCCGGTGGTGCTCCATCTCCACGGCATCGCGGGCATCGGGAAATCCCGTCTGCTGGGCGCGTTCTGTCAAAGCGCGCGGGAAGAAGGCGCCACCGTGATGTGGCTGGATTGCCGCGGCATTGAGCCGACGACGAACGGCCTGCTTGCCGATCTTGCCTCGGCTACCGGCGGGCCGCCCGGATCCGCCGAGGAGATTGCCGCGCGGCTGGGGCGCGTGGGGTCCAGGGTGATTGTGGCATTGGATACCTACGAGGTATTCCGCCTGATGGACACGTGGCTTCGTCAGGTCTTTCTGCCAAAACTGCCCGACAATGTGCGGTTCGTGCTCTGCGGCCGTGAGGCGCCGGTCACGGCGTGGCTTTCCGATCCAGGATGGAGTGGTCTTTTCAGAAGCATTCGCCTTGAATCGCTGGGAGAGCGAGACACCACCGAATTGCTGTCGCGCGCCGGAGTGCCAGCGGAAGAGGCGCGATACCTGGAGGGAATTTGTCACGGCCATCCACTGGCTTTGACGCTGGCCGTTTCCATGAGGCGAACCGAGGTGCCCCACGCGTTGAAAGCGGCAATGGGACAACGGGTGGTAGAGGAGCTTTCCGGTCTTTTTCTGGCCGATATCACCGATGCGCAGACGCGCCGCGCTCTGGAGGCTGCGTCGGTGGTGCGGCGCGTTACGTTGCCGGCGCTTGGTTCCATGCTCCCGGAAGCGTCTCCGCAGGATGCGCAGGAACGCCTGCGAACACTTCCTTTCGTACAGGCCGGGCGAGACGGTTTGCACATCCACGATGCCGTGCGCGAAGCGATAGCCGCGACATTGCGTGCCGGCGATCCACAACAATACCGCGCTTACCGGCGCTCGGCATACCGTCATTTCATGACCCGGCTTCGTGGCGCTCCCGCCTCCGAGATGTGGCGCTGCACGGCTGACCTGCTTTATGTTCTGGAGAACCCGGTGGTGCGCGAAGCTTTCTTCCCGAGCGGCCGTGTGGAGTACGCCGTGGAACCAGCCCGCCCATCGGACGAGAAGGCTGTCCTCGAAATAATCGCGAAGCACGAGAATCCGGAGAATGCCGGTCACCTGTCGCAATGGTGGAAGGAAGCGCCGGAAACGTTTGCCGTGGCCCGTGGCCAGGACGGTTGTGTAGCCGGGTTCTATGTGATCTTCCAGCCCGAAAATGTGCCGGCGCGTCTCTGCCGTCATGACCCGTTGACCCGCGCGTGGCTGGATCATCTCAACCGGCAACCAATGCCGCGGCAGCAGTGCGCGTTGTTCCTGCGCCGCTGGCTTTCGGCCGATGCCGGCGAGGCTCCTTCCCCCGCGCAGGCCGCGTGCTGGGTGGACGTCAAGCGCAGGTATCTCGAGCTTCGTCCGAAACTGCGGCGCGTGTATCTGGCGCTGCGCGACCCACAGCCCTACGCGGCCGCAGCGCAGCAACTGGGTTTCCAGGTGATTGCCGAAGCAAGTGTGCAGACAGGCGGCGTTTGGCACCATTCCGCGATGCTGGACTTCGGGCCTTCCTCCGTCGACGGATGGCTGGCCCGTCTGGTAGCCGCCGAACTGGGCGTGGAAACTGGCGGCCTGCTGGATTGCGGGGCACGCGAATTGGTGCTCGATGGGCGGCGTGTTGGCCTAACCCGGCTCGAGTTCGGCGTCATGGAATATCTGTATAGCAGCGCCGGTGAAGCGGTGGCGCGAAGTTCGCTCCTCGAAAATGTCTGGGAGCAGAATCACGACGCCGGGGGAAATGTTGTGGACGTCGTCATTCGCGCGCTCCGTAAGAAACTCGGCGATAAGGCGTCGCTGATCGAAACCGTTCACGGGGTCGGATATCGGCTGAGCCGCGACGCTCGCGCCTGATGTCATAGGAGAATTCCGGGTAACCGTGAGGTAGGAAACACTGGCTGGCCTCCCGAGTCCATTCGACGGAGTTCCACGATATGAGCCTGTTTACCAACCTTGAATTCAACTCTCTCGATGACTTGTTTCTGAATCAGCTTGAGGACCTGTACGATGCCGAGAATCGCATTGTCAAAGCGCTGCCGAAGATGGTGGAAACCGCGGTCAATCCAGACCTGAAGGCGGCGTTCAGTTCCCACCTGCGGCAGACGGAGGGCCACGTACAACGCCTTGAGTCGATCTTCAACCAACTCGGGAAAGAACCGAAACGCGAAACCTGCGAAGCGATGAAGGGCCTGCTGCGTGAGGCCGAAGAAATGCTCAGCGCGAAGGGCGATCCCGAAGTTCGCGACGCGGCGTTGATCGCGGCCGCGCAGCGGGTAGAGCATTATGAGATGTCCGGTTACGGGTCGGCGCGAACGTTCGCATTGCAACTGGGACAGCATAGCATCGCCCACATCTTGCAGACGACTTTGGAAGAGGAAGCCGCGGCCGACAAGAAGCTTACTCAGGTTGCCGAAGCCGAGGTAAACGTTCGAGCCAGCCGTTGATCGCGTAGTTACGATGGAGTATCGGTGGCGGCGGATAATGTCGCCACCGGTTTCATGTTTCCGCTAGGGATTGATGATTCGGTGCAAATCGAGAGAAGGCGGCGCGACCGCGGTCTGGCTCAGCATCACGTGAACCTGTCCGCGATGGTGCGTCTGGTGATTGAAGAAGTGGCTCACGGCGATGGGAGCCTTCTCGGCGTATTGGACGCCACGGCTGTTCGTGTAGCGCAGTGATCTGTCGAGAAACCTTTCTGGAAGAGCCGTAAAGAACGCCTCAATGCGAGTGTCTTGTTCGCGTCTGGCTGATCGAAGCCGCTGGAAATCGTCATAAAGAATCGCACCCAACGTCGGCGTGGTCGCGCCACCGCCCTCGAATCTCGCCATCCAGATCTGATCGCTCAGCAGAATATGATTCAGCAGGGCGTGAATGCTCCCAAAGGATCCCTGACGCTTCTTCCGATACTCGGCATCATCCAACTGCGCGCACTTTTCGAAAGCCCTCTCATTGGCGATGCCGTTATATCGAGCGAGCATCCGAAAGTGAGACGTCAGGCCGTTCATGCCGTTCATGCCGTTCATGCCGTTCATGTCGGTTCCCAGCCCAGCAAAAGGACCCTAACAGCCTGCGCGCACAACACCGCGGCATGCCTCGATTCCGCGGGCAAGCCTCCGATGGCGGCTTCTGCATCGGCCGCTTTCAGTGCCTTCACGCCGGCGCGCGTTTTCCCCAGCAATAATTCGGTGAACGCCGAAGCGGTGGCAAGGGACGCCGTGCAACCGCGGGCCTGATAGCGGACCTCGGCGATTCTGCCGTCGTCCACACGCGCGTAAATTACCAGAGTATCGCCGCAAACCGGGTTCTCCACGCTGGAGAAGATGGCCGGGGGTGATGGCAGCTCGCCCACATTGCGCGGGTTCTGGAAATGATCGAGGAAGGTCTCGCTGAACACGTGCTCCACTATAGTATCGTTCCATGCGGCGGATTCTGATCGGAGTCATTCTGCTGATTGTTTACGGGTCGCTGTACCCGTGGCGGTTCGTGCGTGGGCCGTTGGGAGCAGTGCTGGCGTGGCCGCGCGCGTTCAACTCCGGCGACGTGATCCTGAACGTCCTTGTATACGTTCCGCTCGGCGCATGCGCGTATTGGGCATTTCCGGTATTACGCCGGACGCGATTCGTGATGCCGATCCTGTTGGGTCTGGTGCTCTCGTTCAGCGTCGAGCTGGTGCAGGCATTCGAATCTGCTCGATCATCGGAGTTGTCCGATGTGCTGGCGAATACCGGCGGCGCCGCAATAGGAATGTCGCTGGCCGCCGTGATTCCGATGCGGCCATCGCCCGAGTTGTACCTGCTGGCGTGTTGGGCCGCGCACCTGGTTTTTTTTGGCGAGTCATCGTGGGCGGTCGAAATTGCGGGAGTGCTGATTGTGTTGAGCGCGGCGATGCCCGAGCGAAGCTTTCGCTGGCGAGGGATCATTGCCGTTCTGTGTTATCTCGCGCTGCTCTATCGCGGGCTCGCGCCGTTCCACTTCGTGTCCTCACCCGCGCCATTCAACTGGCGACCATTCGAAGCGTTCATCTTTGACCGCCGCGAAGACGCGATACGGATTCTCATGGCCAAACTTTTCTGGTATGGCGCCGCAGTGTGGGTGCTGCGGCGGCTGAGTCTGGGTTGGCTGGTGTCCGGTGCGGCCGCGGCATCGCTTCTGACAGCCATCGAGATCACTCAGCGGTACATCCCGCCACACATTTCCGAGATCACCGATCCATTAATGGCCTTGCTGATAGCGGCGTTCCTTGCGGCGCTTCCGAGCATTGTAACGGTGGTCGCGGGCGTAATTCGGCGGAACGGCTGCATCCTTATATGTCAGCGGAAACGCGGCAGCCGGCATGAACTAAAGTGGGAGTTTCCCGGCGGCAAGGTGGAGGGGCGTGAAACGCCGTCGAGCGCGCTCGCGCGCGAACTGCGCGAAGAACTGGGTATTGAGGCGCAGGTCGGAAGAGAAATAACGCGCTACGAATACCAATATCCGTCGCGCCCACCCATATTTCTGATCTTCTACGACGTGACCGAATTCTCGGGCGAGCCGGAAAACCGAATCTTCGAGCAAATGGTTTGGGAGGAACCGTCGCGTTTGGCGGCCTACGATTTTCTCGAAGGCGACGCGCGGTTCCTCCGGATGATGAATTGGCGGGCTGAGAGCCCCCCGCAGGCCACGGACCTGCCCCACGCTTGATCTTAGATGTCGTAATACAGCGCGAATTCGTACGGATGCGGCCGCAGACGGATCGCATCGGCTTCGTTCTTACGCTTGTAATCGATGAATGTCTCTATCAGTTCCTCGGTGAAAACGTCGCCTTTTAGCAGGAAGTCGTGATCCTCTTCGAGGCAATTGAGAGCTTCCTCGAGCGACGACGGCATCGAGGGAACATTCTTGAGTTCCTCGGGCGAAAGATCGTAAATGTCCTTATCCAGTGGCTCGCCGGGACTGAACTTGTTGGCGACGCCGTCGAGACCTGCCAGCAGCATCGCCGCGAACGCCAGATAAGGATTGCAGGCCGGATCGGGCGGACGGAATTCCACGCGCTTCGCCTTGGGGCTGGCCGAGTACATGGGGATGCGGCAGGCGGCCGACCGATTGCGCCGCGAGTACGCCAGATTCACCGGCGCTTCGTAGCCCGGCACCAGTCGTTTGTAGCTGTTGGTGGTGGGGGCGATGATCGCCGAGAGCGCACGGGCGTGCTTCAGCAAACCGGCAATGTAGTGCAGACCTAACTCGCTGAAGCCCGCATAGCCGTCGCCTGCGAACAGCGGCTTACCGCCCTTCCAGATACTCTGGTGGGTGTGCATGCCGCTGCCGTTATCCGTGAACAACGGCTTGGGCATGAAGGTGACGCTCTTACCCGCGTTGTACGCCGTGTTGCGGATGACGTACTTATAGGTCATCATGTTGTCGGCCGATTTCAGCAGCGTATCGTAGCGCTGGTCGATTTCGCACTGCCCGCCGGTGGCCACTTCATGATGATGGCACTCGATGTGAAGCCCGCACTGCATCATGGTCTTCACCATCTGCGACCTCAGAGCCTGGTAGTGATCGGTGGGCGGCACCGGGAAGTAGCCTTCCTTGTAGCGCGGGCGGTAGCCGAGGTTCGCGCCTTCGCGGCCGGAGTTCCAGCGGCCCTCTTCGGCGTCTATGAAATAATAGCCGGAGTGCTGGTTCTGATCGAAACGAACGTTGTCGAAAATAAAAAACTCAGCTTCCGCGCCAAAATATGCCGTGTCGCCAACGCCGGAATTCTTCAAATATGATTCGGCTTTCTTGGCGATTGAACGGGGATCGCGGATGTAGCGCTGGCGGGTGATTGGATCGATAGCGTCGCCGATCATCACCAGCGTCTTGTATTCGGAAAACGGATCGATGAACGCCGTCACCGGATCGGGCACCAGAAGCATGTCGCTTTCGTTGATCGCCGCCCATCCGCGGATGCTCGACCCGTCCATGCCGAAGCCATCTTCGAACGAGCTTTCTTCCAATTCGCCGATTGGATAGGTGACGTGGTGCTGGATGCCGGGGATGTCGGTGAAGCGCAGATCCAGCTGCTCCACTCCCTGGTCCTTCACGAGTTTCAAAACGTCCTGAGGTGTACCTGTCTTAGCCAATGTGGCCCTCCATACGTGGGATTTCGAACCTATTGTAAGCAATCAGCGTACTCGCGGGAGAACAGAAAGTCAAAGTTTCCTATGGGACCCATAAGAAGTTCCTGCGGACCGGACTGCACCGTGCGGCGCAACGAAAACGCTCGAATCGCGGCGGGCTGTGTTATTTTACGTGTTACGACTGTGACAACAGGGGCCCGATAACATGAAGCTCGCGGGATTTCTGCTCCTGCTGGCAGGGTGGGGACTGGTGCTTTCCGCAGTGATCCTGCTCGCTTCCCCACCGCCGCGGGCGGCGTTCGTGCTGGCAGGCGTCGCTGTCGAAATGCTTGGTCTGGGGCTGATGGTCCGCACTCACCTGATCCCGCACACGGAGAGAGACCGCGGATGACCGAGGCCGCCACGGCGCTGTGCGTTCTGTTCATCCTTCTCTCGCCGTTCGCAATCGCCGGGATCGCGCTGATCAACTCCGGACTGATCCGCTCGCGCAGCGCCGCGCACTCGATGATGGCTGCTCTGTGTGCCGTGGCCATTGCAGCGGGCATGTACTTCGTGTGCGGCTTCGCAGTGGCAGGCTACAGCGGCGGACCGGCACACGCTTTATGGATTGCCGGCAGGCCATGGGACTGGATAGCCGCCGGACCGCTGTTTCTGCGGGGCGTCGCGCTGAACGGGTCGCCGACATCGCTGGTGGTGCTGTTCGAGATGCTCAGCGTTGGCGTGGCCGCTCTCATTCCGCTTGGCGCGGGGGCGGAACGATGGAGACTCGGCGCGAGCTGCGCATCGGCGGCCGTGCTGGCGGGTTGGACATGGCCGTTGTTCGTGCACTGGGCGTGGGCGGGCGGATGGCTGGCCCAACTGGGCGTCAACTACGGCCTGGGACGCGGCTTTGTGGACACTGGAGGAGCCGGCGTCATTCACGTCACCGGTGGCCTCACCGCGCTCAGCATTGCCTGGATACTGGGACCACGCCGCGGCCGTTACGCGCTGCATGGGATGCCCACGGCCATTCCCGGTCATAACGCGGTCTTCGTACTGTTCGGATGCCTGCTGGCGTGGGTGGGTTGGATCGCCCTGAATGCCTCTGGAGC
Organism: Bryobacteraceae bacterium; assembly: GCA_050013535.1. Taxonomy (GTDB): domain Bacteria; phylum Acidobacteriota; class Terriglobia; order Bryobacterales; family Bryobacteraceae; genus CAWACP01. Next base: position 13,073 of record JBEKFB010000022.1, on the reverse strand, counting down.
ATTGTTGTTCGCGGGTGTGGAGCCGGGGCGCGTGGTGCTGATCGGGGTGAATACGACGCTGGCTGCCGCGGCGGGGACATTGTCGGTGGCGGCCATCACGCGGCTGCGCTTCGGCAAGCCGGACGCATCGCTCAGCGCCAATGGATGGGTTGGCGGACTGGTGGCATCGAGCGCCGGCTGCGCTTTCCTGACTCCCGTGGCCGCCGCGGTTACCGGAGTGATTGCGGGCGCGCTGGTGATTTTCGCGGTGGAGCTTTTGGAATTGCGTCTGTCGGTGGACGACCCGGCGGGTGCGATCTCAGTTCATGCGATCGGCGGCATCTGGGGTCTGATCGCGTTGGGGATGTTCGGCCATTTCCCGCCGGGCGCAGGCGATGGCCAACAGTGGCTGGCGCAAGTGATCGGCGTGGCTACGCTGCTGGGCTTTGTGCTGCCGCTGACCTACGGTTTGAACCGGCTGCTGAACCGTTTGATTCCCTACCGCGTCGCGCCGGAAGGCGAGCGCCAGGGCATGGACCTGTTCGAGCTGGGCGCAGGCGCGTATCCGGATTTCGTGACGCACCGCGACGAATTCGGACAGCGGTAGGGACGCAATGGATCGACGGGATTTCCAGAGACTCGCCACAACACGGCTTCGTGAAGCCGGGGCGCTCATGAAACACCGCCTCACCGACGGGGCTTACTACCTCGCCGGGTATGCTGTGGAGTGTGCCCTGAAAGCGTGTATCGCGAAGAAGACTCAGCGTCACGAATTCCCCGATAAGAGAAGGGTGGACGCGAGTCACACGCATAACCTGATCCAGCTCCTAAACTAAGCAGAGCTCAAGCAAGTCATAGCGCGTCAGGCACGAGACGACGCCGAGTTCAGGCAAAATTGGGACCTCGTACAATTGTGGTCGGAGCAGAGCCGCTATGCGGTGCATCCAATGGAGAGGCTCAGGCGCTCCTGAGGGCGATCAACGACCGCAAGCATGGAGTACTTGCATGTATAAAACGGCACTGGTAGAACGGGATCTCTCGCAGGGTGAGGAGATTGTTCGAATCCTTGATGAAGCCGGACTGCGCGTCAAGGTCGCGTTGTGGGTCAACCTGGATGAATTCAATGACTGGCGGCTGGTCCTTGCTTCCAAAGAATTCGACAAGGCGGGACCCCGTGAGAAGTATGGGCTTTTGCATCGGGTGTTGGAAGGAGCAGGGATTCCCTACGAGCGAACGCCTGTGTTCATGATTCTCCGAATGGACGAACCCTTCATTCGGGATTTGCGCCGCATCTTCGGCAAGGCCGCAAGTGTTGAGGGCATGCGTCTCGGGGGGCAGACTATCGGCGGCCGCGGCCTCGATGACGCATACGTGTATAGGATTTCCTGAGGTTTGCTCGCGGACCAATGTCATGCGGAGTATTTCAACGCGAGTCGCGCATCTGAACCGGATGCTGAAGAGACTCGAGGGCCAGCACGCGAGGATACGGCAACTGGTCTCGTCGCGAATCCTAACGAAAGACGCCGGGCAACTCGCGACCGATCTGCTCTCTAAGGCCCGGGAAGAGGCCGTTGAAGAGTTGCGGACCATTGAATTGAACGAGAGCCAGGGAACGGCCAGCATGATGGCAAAGCGCCTGGCAACACGGACGAGCGTCCGAGTTCAGGATTCTCCTGCAACGGTGCTAAGACAGGAACGAGATCGACGATAACTTGTCATCGCGGGAGGCCCACCCTCACGCCCGTTTCGCCACCCAGATCAGCAGCCCGAAGATGACGATCGGGATCAGAGCCATAGCTATGTAGAACAGGATGCGGCGCAGCAGCGGCGACTTGCGTTGTTTCCAGTCGTGCAGTTCGGTCCGCTCCGACACGCCCACCTGATCCTGGTGCCGCAGATCCCAGGCGAGTTCCTTCGCGCTGGCGTAGCGGTTGCGTGGATCGCGTTCGAGCGCGCGATAGATGATCTCCTGAAGCTGCAGCGTTATGGACGCGTCGAGTTCGCGCGGCGGAACCGGATTGTTCAGCAGCCGGTCGTTCATGATGGCGAACGCATTGGGCCCGCGGAACGGCACCTGACCGGTAAGCATTTCGTAAAGCATCACGCCGAGCGCGTAGATGTCACTGCGGCCGTCGCCACGCTTGCCCTTTACCTGTTCCGGTGAGATGTAATCGGGCGTGCCCATCACCTGCGACAGGCGCGCGAACGTCAGCCGGCGCGATCCTTCTTTGCCGGCAATGCCGAAGTCGATCAGCTTGACGCCATCTTCAGGATCCACCATGATGTTCTCGGGTTTCAGATCGCGGTGCACAACGCCGTGAGTGTGGATGTAATCGAGCGCGTCGGCAATTCCAAGCGCTATGCGCACTGCGCGCTCCGGCGGCAGCTTCTTTTGTTCGATCAGAATCCTGCGCAGCAGGCGGCCTTCCACCCACTCCATTACCATGTACACACGGCTGTGGCCGTCGGCTGGAAACACCTTCATTACGTGCGGATGGTCCAGCGTGGCGCCGATGTCCTGCTCGCGCTGAAAACGATCGAACAGTACCGGATCGCACTCCATCTCCGGATGCGGAACCTTGATCGCAACCGGCACACCCGTGTCGATGTCGACCCCACTAAAGATCGAGGCCATGCCGCTGCGGGCGACCAGAGTATCGATGCGGTAATGGTCGAGGGTGTCGCCGGGATGGAGTGAGGTCATGAGTGGCGTGGATTCCGGCGCGAGTCCCGTCAGCCGGGCAGCTTGTAAGGCCTGCCGCGGTACATGCCGACGCGTTCCACGCTCTTCACGCGAATGAGCTGAATGCTGATATTATCCCCGCCGTCGCGTTCATTGGCAAGTGCCACCAGGATCCTGGCAGCCTCATCCGGACTGTGGATGCGACGCACCGCCGCGATCATATCCGCGCCTTCCACCGAACCATGCAGACCATCCGAACATAGCAACAGAACGTCCCCGGCCTGCACCTGGCTCTCGCCGATCTCCACGTTGGCGATCAGGTCCATGCCGAGGGATCGGGTGAGAACATTCTTCGTGCTGGATTCGGCCGCCTCTTTGGCCGTGAGCAATCCGAGCCGCACCTGTTCGTTCACCACGGTGTGGTCGCGGGTCAGCAACGTAGCTTCATTGCCGCGCAGAAGATAACAGCGCGAGTCTCCGACGTGCGCGACGGTTACCCGGTCGAACCTAAGTGAGCACACCACAAGGGTCGTGGCCATGGAGACGCCACCCGGTCCCGCGGCCCGGCCTGTTGAATACACGTGTTCGTTTGCCGCCTGAACCAGGCGGCGGATCAGCGGCGCATGCTGCTCACCCGCGGAAGCGGCGCGAAAACCGGCGAGCAATGTCTCTACCGCGCCGTGCGAGGCAACTTCACCGGCCTCGCTTCCGCCCACACCATCGGCGAGCGCAAACAGCCAGCCCCGCGTGCGCGCCTCTTCGGCATTCGCGGGCTCGACATAGCCAACGTAGTCTTCGTTATGATCGCGCACCTTGCCGCAGTCGGTAATCTGCGCGAACTCGACCTCGAGCATAGAACCCCGGGGCGGGCGCTCCAGACCAGCAACGCTGCTGGCGCCATCCGGGACGGACCTGGCTGCTCCGAACATGACGCCTCACCCTGACAAAAATGTGCGGACCGGACGAACCGGCCCGCACCTCCTCATGCATGCCCGCTGTTGCGGCTCAAAGATAAGTAACCGTTTGCGGACTAGACAGTACGGGCCGCTGCGCGGTCCCGCACCATGGTTGTCCTCCCTTTCTGCTTGCCCGCTCGGATGAAGTAGATTCCGCCGTAGACGGCCCAACACGCGGCAATGCCGAGCGCCAGCAGCGGCTCCATCTTGGTGCCTATCCCGATGAACGGACCAATCAAATAGAACGCCATGCAGGCGAGGTTGGCCAGCAGGCCGAACACCGGAATGAACAGGTGCTTCACGACGTTGAACTTCGGATGTCCGTGGTACGCCACCATGCAGGTGAAGCAGCTCAGCGCGTAGAGCAGAAACGTGCCAAAGTTGGAGGCCAGCGTGGTGGTCAGGAAGCTGTTTGGCAGTGCCGCCATTTTGTCGTGCGTAGTGTAGCCGAAGCTCGACCAGAAGCCGTGCGGAAGGGCTTTGATGGCATCGTCAGCCGGAGCGGCGGCATCGCCGAATACCATGATCACGGTGACCACGCCAATAACAGCCGAGATCGTCGCCAGCGTCCAGATGGCGCGGTGCGGTGTGAGGTTCCGCCCGTGCAGCGCGCCGAAGTGGTCCGGCAGCTCCTCGTCCTTGCCCATGGCGTAGGTCACACGGGCGCCCGTGTTGATACACGACAGCGTGGTGCCGATCAGCGCCAGGAACACCGTAAACGCTTCAATCAGCATGAAGGTCCGGCCGTTCCCTGGCCCGAGCAGCGCATCGCCCACCAGCACCATCATGTCGCCGATGGGCGCCGACGAACCTTGGGCGGTGGCAAAGGGATAGCCGCTGTTCAGGAAATAGTTCGCCGCGAAATACTCGAACAGATAACAGAAGGCCCCCTGCACCAGCAGCGAGGTTATCACCGCGATGGGGACATCCCGCTTGGCGTTCTTCGCTTCGCCTCCCATGGAGGTCACCGATTCGAACCCGACCAGAATCAGGATCGCCACTGTCGCCTGAATAAAGACCCAGCTCAAGTTGTGAATCCCCACAACCGAACCTGCAGTTGGATGGCTGATGAAGTTCCCCTTGTCGTCCGCGTAGGGGTAGCTGATGTGATACGGCACCGGCTTGCCGGCCGCATCGAGCTGCGGCTGCGGAACGCCGCCCGCGTCGCGGACGATGGTGTCCGTCGCTGTACCATTGACCACCGTCTTGGTCGTTTTGAACTCGTAATTGTAGGCCTCGCCGGAGCTGGAATCGAACTGCCAGGCGACGCTTCCCGGCGGGTGGTTCGCGCGATACCCCAGCGCCATCACCGAAAACACGATCAGCGCGCTGATCTGGATCACGTTGATGGCAATGTTGACCGACGTCGATCCGTTCACGCCCCGGTGGGCAATGTAGGCCACCGCGAAAGCGAATACGATGGCGATCACCGCCATGAACGCCGGGCCCGGGTTTGTGGCGTTCATGAAGCTCGGCCACAAGGTCCCCGCCAGGAATCCGCACAGAATTCCCATCACGCCCACCATCACTCCCGGATAGATCCAGTAGTACAAGTGCGAGCCCCACCCGATGATGAACTTGGCGAGCCGCGCATACGGCCAGGCCTTCTCGTGGTTGAGGAACGATTGTTCGGCGAAGTAGTAGGAACTGCCGGTGCCCGGGTAAAGCTTGGCCATTTCCGCGTAGCAGACCGCGGTCGCCAGGCATAACAACAGGGCGAGGACAATGCCGATCCACATCGACGGCCCGGTGGCGCCGGTTCCGGCCTGCGCCGCGAAAGTCAGCCACAGGAACGCTCCCGGTGCGATGAGCGCCATGGCGTTCATGGTGAGGCCGGTCAAACCCAAAGTGGGTTTCATCTCGGTATTTTCAGCCATTTAATTACCTTCCTCCTGTACTTGGTGAGAATCCTGGTCCAAGAAGACGGGTCCTGGAGCACTTGGGAATGACGACCGGGTCAAACCCTGACTGGGTGGGAAACCATGCTTAGCCACCGAGAATACACCAAACCGAGCTCTCGGTGAAGCAAAAGATTTCGTGGGTACTCGTAAACAATTTTTATGCCCCTCGGGCGGTACTTGCGAACCGGTCACCTCTTCGGCCCAAAGAACCCGACCAGGGCGATGGTAAGCGTCTGCTGGCTCTTGCTTCCGTTCGGAACGTTGCCGGACTCGAAGAACGGCTCGTCTGAAAAGTCGTCCCGATATTCCAGTCTGGATAGAACTCCTTCGGTCCACTTGTACTCGCCGGTCACCGTTACTTCCTTCAGATGCTGCGGAACGCCCGTGGTGAAACCGTCGTGGTCGTTGTAATACTCGACGCGCGGTGTAAACGCGATCTTGCTGGTAGCCTGGATGTGCAGTGCGCCTGCAATACCCCACCAGGTCATTGCGCCCGGCCCAAGGTTCTTGTCGCGGCCATAATCGTAGTTGATGTAAGCGTTCGCTTTCCCAGGAGGCGTCAGGTTCAGGACCGTGTCAAAGAGATTTCGGAAGCCCTTGTTGGTGTTGGCGTGCTCGGGACCGACGTAGTAATTGTTGGCCCAGTTCCATTTGGCGTACGTAACAGTACCGTTCAGGCCGATCGTTTTGCCGCTGTTATTGTCCTCAATGTTGTTCCATCCATTGACCACCTGGACGCCACCGGTGAAGCGTTTGCCGACCGGGAACGAAGTGCGGATGCCGAAATGGTAGTAGGGGATTGCCCATGAAAACAGCAACGAGCGTGAGTAATTCCAGTTGCCGTTCGACTCGATCACTTCCGCGCCGGCGGAGGTCACGAATTCGCCGAAGTCAACCTCAAGTCCCTTCGCCTTAGCCGGCTTGAAGCTGACATACGCCTGCTCCAGGTACTGAAAAATATTTGGCTCGCTCTCCCCGCTGTGGACGAGATCGAAAGCCTTGCCAAAACCGAAGTCGACCTGGAATCCGATGGGATCGGGCGCATGCGACATGCTCAGTTTGGCCATGTTGAGGCTGAACTGTTCGGACTGGACGTCAAAATTGTAAAGCTGATTGGTCCGCGTTGCCGGACTGTTGAAATTCTGGCTGTAGTAGATATCCACAAGACCGCTGAAGTCGATCGGCCCGATCGACCACGTGGGAGCGGGGGCCGGAGCCGGCGCAGGGGCTGGCGCGGCCGCTGGAGCCTGGGCAGTTGTCGAAGCCGGGGCAGCTGTCGAAGCCGGGGCGCTTTGCGCCGGGGCGGTTGCGGGCGCCTGGGTGCTGTCGGAACTGGCTGGAGCCGCCTGGCCCCAGGCCTGAATCGAAGCGCCGGCCAGGACCAGCGCGCATAGGGACACACTTCTAGCTTTGAAATACACCATGCTCTTCTCCTCGAAAACGTTGTGAAAGCGTGACGGAGGCTTTCTAAAACCTTACGATTTCCTTATGTCACAATCCAATCAAAAAATTCGATCAAGTTGATCCAAATGTTTCGCTTGGGACCCACCCGGTATTGGTGGATGATGCAGTCAGGCGCGATGAAAAAGATTGAAGCCGTGGTCCAGCCGCACAAACTGGACGACGTGAAGGACGCCCTGCTGGGAATCGGCGTCGATGGAATGACTATTTCCGAAGTGCGCGGCCATGGCCGCCAGAAAGGACACAAAGAGATTTATCGCGGCCAGGAATACGAGGTGGACTTCCTGCCCAAGATCAAGATCGAGCTGGTGGTAACCGACGCTCGGATGGACGAGGTGGCTCGGGTGGTCGGCGAGGCGGCCAGAACCGGTCGCATCGGCGACGGAAAGATATTCATCTCCGAGTGCGCCGAGGCGATTCGCATCCGCAATGAGGACCGGGGCGACGCGGCGCTATAAGCGTTAGTGCATGGTCACGATGATGGTGACCACCAGGGCGATCACCACCACCGCGATGGCGACGATGACAAAAATCAGCGGCCCGCGGCCCTTTTTTGCGCCCGGCACGTAAGCTACCGGCTCTTCGATGCGAGGGGCTGCCATGATTCCCGTGTACTCGCTGGGTCCTTTCGGTGCCGCCGGACCAGCCGATGGATTCGGGATCTGCGGCATCTCGAACAAACCCGTAGCCCTGCCGAGGAAGGTGTGGTGCTGCTGCACGGGAGCCTGCTGCGGCGGCGCCGGCGACGATCCCGATTGATCGGCGGGGCCGCTGGATCTCCCAAACCATCGCGTAAACTCGCCCGGACCTTCGAACGGCTTTTCGGCGGAGGCCCTTGCTTCGGGCATACGGCCCTGCTCGATCTCTTCGATGGGCAACGCGCTGGAGGCCATCGGTGAATCGAAGAAGCGGGTGAACTCGCCGGGCCCGCTGTTGCCGGGACGGCTCTGCTGCGACGGCAAGGGAGCGGGCGCATTCCACATTGACGCGGACTGATCGAGATTCGGCGAAGGCGCAGCCGCCGCAATGGGCGGGGCCGGCGACGAAGCGAGCGCCTGCATGCGCTGCGTGTCGGGAGTTTCCACGCGGGGCCGCTGTGAAGCTGCGGCTGGCGAAGATTGAGCCGCCATCGGCGGAGGCGCGGGAGGAGCCGCGACTTGCGGAGCTGCCGCGGGAGGGGGCAGCGGCGGCGGCTGAGCGGGTGCGGCGGCCGGGGGTTCCCAAGGCAAGGGAGCTTCCGGGGCGCGCGGCTTAGCCAGTGGCGGCGGCGCAAATCCCGCGGGATTATCGGACGGCACGAGCGGCGGCGCACCGAATATGCGGGAAAACTCACCCGGCTCGTCCTGGGCTGGCGGGGCGGAGGTCATCGGACCGGGACCAAACAACTTTGAGAACTCGCTCGCTCCGGATGCCGCGGCTGGCGGCATAACCGGCGATGCGGCGGCCGGGGGCACGATTGGAGTTGGCGCCGGCGACCGGGGAGACGCCACTGGTTGAGCCGGCGGCGCTGGCGGCGCGGTCGGTTGAAGGGGAGGCGCGGGACTCGCACCCTTACCGGCAAACATTCGCGTGAACTCGCCAGGCTCAGAGGCCGGCGGCATTGGTGAAGCGGCCGGTGGCATCACCGGAGCGGGAGGCGGAGCCGCTCGGGCAACTGGGATAACCGGCGCTCTCGGCGGCGGCGCAGGAGGCATCGAACTCGCCGGGGCCGGCCGCTGATGAAATGTTTCAGTGGACGGTGCGCTGGCACTGGCAGGCGGCATCGGCGCTGCTGGCTTCGCCGCGGGTGGGGGAGGCGGCGCTGGCCGTGCCGCGGGGGACTGAGGAGCTTGTCCCGGCGTCACCGGCAGACTATCCAGCCATGCCGGCAACCCATCGAAATGCTCAATGACGCCGGTCACTACGTACGGCGCGAATTCGCTGTCGTCGATGTCGAGGATGGCCGCATTGCCCGCCGCCATGAGCGCGTGGACTCTCTGCAGCAGACCGGCACGAGCCGTGGCGTCGAGGCCACCCAGCATGTGCAGGTACACCGTCCGGCCCCCGGACACCTCGTGGGCTCGAAACGTCTTGGGCTCGCTCTTTTGTACGAGCCTTTCCAGTTCGTACTTGCGATAGAAGCTCATTCCGTCGCAGCCAGTGTTATTATATTCGCACATGAAATGCGTTCCCGGCAGGCTGAGAGCCCCCGGCGCATCCGATTGTGCGCTAAAACGGATAGGAGCCCGGCCCGGACAACGCCCGCGTGGGCGGAGGAAACCTGAAGCATGAAGACGCTCTCGCGAGTGGTGTGGTCCGAAGGCATGCATCTGGGACCGCATCACTTCCAGCTCCAGAGCCGCTACTTTGAAGATGTCATCCACTTCACCACATCGAGCCTCTGGTTTGGCGATTATGGGCTGATTGGCTGCCAGTTCGATGCGGAGGCGCTGCGCAACGGCACCCTGTCGCTGATTCACGCGCGGGGTATTTTTCCCGACGGCCTCACCTTTCACATGCCGGAATGCGAGCCGCTGCCGCAGCCGAGGCGGATCGCGGAATTGTTCCCACCGATGCGCGACAGCGTGGATGTTCTGCTATGCGTGCCGGCGCGCTCGGAACGCGGCGCGATCTGCGCGCTGACGCCGGATGAAATGGGCCCAGGTGTGCGCTACGTCGCCGAGCCGTCGGTTCGTCCCGACGAAAACACCGGTATCGACGAGAAGCCCGTGATGGTGGGCCGCAAGAACCTCGAACTGAAACTCGACACCGAAGTAGACGAACACTCGGTAAAGCTGCCGGTGGGCCGGGTGCGCCGCGATGGCGCAGGCAACTTCATTCTCGATCAAGCCTTCATTCCGCCGTGCCTGAGAATCAGCGCCAGCGAGCGGCTGATGTTACTGCTGCGCCGGATAGTGGAAATACTGGAAGAGAAGGCGCGCACGGTAATCAAGCCAAAGGAGCTGGCCGCGGGCACCACTTCCGGCTTTTCCGCGCAGGGCATCAGCAACGCATGGTTCCTGCACTGCGTGAATTCGAGCATCGGTCCGCTTCGCCATCTCTGTTTCGCCAAGCGGCCTCATCCGGAGGAAGTCTTCGTGGAATTGTCGCGGCTGGCCGGCGCGCTGTGCACGTTCGGGCTCGATTCGCATCCATCCTCGCTTCCGGAGTACCAACACGACCGTCTCGCCGAGTGCATGGAGCAATTGGAATATCACATCCGCACGCACCTGGAGTTGGTTGTGCCGAGCAACTGCGTGCCAATTCCGCTGACCGTCGCCGCGCGGTACTTCTGGAATGGAGAGATCACCGACCAGCGCGTGCTCAGCCGCTCGCGCTGGATTTTCGCGATCGGCACGAAGCGTATTGGCGAAGCGGACCTGATCGAAAGCACACCCCGGCTGGTGAAGATCTGTTCGCGCGAGTTTTTGCCCAAGCTGGTGAGCCGCGCACTACCCGGTCTCAAGCTGAGCCACATGCCGGTGCCTCCTCCGGCGGTTTCGCCGCGTCTGGAAACCCAGTACTTTGCTATCGATAAAGCCGGACCGTGCTGGGAGCACATGGTAACCACGCGCCAACTGGCTTTGTACGTGCCCGGCGAGTTGCCCGAACCTGAGGTGGAATTGATGGTTGTCCTCGAGTAGGAGCCCAGATCATGTCATCCACGCCCTATCCGCCGCCCGGCAGCTATCCGCCCCAACCTGGCGCATATCCGCCTCCTCCCGGGACGAGCGCTGCCCCGCTCCCCGCGCCGCGCACCGTCAATCTCGCGCTGGTGCTGCAGGAGGTGTTCACGGTCACCGTGCGGTTGCGCTGCAACCGGCAGATGGTGAACGACGCGGAGGTGTTCCGCAACCAGATCCGCAGCGCTTTGAAGGCGGCCGAGCGCGAAGGGAAAGCGCTCGGGTATACGGATGAGGACATCCGCCTCGGTATTTTCGCGGTGGTGGCTTTTCTGGATGAGACCGTGCTGAACCTGCGCAATCCCGTTTTTCAGGATTGGGTTCGGCGGCCGATGCAGGAGGAGTTATTTGGCCAGCACGTGGCCGGTGAGACGTTCTTTCAGCATTTGCAGAAGATTTTGGGCCGCAGAGATACACCGGAAACCGCGGATTTGCTGGAGGTGTATTATTTGTGCCTGCTGCTCGGATTTCTGGGCCGCTACAGCGTTGCCGGGAAGGGCGAACTGCGCGCGATCATGGGCGCGATCGACGATAAGATGCGGCGCATACGAAAGACTCGGCCCGATCTTTCGCCCGCCTGGGAGATTGGCGGACGGGCCGTGAACATCTCCCTGACCGACACCTGGGCACAGCGTCTGGCCTTTACCGCGATCGGTTGCGCGGGGCTGGCCGTCGTGCTGTTCATCTTCTATTCGATCCTGCTGGGATCGGGCGTGTCGGACCTGAGCACGCTGGCCGCGCAACTTCCGAGGTTCTAACTCTCGATGGGTATTGGCTACATTCTCGGTTCAACGGGCTGGCTGCTTGTCTACATGGCGCTGAGTTGGTTCCTGGTGGACATGTTCCACCTGACCGGCACCGCGGCGATGATCGTGCGCACCCTGCTGATGACGCTGGGAATGGTGGCGTACGGCGTGATTTTCTGGATCCAGCGGAAGCGTCAGGCAGGCAAACAAGCCAAGGCAGCGGCGGCAGCGGCGCCCGGAGCAGCAGGGGCCGCGGCCGCGCCAGCGCCGGGGAGCGACGATATCGACTTTCTGCTGAAGGAAGCCGAACGCCGCCTCACCACCTCGGTTCTCGGGCGCGACGCGCGCCTGCCCCGATTGCCTGTCGTATTCCTTGCGGGACAGCCCTCCAGCGCCAAGACCAGCACGCTGATCCATTGCGGCATCGAAGCCGAATTGCTCAGCGGGCAGGTGTGGCAGGAAGGGCTGGTGGTGCCCACGCGCGCCACCAACGTGTGGTTCGCGCGGCAGACGGCGTTTCTGGAAGCGGGCGGCCGGCTGGTAAGCGATCCGCCGCGTTGGGCCAATCTGGTGAAGCACCTGCGGTCTAAGCGGTTCAGTTTTCGCTCGCTCGTACTACGGAAGCAGCAGCCCCCGCGCGCCATTCTCCTCTGTGTCGACGTGGAATCGTTCCTCAAGCCGGGCGCACGCGAAACGATGACCGTGGTGGCGCGCAACCTGAACGCGCGGCTGGGTGAGCTCGCGAATCTGCTGGGCATCAATCTTCCGGTCTACGTTCTGTTCACGCGCTCGGACCGAATCTCATTCTTTGGCGAGTACGTGCGCAACCTGACCGACGACGAAGTCACCCAGGTGGTGGGCGCGACTATGCCCGTGGTGCTCGGCAATCGCGTGGGCGTATATGCGGAAGAAGAGACGCGGCGCCTTACCGATGCCCTTACCGCGTTGCAGTTTTCGCTATGCGACAAACGGCCGTTGTTCCTTTCGCGCGAGAACGACAGCACGAAATTAGGCGGAATTTATGAATTTCCCCGCGAATTTCGCAAGCTGCGCGCGAATCTCGTTCAGTTTCTGGTGGATGTGTGCCGCCCGAGCCAGTTACGCGCCAGCGCGTTCCTGCGTGGCTTCTATTTCTCCGGGGTGCGGCCCATCGAAGTCCGGGATACTCCGGTGCAGGCCATGCACGCTCAGGAGCGGCGGGGGAGCTCGGAAGAAGCCACCGGCATCTTTTCGCTGAAGAGCCTGGAACCGGCCGAGGCGCCGCAGGTTTCTCCCGGAAGCCGGCGCATTCCGCAATGGCTGTTCCTTTCCCACCTTTTCAATGACGTGATCCTGGCCGATCGTGCCGCACTGGGCGCAAGCGGACGGAACGTGGGCACCGATCTCGCTCGCCGCGTATTGTTCGCCGCCCTGGGAATTCTCGGCCTGCTGGCGGCAACCGTGTTCACTGTTTCCTACCTCGGCAACCGGGCGCTGGAGCACAACGTCCTTGATGCCGCGCGCGGAATTTCGGCGATCCCTTACAGCGGCGATGAACTGCCCTCAATCGATTCGCTTCAACGCCTGGAGACGCTGCGCGAGTCCGTGGAAACGCTGGCCCGTTATCATCGTGACGGCGCGCCGTGGCGCCTGCGCTGGGGACTCTACACGGGGAATCGACTCTATCCATCGGTCCGGCGCCTCTA
>JBEKFB010000021.1:0-23448 GCA_050013535.1 Bryobacteraceae bacterium | reverse complement strand
GAGAGGGAACAGGAGTTGCTGTTCATGGGCGCGATCGGTCCCGCTGAGTCACCCAGAGGTTACGGGTCGATTGGCGACCTCGCTCAAGCCATGAGCCGATATAACAATACGTTGCTGGATACCTGCTCCCGCCAGGGACTGGAATGCTACGATTTGGCCGCGCATGTTCCCAAAGATACCTCGGCCATGTTCGACGACTGCGAATACAACGAGAGTGGCGCCCGCCTGGTAGCCAACCTCTTGTCGAGCTATCTCGTGTCCCATCCACCGGCCCTCTCCGCCGCCCCTCACTAACGAGCTTAAAGAAGGCAAGGGTGCATTGGTTTGAAATCGCGTCCGGGCGAGAAACTCCCGCTTCGAGATCATGGCACGGCCCCGTCAGCGCAGTAGCAGCAACCGGTACGGTTCGCCGACCCTCGACGGCAACTCCTGCCACCCGGGCCGGGCAGGTTCCCCCTCGGATCGAGCTACCAGCGCTTTGGCCCCCACGCTTCGGAGTTGCTCAACGAGTTCGTCCTGTTGCTTCTGGTCCGCTTTCCAAAACTCGTCTTTGTCGGGAGCCTGTGCGACGATACGCACACCGGCCAGGTGAGCCCAATAGGCATCGAACGAGTTACCGACCGTGGCGATGCGATCTCCCGGCTTGACTCCCAACGCGGAGAGGGCGTCGGCAATCTGCTGGTCGTCGGAGCGGAAGTGCGTCGTCCTTTGGTCCACAATGGCCAGCACCGAGTCGCAGGTGAGAACAGCGACGGGGAGAATGATTACGATCGACAGCGCCAGCAAAGCCGCATTGGCCGCGGATCCAGACCGCCGGGCCAAAGGCGCACAGACGCCAACCACCAACAGGACCACGAACGGCGCCAGGTAGCGCGTCTCCAGATGTACGCTGGCAATAGTTGCGAGCATCGCCAGCGGCCAAAGGACAATCCAGAAAAGAGAAGGTGGCAACCATCCCTTCAGTGGGCGGGACGCGCCCAGTATCGCCAGAGCTAACGCACCAGCCCAGAGGACGCCATTGTCCGCGGTTAGCCAGTATGAATGCAGGTTTTGGAAGGAGTGGGTAATCTGCCGGCGCAGGTCCGGGCGCACGCGAACTCCCGCAAACCAGTAAGCTGGGTCGTACCACAGCGCGTAAGTTCCGCCTATAGGGCCAGCAAACTCGAGGACCAACGGCTTTTCGAAGAGGACTCTCGGAGGATGCAGCAAGGTCCCATGGCCCACCGTTTGCTGCCCCGTCCAGCCGGAGACCTTCCAGCCGTAGTATGTATAGAAGTCACTGTTGACGTGCTGTGGGAGATTCGGCTTCTCCACGTGCCAAAGGTAATTGAGTTTTCCTGATTCACCCGTGGTGAACTCCCCAACCCTTTTGCTGACCGCGATTGCCAGGGGAAGGCTGGCGGCAGAAAAGACCAGCAACGCGAGAACGACCCGGGGTCGCCCGTTCCTTACCGGCGGCCAGACCAGCAGGGTCGCCAACAGGAACAACGCAGTGAAGAAACCGGACGCCTTGCAGTAGTAGATGCCGGCCGACGCGAGTCCCAACAAAACATAGCAACCCCAGGAAGCCCCGGACACGGCCTTTACGCAACACCAGGCAGTCAGGAAAACGAAAGCGCTCAGGAGCAGGTCGGGAAAGACCGCGGTAAATTCCGGCCGCATAAAGATCCACACGAACGCGCAGTAATAGAACAAAGACTCGATTGCGGGCGAAACGCCACCCTCCCGCCAATTCCGGACATCGAGCTTCATCAAGGCGCGCAAAAAGAGGGCGAAGGCAGCGGCCGCACCGCAAAAAATCAGCCAACCGGCGAAGTGAACCAAGGGCGCTTCCATCGTGGGCGATGGGTGGATGAGCCAGAACCAGATGGCCAGAAAGCCTGGATAGAGCGGGCAGAAGTAGCCGTTGATCAGGCTTCCGAGGCCGTTTTTCGTCGCCGCCGAAGCCATATCCACGTAAGTAATGCCGTCTGGGTTGACCTCAAACCGATGCTGAAAAGCCCAGATTCCGGCGCACGCTGCTGTGATCGCGAACCAGGTCCAAACGGAAGCAAACACGGATGTTAGTGCTCGTGAGGTGGCGCCGGATTCCCTGCCAGTCATCTCATGAGTATAGAGAAGGTCCCTGGTGTCCGCAATGGGTCCCGTTATCGTTAGCATGCGATCTGTCCGGTCGAATTAACGCATGATCTGTCCGCTTTGAGAATCGGGCGGCGGGACCGCGAGCCTTGGAAGAGTGAACTCCGGGCAAACGTATTCCGCCTCCGAAATGGAGCGGATGATGAGACTACAAGACGTGCTATACCTAGGGAAATGCTCCGACACGTTGCCCTGGCCGCCGGTGCACCCGCGGTCGTTGCCTTCCCCTCCGGACGAAATGTCCCCGGCTTCGGCAGGACCTTCAGCCAGCTCGGCAGCCGCTCATAGGCCAATCACCTGTGGATATCGCTGCCTCCTCCAAACCGGCACAAGATCGGGACCGCTGGCGACTTCCTTTGGTGCTGGCCCTGCTGGGCGCCGTAATCAACATCATCGTCGCCGTTTCGATGGCCCCGACAATCGATGAACCCGTGCACGTGGGCTTCGCCGGCACGATCCTGAAAGGCAAACCAGATCGTCCCACTGTAATCTACGACAGCAAAGTTCCCATCAGCGTATTGAACGCGCTTCCCCGCGCTGCGGGCGCGTTTTTCCGCGACCATCACACCCATCCGCGGCTCGCCGGCATTCTGCTCGACCAGCGCATCACGCGGTATGCCACCATCGCCGCCTCTTTCTGTTTGTGCCTGCTTGTCTTTGCCTACGCCAACGCGCTTTTCGGGCGCACGGCCGCCTTTTTTGCCGAGCTGATTTACGTGATCGAACCCAACCTCATCGCGCACGGTACTCTTTCCACCACCGATCTTTACATCGCCACCGCAGCTGTCTTCTTTCTTTACTGCCTCCGCGGCTTTCTGCTCGAACCCAGCGTCAGAAATGCCTCCCTCACGGCGTTTGCCCTGGCGCTGGCCCAGCTGACCAAGTTCATCGGCATATACCTCTATGTTGCCTTAGCAATCGTTCTCATCGCCGTGAAGCTGCGCGAGCGCTTCGCGCCCGGCAAGGCCGCGCGCGTACCGTGGCAGCGGATCGCGCTTTTGCTCGCCCTCAACGCCGCCTTTCTGATCGCCCTTCTCAACGTCGGCTACGCCTTCTACCGAACCTTCACTCCGCTCAGCAGCTACCACTTTCATACTTCCGCATTCGAAAAGCTCCAGCGGATTCCAATGCTGCGGTCGATTCCTGTTCCCGTCCCATACCCCGTTCTCCAGGGATTGGATTGGATCAACTACGACAACTCCACCGCCATGGCGTTCGGCAATATCTGCCTGCTTAATCAGGTTCGCGGGCCGACGCTCCCGCATCACGGCGGTTTTCTGGATTACTATCTGGTTGCCTATGCGCTGAAAGAGCCGCTGGGCTTTCAACTTATACTCCTTCTCTCTTTGGCGTGCATTTTCCGCAACCGGCGCTTCGCGGAGTTGCTCCCCAACGAAGGCTTGCTGCTCATCACCGCCGTGGTGATTCTTGTTCCGCTGTCTCTTGGCCATACGCAGATCGGCATCCGCCACATGCTTCCCGTCCTCGCGTTCTTCACCATTCTCTCCGGCGCCGCGTTTCAAGACTGGAGCACTTTCACCCGGCGCAGGAAACTTCTGCTGGGCGGGTGCCTCCTCTACGCCGCAATTTCAGTTGCCAGCTATTTTCCTCACATGATCCCTTACTTTAATGAGATCGTCTATGACCGCAAGTTCGCTTATCGTTATCTCGCCGACAGCAATCTCGACCATGGACAGGCCCTGTGGGTGGCCGATCGCTTCCTAAAGGCTAACCCCGACGTCGTCTTCAACCCCGATCAACCGGTGTCCGGGCGATTTTTGATGAGCGGCAACATACTTGCCGGGGCATGGCCGAAAAGTGCCGACAACTTCGCCCGGGTTAAAGGCCTTACGCCCGTTCGGCAAGTCGGCTTCGCTTACTTTCTCTTCGACGCCGCGCCGCCCGCCCGGCGCTCACCCTAACCCGGTTGTCATCCAGGAGCCCCCTGGCGACCGCCGCCGGGCATTGGAGCTGGAAACGCGGCCCTGTGTCGCACCCGCGGTCCTTTTTCATTCCGAGTGGGGTGCAGACCCGGTGATCGCCCGACTCATTTCTGAATGGCCTAGCCGAGCCTTCCGCCGGCGTCTTGGGCTATGTGGATAATAGTGAGAGTCATGCCTGCCACAGAAGTCGCTCCGCCACGCTCTGCGCGGGTTCCGTCCGCTGGTTGGATACGCTGGGCAGTTTTACTGCTCCCACTTCCGGCGCTCATTCCACTTGGGGGCGCTCTCATAACTCCGTATCTTGAGAACAAGGTGCCCACCGGCTTCATAGAGTATGATATGGCGTATTATTTGGCGGAAGGCCGGGCGTACTTTAACCAGGGCTTCCACTTCACCTATGGAAATCCATGGGCTGACTACAATACTCCGGCCATCTATTTTCAGCCCCAAACCATGCTCCTGGGCTTCATGGAGCACTTCGGGCTGGATCCCGGCGTCGCATTCAATTGTTTTGGCTTGCTGGCGCTCTTCTTCGCGGCGGCCGTAGCGGTCCGGTTTTACCAGGCAGCAGTGGGACTTGAAAGCCGTGCCAAGAGAATAGGCTTGGTGTGTTTCTTTTGGGGTGGCGGCGTTTTTACTCTGGTGGGCCTGTCGCTTGCTCTGGCAAGGGGACGTCCATTGTCAACCCTCTGGCAATTCGAACCGACATGGGGCTGGTGGATGCTGAATTTCGGGCGAAACCTTGTTTACCCAACTGAAGCATACTATCACGGTCTGTTCCTGCTGAGCCTTTTGGCGCTCATTCGAAAACGATTCGCTCTTTGCCTCGCCTGTGCCGCACTGATGTGCTGTAGTCACCCTTATTATGGGATAGAGTTGTTGCTCGTTTTGATAGCCTACGCCGGCATCGAACTAGTGATCCGAAGCGGTACGGTAAACCTTAGATTTCTGCTGGTTGCCATCCTGATTGCAATTCTGCACGTGACTTACTATCTGGTCTGGCTGAATCGCTTTAGCGACCATCGTATTGTGCAATCACAATGGGCGAGAGCCTGGCTGTATTCTCCAAAGGCATTCATCCCGGCTCTGCTCCTCGTCGGCTCTTTAGCGATTTGGCAGCTGGCCCGTTCACGCTTGCACTACTTTCGGGACGCGCGGATCCGTCTTTTTGCGGTTTGGTTCCTTGTCGTTTTCGCCCTCACGCAGCATAACCTGTTCATGCGGCCCATGCAGCCAATACACTTCGCCCACGGCTATGATTGGATGGCACTCTTTCTTATAGGCGTGCCAGTATTGATCGCGACCCTGGACTTCATCCTCAAAATCTCCCGACCGTGGGTTCGAAGGGGTGCTCTGGCTTTGCTGCTCGGAGTGTTTTTGCTCGACAACGCAGCGTGGCTTATAAAGATTGCCGTTCATAATGAGTTTCTCGTCTCACTTACAAAGTCTCAGAGTTCCGTACTGCAGTGGCTCAGCAAGAATCTGAAGCCGGGAGACATGGTAGTTTGCCAGGATCAGCTGATTAGCTATCTGGCAACCACATATACTCCGGCGCGCAGTTGGCAAGGGCACCAGATAAACACTCCCCTAATTGAACGCCGGCGCAATGAGATCGAGCGCTTCTTCAGCGAGGGGAGTATTCTGCCGGAATGGAAGACGCGGAGCATGGTTTATGTTTCTCCGGCCGCGTGGTCGCCTCCCGCCGGGCTAGCCCTGGAGCGGCGTTTTCTGGA
The DNA here is from genome assembly GCA_050013535.1 of Bryobacteraceae bacterium. GTDB lineage: Bacteria > Acidobacteriota > Terriglobia > Bryobacterales > Bryobacteraceae > CAWACP01. Next base: position 17,633 of record JBEKFB010000021.1, on the reverse strand, counting down.
CGGCGAGTTCTCAATCTGGGCCTCCCCGAAGGGCCAGTAGAAGATCGTCTCAATCGGCCACAACGCTGCCCGAAGGTGCTTCTCTGAGATCCTCAACGGAGGTGGGAATCTCGGAGACGACCCGGCTCTCCGGAACGGATGGAAACACTCGATCACGGAACCGGAGTACAGGAAGCTCGATGACCTTGGCAGCCGCGATGCCGAACAGGATAGGTCCGACAATAGAGGACCAAAACACTACCAGAGGAGCAGTGATATTAAAATGTGGAAGGATGCGCCAGATAAAGAACATATGCCAAAGATAGATCGAATAGGAGTACAGACCTATCCGGGCCAGCAGGCTGCTTATCACACGGATCGACCGGGGCCCTTCAAACGCGACTGCCTTTGAAACCAGGATTCCGGCTCCCAGATAGAGCACTGTGTAACCCCATGTGTGCATGTTGCGGTTTGCCTCCGGAATCGTTGAAAGCAGAGCAACCGCGGCAGCTATGACAATCCAGCCCCCTCGCCAGGAAACGATCCGTTCAAACCAGTTGGGGCGGAATCTTTGGCAGTAGCAAAGCAGGACACCGAACATGAGACCGTCCATCCTCAGGTGGGTCGGAAAGTAGCAAACCCAATAGTCAACAATGCCGTTTTCTTTCCAACCGACGGCAAACCGGCAAGTTAGTGAGAAGATGGCGATTCCGGCGAAGACGTACGGCATGGCCGCAAACGGTCTTTCGCGGCCAAGACGGATCATCATCAGCAGCACCAAAGGTAGAATGAGATAAAAGTGTTCTTCCACTGCAAGAGACCAAGTAATGCCCCAAATGGAATGAAAGTAATCTTGCAGAAAAAACAGTTCGGACAGTAGATAACTGGTTATAATGTGATGACCCCGCGCTGCATCAATCAAGACACCTATCGCTATGAGCGTATAAAATGCCGGCCAGATTTTTAGTCCGCGTCTGATGTAAAAACGGGACACATCAAGTCGGCTCCGCTCCTGATAGCTCGAAAAGAGCAGGCCGGAGATCAGAAAGCCGGACAGTACGAAAAAGAGATCCACGCCCGCCCACCCGACTCTCTCCCAGTAGATTGTGTACCGGTTGGAGCCGTGGAGCAACGCAATCGCCTGGCCAGCGTGGTGCCCAAGCACCATGAGGATGGCGATAGCTCTGAGCGCATCGAGATTGGTGTTGCGTCGAGCCTGGAGCGGCGTGGCCATTGTGATAGCGCGAATTTTGGCATATCATCAGAAACATTGTCAACGACCCAGGTGGCTTAGGGGTTCCACTACCAACGCCGTGACCGCGAGGAAGGGGAGGCGATAGGGAAGAGAAAGAAGTAGGTTGTTCAGAGGGGCATCTTGCTGTTACGACAGGAGTTAAGGCTCCTTCAGCCAGAATTTCCGCGGAGCCCGCAAGCTACTTTCACGCCGCACAAAAACGACGTCCGTCTGGAAAAGCGCGTGGTCGCTTTCCCTTCTCAACTGGCCGCAGAAATCAAATGCAACAAAGCCCTCCTCATTCATGAAGGCGACCACCTCGGCGAATAACGGAGCACCATCGTTATAGCGGAGAAGCGACGCCTCGACAATGACGACTTCAGAAAGCTCCAGCGTCCGCCTTCCGCCCTTCAGCACTTCCAGCTCAAATCCCTGCACATCGAGTTTCAGCAACAACGGAGCCCGCAAGGCGGCGCCATCGGTCCGGCTGTCGAGGGTATCCATGGGCAGGGTAACGACTTCCTTCTCGAATGATGTGAGCTCGGGAAGAATTGAGGAACCTGTGGTTCCTATTTCAGGTTTGTGTTTGTAAAAAGCAACGTGTTTTCGCTCTGGTCCGAGCAAAGCAAGAAAATACATGGAGCGGCTCCCGATGTCGCGCACCGCCTTGATGAGAGCCGCTTCGTTGTCGGGATCTCCGTCGAACATCAGAATTCTCGAAGAGGCGAAGATTGAAGAAGCCGTGCGGCTCCAGTCGCCTACGTTGGCGCCAACATCGATGATCGCAACAGGAGAAAATCCGTTTTCTCTGAGGTTCTCGAGAAGTCCAGGCACGGTTGGGAGGCCAACGCGGAATTTCTCCGCCTCGCTCATGCCGGTTCCCGCGGACTGTCGCGGGCCCCTTTTGGACCCGCCTAATCCAATAAAATGACTTCGCGTCGCCGGTGACAACGCTTTCCATGGCCGACGAAGCATCTTCCTGATCAACGCACCAACCATCTCAAAATCATCTCATAGGCAAGATCGTAGGCCATCAGCGATTTCGCCAGGGGCCGGCAGCCCGCAACGCAACGAACACGGCAGCGGATAACCCAAACGGCGCAGATGGGCACAAGCGTATGTCTTCGACGTCTCCAGGAGAAGTCTTGACCGATCCGAATGGCTCCGCTGAAGAGGATTGAAGCGCCGCCTTGAGCAGGGTTCTCGTGGGTGTGACAAAGTGAATGCCGGTTAGCTGACTGAGCCGGCCGTCGTCGGCGGGAGTTGCCGTTCGCAGTTGTGCCGGATCGAACATAGAACAATGCGCCCGCCAGGCTTGGTCCGCCCAGACCGTTTGCTCGAACCAGCCATGATATTTCCGAATGCGGCGTGGCCCCCAGCGCTTAAACAGATATTCCATTCGTTCATAGTCAATTCGGTCTCGTCGAATCCAAAACAGCCCGGAGTTCAGACGGCGCGCGAGCCGCAAGGGGCCGAGCGGCCAAAAATCGCCGGGATGCGCACCGAAGCAATTGCTGGTGTCCATCAGAAAGGCGCCCGAAGCGGATTGGCTTGAAACAGGAAACAGGCCTCGAAAGCGCCTCTGGAAAAGCACATCCGTATCGACGTACCGGACCATGGACTCGCTTTGGATCAGGGTCACGTCAAGCAGCTTTAGCACGTGCGGAAGGTGTGAACGGGCCTGTGCCATATGAGGGAACTGGGCCAGCGCATCGGTTATCTCGGAGTCGGCTGAGAGCCGCGGGACGAAAATCGAATCGGGAAACGCCTCGGTCAGCAGGTCGACAGACACCTGGGTTAGGGAGCCGTCATCGTGTATCACAAGTTTTATTGGGTCCTGGCAGAATGTAATAAGCGACCGCAGGCACGGCACCGCAAACCAGAGATGCTGCTCGCACGCGAGAGTATGGACAAGCATTGGCGCTATCCTCCTGATTGCGATGTGCGAATACTGGTCCTGGGCTCCAGCTTCCGAGCGTTTCGTGCGTACAGCACGATGTTCCAACGTTCCATGAAGATCACGGCTGAGGCAGGGGATCGGCTGCGCCACGGACGACGGCCCGGAGGAACAAAATCAATCTGGCGCCGTCGGATCGAATGAAACCGCCAACGTAAACGGCCGTGGCGACCGACGCGGCCACCGGGACATTCCATTTCGCCAGCCCGAGGAAACACAGGATGGCCAGAACCATCGCCGCCAGGGGCGCGGCAAGCTGGCGGTGCACGGGCACTTCTTCCACCAACTTTCTAACCAGGAAGTAGGCGAGCCCGAAATTAACCAGGTTGGCGATCAACAGCGCCCAGGCCGCGCCTGGACCTTTGTACCAGGGGATGAGCGCAAAGGCGAGTATGACCGCAACCGCGGCCGAGACGGAGGTAGCTAGAAGCAGCCGTCGCTGGTGGTTATAGGCAATCAGGATGTAACGATGATGACCGCTCAGCATGGCTACGGGCAGCACCCAAACCAGAACGGCTAACGATTGCGAGCCTTCGCGGAAGTTGGCTCCGTAGAGGAGTCTCAGAATCTGTGGAGCGAAGGCCGTCAGGAACGGTGCGATGAACAGGCCGGTCCAGGCCGCGAACCGCAAAGACCGGTCCATCAATTCGACAAGATGCACGCGCGGCAGCGCCGCGCAGCGTGAAATTGAAGGCAGCAGGTTGAAGAAATACAGCACAACAAACGTATGCAGGGCCATGAGAGTGCGGTGAGATGCGCCAAACAAGCCCAGCGACCGGCCTGGCGACAGGAAGCCAAGCAGCACGGTGCAGAAATACCACATGCACGCCCATGCCAGTTCGCTCAGGCCGATGGGCAGGGCCGCGCGAATGTGCCTCATCAATCCGACTATTCCGAGGTCGGGGATTGGCCACGGGTACCGCATCGGGCCCGTCACAACATAGACGCAGAAGACCGCCACCGAAACCACCGAGGCACACTCGATCAGGCCGATATACATCAATGGAAATCGCGCGCGGCACAGGGCGAATACCAGCAGAGCAAATGCCCCCTGGCGCACAATCGACGCGACGGCGATCCAGCGCATCTGATCGTGGCCCTGGAAGAACCACTGCAGCAGGTAGGGTGTTCCCAGAAGACTCAAGCCGTACAACGCAAGCAGGATCTTCGGTTCCGGGCCTTTCCGGAGAAAGACAATGAACACAGCCAATAGAAGCATCGAACAGAGCGACAGGAGGAGCCGAAGCCCCGTAATCTCACGCAGCAGGCGCGACGCGCCAGCCGGATCGCGCGCAACCTCGCGGGCGCCATACGCTCCCAGACCCAGGTCGGTTGGGAGCGTGAAGAACACCATCACCGCCAGGGTGAATTCAATCGCGCCATACCAACTGGGGCCCAGCTTCCTTGCCAGGTACGTGAGGCTGGCGAACGTCAGCAGCTTGGCGCCGAATTCTCCCGCCGACAGAAGCAGGAAATTCACGGCCAGGCGAGCCGGTTCGGCTGGTCGACCGAGCTTCGCCGGGTCCGTGGCGGCTCCCGGGAGATCCCGGGACGGCGAATGCCCTTCCGGCACTTACGCTTTTCCGCCCGGTGTCTGGATCCGGACGAGGTTGGCGTAGTCTTCCGACGCCGGCTGCATGGCAGGTTTGGACTCAGGCTGCGTGCCAGCAGATAGCGGCCGCGCCTTCTTCCAGACCTTCGCTCCGACCATGGCGCGCATCAGTTGGTACGGCTGAAAGACAATGCTGGGCCAGAGGAAGACCTCGTTGGTGCAGTAACATTGCCGGTCCGCGATGGATTTCCGCAACGCGTTTGCTTCGGGCGACGACCAGATTTCGCCGAAGCTTCTCTCGCGCAGGTTTCCCAGCGGCGCATGCGATTCGCAGACGCTCACGTCGCCGTTGGAATACACCACTGCGTTGAGGATGCCGGCCCGGCACGGAACTTCCTGTTGTTGCTTGGCCGAGGTCCGGACCTTCGCCCATTGCAGCATCGGCTCCACCACCGAGCCGTACCGATCCCGCTCGCGCGGAGCCCACAACTGCCGCACGTGTCGGTACAGCCGTTGGTACTGTTCCAGCCCCGGCCCTTGCAGCGAAGGGTTCTTCCGGTCTCCGCGGATCAGAGCCAGGTTATGGTGATCCATTTTCGGGCAGCGCTCATACAGATACGATGTGAGCCGCTCGATCTCATCCATGTTCACGTGGGTTGCCGTCGAGATGGCGTGTATTCGCAAACGCGCGTCGCTCGCCTGGAGTTGGGCCAGTGCATCGTAGGTTTGCATGGCTTTCTCGAAAGCGCCGGGTGAGCCCCGGAACCGGTTGTGAAACTCGCCAACGCCGTCCAGAGAGATCTCGGCGACGAACAGATCGAGATCCTTCTCCTGCAAGGTCCCGGCGATCTGCTTTACGGTCCGCTCGGTGAAATATCCATTCGTGGGCACGTAAATCTGCCGGACTCCGTTGTGCCGGATGAACTGACGGCATATCTCCGCGAATTCCGGGCGCAGGAACGGCTCGCCGCCGGAGAGATTGAGGGTCTCGATGCGGCCCAGCGAAGCGGACAGCGCGAACAGCTCGTCCGTGGTGAGATCGTCACGCCGGTTCAGATTGCGCCAATAAAAGCAGTGTTCGCATTTCTGGTTGCAGATCGAGTTGATGAAGAGAATCAGAAAAGGCGGACCCGCCACACCCCTGCGGTTTCGCCAGGTGAGGCGTGCGTGACGGCGGAGTCGGTCAAGAGCGTTCATATAATAACTTCTGCTCCGTGTCGGAAGACTCAAGTTGCGGCGGCACGAGGCAGCCATCCGAACCCACCGTGAAACTTCCCCAGACTATCTTGAGCAAATTATCCCACAGCAATTGCACGGCCATTCCGTGGAACCGGGGCACGAAGGCGCCGCTTCCGCCAACACCGGTCATGACGAGTTGAAGTCCCGCGCCTTGCGAAGCACCCTTCGAAGCCCGATGTACAGCGCTCCCGAAGGCCGCAAAAGACGCTCCAGAGTAAACCTGCCGCGCAGGTAATAGGCATCGATTCGCGGCAAGTCCAAAGGGCAGGAGCGGGACGAGAGAAAAGCGAGCGACGTCCCCACCGCCAGATCGAAGTGCCGGCCCGCCGCCTGTTTAACACTCGCCGAGCGAGATCCGTAAGGATATGCCAGCCAGCGGGTCCGTCTGCCGAGACGCTGCTCGATCTGGTCCTGGCAAGCACGCAGCTCCCGTTCACACTCCGCGTCGGACAGCGCGGTGAGGTGGGGATGAGTCTCCGTGTGCGCTCCAATCGAAATCCAGGGAGGCAGTGATGACAGTTCCCCCCAATCCATCAACGGAAGGCCCGGAACGCCGGACGGCTGGCTCGGCCAGTTATTAGTTCCCCCGCAGTACCCGCTGATAACGAAAAACGTTGCGGGCAGCCGCAACCGCTCGAGGACCGGGACGGCGTGATCCAGGAGATTGCGAAATCCGTCGTCGAACGTGATGGCCACCGCGTTTGGGTGACGCAACGCCTCATCAAGAGTCACCACTGGAACCGAAGAGGACGCCAGGAACTCCATTTGCCGGCGAAACCGCTCAGGCGGCGTGGAGATAACCGAACCGGAGTCGTCCAGCGAGTGATAAGTAAGAATGGCGGAGCGCCGGGCGGTCATCGCACGGCTGCTTGGGCCCGGGCCCTTTCGGCTGAGTCTGTCTGGTCCGAGCCTGCCTGGGCTGAGCCTGCCCGGCGGCCCGCAAAGCCGAAGAGCCTGCCAACGTGGTATCTCACCAGCACGATTGCCAGAGCGACACCACAGGAAAAGAAATAGAGCAGGTGAAATGGAATCGCAGCCAGCGCAAAGAACTTGCCGCGTTCGGTCGCCAGAAAGAGGTAGAACTGCTGGTTCGCCCACAACAGGCTCAGTATGAGAAGTAAAAGCACTAATGCCATCGGCTTCCACGGGAAATAGAACCAGACCAATACGGCCGCCACAAGACTGTATCCGCCAACCCAGGCGCCGGTCCGTTTCCGCCACGTCTCCCGTGAGTACGCGTAGCGATGCCTGATAAACAACCCTAACGCCGCAATCACAACCATGGGAATGATCGCTTTCATATGAAACTCCCATGAGAGCCCTGCAATCACAAGCAGCATCGCGCCCATTATGGCCGTTACCATTTTCGAGTGATGCGACCACCCCTCAACCCAATAACCGGAAAGAAGAATGAAGAACGTGGCGAACAACGGCGTCAGAAAATACCCATGCCAATGCACCGCGAGATAGGCGGCCATCATGGTCACCAGGCACACCAACGCCACGCTGATTCGCTGGCTGATGCGCAGGCTCAACGCGTCCGGCATGTTGCTGTTACGGAGGGACAACTCGGACCACGGAAGCGCCCGGTAGTAGAAGTCCGTCTTGAGCATGTTGCGGAGGCTCCAGCGCTTCAGGTGTTTTACCTGAATATCCGGGCACATGATCAGATTGTGATTGGTCTGAGCCAGACGGTAACCCAGTTCGATGTCTTCAATCGAAGGCGCCTGGTACATGTCATTGAACCCACCGGAACCGAGAAAAACGGATCTGCGAATGGCCCCACAGCCTGCCCAGAAGGTGACAGCTTTCCTCGGTGATGATTGATGCACAAAACAGTGCAAGAGGTTGCGATACTGGGACACGAAGAAAGTGTTGGAAGGGGAACTGTCGTACGATCCCATCAGTGCATCGAGGCTGGGGTCATTGTCAAACTCATCCACGATTTTGCGGATCGTGTCAGAGTGGACGCACACATCCGCATCGACAAACAGCAGTATGTCGCCGGTGGCTGCCCGAGCGCCAATGTTGCGAGCGCTGGCGGGTCCGAGGCGGGACTCCGAAGTGAGCACTTTCGCGCCGTGCTCGCTGGCCACCCGGGCGGATTCGTCCGTCGACCCATCATCAACGACAATGCATTCGAAGGCGGCCGTCTGCGAAGCGTGCAGCCCCGCCAGGCAGACAGCCAAATTGCTGGCGTCGTTGTAAACCGGTATGATTACAGATACCGTCGGTCCCATGGTTCCGTCACTTAGTATGCCAGCCAATCGCCCTACGTCGCCGCAGGCGTAACCCTGCCGGGTGCCAGCCGCGAGGTGCAATTCATGCCCCAATGGATTAAGATACATAGAATCAATAATATGCATGACAAGTGGACTCCTGGCGAGGAATGCGAGAGAGAAAGTTCTTTTCAACGAAAGTAAAATTCTGGGAAAACGAGACTTGAAATCTGTGATCCTCATCCGGCACAAGTTGAAGGGTTGCTGACTTGCTCGCGGAGCGGGATTCGCAAAGCAGCCGCCGCGCCTGGGCGTCGCGGGTCTTTCTGACGTGCTGGCTGGTGTACACGGTATTCTGGACGCCCTACATCGTGCGCGAGCACTTTCCCGCCATCGCCATCGCCGAGAGCGGCGAACTGAATGTAAAGCGATATCTTGGCTGGACCGGGGACATTTTTTCCGGACCGCGCGGCGGAGCGTACATCAACAACAACCCGGGCGCCTCGCTGACCGGGGCGATTCCCCTGCTTATGCTGCGTCCCCTGCTGGTCCGGGTCGACCGCTGGAACCAGCGCTTGCCTCGCCGGCGTCCGATCGGCGAGAGCGACCCCATTCTGCTGCGGATGATGGCGGAAGGACGCGAGTATTACTTTCTCCTGGTCGCGTTTATAACGGTGGCGCTGGTGATGGCTCCGGCAACTGCCCTGGGGGTTGCCATGCTGTGCGGCCGAATCATCCAGGCGGGGGTGCCCGCGGCGCAGGCCGCCGCGGCGGCGGTAATGTGCGGCATGGGCACGCCGCTGTTGTTCCGGACAGGTCATTTGAATCACAATCTGTTGGTCGGTGACGCCGGGTTCATAGCGCTTCTGCTGCTCTGGGATCCGTCGGACCGGCCTCTGCGTCCGGCGCGCGCCGCCTCTGCGGGGCTGCTGGCCGGTTACTCGGTGCTCTGCGACTACAGCGGTGTTGTGGTCGCGGCGGTTACCGCCATCTATGTCTGGTTTCGTTGCGGCGGGGATTCCCGGACGCGAGGCAGATGCGCGGCCGCCTACCTGGCGGGATTGACGCCTGGTATTGCCGCGCTGTTGGTGTACCAGCAATGGGCGTTCGGTTCGTTTTACCGGCCGTCACAGCACTACATGATGCCTACGGCGCCAACGGCGCTCGGTTACCGCGGATTCGGCTGGCCCTCACCGGTATTGGTCTGGGCAAATTTTTTCGATCCGCGTTTCGGCCTGTTCCCCTATTGTCCGGCGCTTTTGCTCGCTCTGATGGCTCCACTGGCTGCTCGCACCCGGCGACGCCTGCCCGACCGCGAAATGCGGCTGATTCTCATATACTGCCTGTTGTTCGTGTTGTTTTGCGCGGCCAACCAGTACTCCTGGCTGCAACCCTCCACGGGCTTCCGGTACCTCGTCCCGGTGGTCCCGCTTGTGGCCCTGATGGCCATTCAGGGCGCGCAGCTTTTGCCGCGGATCGTGCAATGGGGGATCGCCATCGCCTCGCTGATGTGGAGCCTGATCGTAGCTGGCGCCCATCAAAACGACGTCAGACTCGCTGCGGCGACCTTCTGGGACAGGCGATTCGCCCTACCCTGGATGATCCGTTTCGGTGAAGTCGGGAAACCGGTCACGCGGGTGTGGGTGCTGCTTACCTACCTGTTCACCGTTCTCGCGATCGCCTGGATCTGGGCCGGACCGGTGGCGCGCCGGTTCCAGCGGCGTCCCGCCGGAGATTGAACGATTGGCCGGCTCAAGCCGGCAGGCCGGGCATGCACCTGGCGAGCATTTAAGGCCACATCAAAAGCGGCTGATGCTAGGATCAAACGGGAGAGATCGATCAGGGTCATGCACCTTACGGATGAATTGCGGTGTCGGAACGACGGCGCTCGGGACCGCGAGGCAGTTTGGTCATGAATTACCCACCCCGTGTATCGGTCGTAATCGCGTCCATCGTCGGCGCGCCGTTCATTGATGAATGCCTCGATTCGCTGGAGCGGCAGGCGAAGGATGTTGGCGCGGAAGTCATCGTCGTGGCCTGTGGTACCGCCGAGTATGCGGCCCGCATCGCGGGTAAGTTCTCCTGGGTGCGTGTCATCCACCGGTCCCAACGCGAAACCGTGCCGGATCTGCGCCGCCATGGAGTGGAGGAGGCCGGCGGCGATATCGTTGCCATTATCGAGGAGCATTGTTCGGCCGCTCCGGATTGGCTGCGGCAGGCCGTGGAAGCGCACGCCGGCGGCGATTTCGGCGTGGTCGGCGGCCCCGTCGTGGATTTCGCCTACCCCCGGCTGCGCGACTGGGTGGTGTACTTCTGCGAGTACAACAATTACCTGCCTCCCTGGCAGGAAGGGGATGAGCACGATCTGGGTAGCGCCAACATCGCCTATTCCCAAGCCGTGCTTCTGAAGTACAAGGACCTGTTGGGCGCCGGCTATTGGGAAGCCGTGCTGCATCCCCGCCTGAAGGCCGATGGCGTGAAGTTCAGGGCTGTTCCCGCGATGGTGGTGCATCATCGTGGCCCTTTCAACTATGGCTACTATCTACAGCAAAGGTATTGGTTCAGCCGCGCCTTCGCAGGGGCCCGTAAACTACCCGCTTCGCGCAAGGCCGTCTATGTCCTGACTTCGCCGTTGGTACCGTTTTTATTGTTGGTTCGCATGGCGCTGCGTGTGTCAAAAAAACATTGTCATGTGGATAAGTTCGCTCAGTCACTGCCACTGCTGATCCCGGCCCTGATCGTCTATGTGGCTGGTGAATTCATCGGCTACGTGGCTGGACCGGGCAACGCGCTTCTGCGGGTGGAGTAAATGGCTTCCCTCGATAACCCTCCTCTTTCGGTCGTGGTTGCGATCGTCAGCGATACCACCGGAGATCCCGATGCGTCCCACCTGGAGCCCTGCCTGGAGGCCCTGGGCCGGCAGCCTTTGGCATCTATAATGGAGATCATTGTTCCCTATCACTCCGCGACAAAGGGAATCACTGCCTTGAAGGGGCGGTATCCGAGCGTGCGCTTCCAGGAAGTGGCGGATTTGCGGACTTACACGGGGTCCAGCGGGAGCCGGGAGCACCACGACGAATTGCGCGCGCGAGGCTTGGCGGTGGCTCGGGGCGAGGTGGTGGCGTTGATTGAAGACCACGGCATCGTGACGCCGGAATGGAGCACTCGCCTGCTGGAAGCTCACACCGGGTCTGTGGCCGCGGTGGGCGGCGCCATTGAAAACGGTGTCGACCGTCCGCTGAACTGGGCGGTTTATTTTTGCGATTTTCTGCGTTACCAAAACCCGCTGCCGGTTGGCGAAACCTCCATCGTAAGCGATGCCAACGTGGCTTACAAGCGGACTGCCCTCGAATCCATCCGGCCCATCTGGCAGGAGATCTTTCATGAAGCTTCCGTGACGGCGGCATTGCTCTCGCGGAATCAAAAAGTGTTGCTCGCGCCGGCCGCCGTGCTCCATCAGCACCGCCAGGGGCTGCGGGTGAGCTCGGCGCTCGGAGAACGATTTGTGTGGGGCCGCTCTTACGCCGCTACGCGGGCCAGGTTGGCGCACCTTCGCCAGCGAGTGTTCTGGGCGATTTTCGCTCCGGCACTTCCCGTCCTCATGATGGCTCGCATGACGCTGACGGCCTGGAAGAAACGACGCACCATGAGCGCATTCATGAGGGCTTTTCCGCTCACCACAGCGCTGGCGGTGAGCTGGTCGTGCGGCGAATGGGTGGGTTACGTCACGGGTCGGGCAAATGCCGCGGGCTCACAGGCGGCTGAGGCAATTGCCCGCGGTTCGCGGGTCCACTCCTAGGTATGCGAATCAGGATCGATGCCCGCTGCCGGACCGGTCGGGCAAATGCCGCGGGAGCGCACGTTGCGGAAGTTATCGCGCGCGGCTGGCGGTCCGCGCTCTAGCTATGCGGATCGCCGTCGATGCCACCTGCTGGCACAACCGCCGCGGTTACGGCAGGCACGCCCGGGCGCTGCTCCGCGCCCTGGCCGAACTCGATCGCGAGAACCGCTACACCCTCTTTCTGGATTCGACCGAGGACGCCGAGCCAACGCCGCCGGAGTGCGAAGTGCGGATTCTGCGGTCAGGGGTGCCGACGTTTCGCGCCGCTTCCGCGGCTGGTCACCGGACGCTTGCCGACATGTGGCGCATGAGCCGCGCGCTCTCGTCTCCGAACTTCGATCTGGTCCTCTTCCCCACCATCTACAGTTATGTTCCCGTCTTTGGCCACGCCCGCAAACTGGTCATGGCCCACGACGTCATTGCCGAGACGTATCCCAAACTGACGGTTCCCGGGGCGCGCGCCAGGCTGTTCTGGAAAATCAAGGTCTTCCTGGGTTATTGGCAGGCGGATGCCCTGATCACGGTGTCGGAGTATTCACGCGCCGCCATTCTGCAACATTTTCGAGTGAACCCGCGACGCCTGTTTGTCGTGGGCGAAGCCGCTGACAGCGTTTTCCGGAGACTCGATGACCCTGCGCCTGGGCCCAATCTGCAGCGATTAGGAATCGATGCGTCCGGCCGAACGGCTGTTTATGTGGGTGGCTTCAGTCCGCACAAGAACCTGGAGGCGCTGGTCGCGGCGTTCGCCGGGGTGGCCGGGCAGGAGAAGTTCGCCGATGTGCGCCTGGTAATGGTCGGAGATACGTCGGGCGACGCTTTTCTCACCTGCCTGGGCGCTCTGCGCGCGCAGGTAAATGCGCTGGGACTGCGCGACCGCGTCATCTTTACCGGCTACCTGGATGACCAGGACCTGGTGGTTCTAATGAACCTGGCGGACGTCCTGGTGCTCCCTTCGCTGATGGAGGGCTTTGGTCTGCCCGCCGTGGAAGCTGCCGCCTGCGGGTGCCCGGTGATTGCCACCAGGGCAAGCCCGCTCGAAGGGCTGCTGGGCGACGCCGGTATCTACGTCGGGCCGGGCCAGCAGGAGATTGGGGATGCTCTGGCGCGCGTGCTCTCGAGCCAGGAACTGCGCGCCCATATGCGGAAATCCGGGTTGGAGGCCGCGCGCCGTCTCACCTGGGAGGCGGCCGCCCGGCAGATGATGGATGTGATCCGCAAGGCGGCTTCGGAATGAGCCGCCCGCTCAATTTCCTGCACCTCACCACCTTCTATCCGCCGTACAGCTTCGGGGGCGATGGCATGCAGGTGTACCGGCTGGCGCATGCCCTGGCGGACAGCGGCCATCACGTAGATGTTATTCATTGCGTGGATTCCTACCACCTGCTGCACCCTGGCGACCCGCCCCTGCAATTCGCCGAGCACCCGAATGTGGTGCGGCACGAACTCCGTAGCGGCTTTACCTGGCTTTCACCGCTGCTCAGCCAACAAACCGGCCAGCCATGGCTCAAAAGCAGGCAGATCCGCGAAGTCCTCAACGCGCGGGCCTACGACGTCATCCATTTCCACAACGTCTCGCTGCTCGGCCCGGGGGTACTGGCGATCGAGCCCGAGGGCAGCCAGGCCGTAAAAATGTTCACAACCCATGAACACTGGCTGATCTGCCCCACCCACGTGCTTTGGAAATTCAACCAGGCCCCGTGCGATCAGCCGGAGTGCCTGCGCTGTACCATTCAGGCGAAACGGCCGCCGCAGTACTGGCGCTATACCGGATTGCTCGAACGTATGGCGGCATCCGTGGATCAATTTGTTGCGCCGAGCCGTTTTACCTGCCAGATTCACGGATCGAGAGGGTTTCCCTTTCCGGTGGCCTGCCTGCCGAATTTCATGGATCGCACCGATGACGACTGGCAACGTCCCGCGCCCCGCCCGCACGAGGCGCGGTATTTCCTGTTTGTCGGGCGGCTTGAGCGGATCAAAGGCCCCCAGACTCTGATCGCGCTGTGGGACAGCGTGCCCGGATGCGATTTGCTGCTGGCGGGTACCGGAGGCTATGAATCGGAACTGCGCGCGATGGCGGCCCACAATCCCCGAATTAAGTTTCTGGGCCTGCAGACGCAGCGGGAACTCGGCGGGTTGTACCACCATGCGATTGCTTGTCTGGTTCCTTCCATCACGTACGAGACGTTCGGAATGACCAGCGTGGAAGCGTTTGCGAGGAAAACTCCCGTAATTGCCCGCGACCTGGGCGCGCTGCCCGAAGTCGTCCAGGATAGTGGCGGCGGGTTTGTCTACCGTACCGACGACGAACTCCTGGAGGCGATTCGCTGCCTCGCCGATTCCGCATCGCTGCGGACCGAACTGGGGCAGAAGGGTTACGACGGGTTCCTGCGATGGTGGTGCCGGGAAGCGCATCTGCGCTCGTATTTCGGGTTTCTGGAAGGCGCTGCGCGGAAGAAGTTCGGCAGCGTGCCATGGCTGATCTGATAGCTGCCGCCCCGCCGAACTGGCGGCTTGTCCCGCGCGCTAAGGCCCGATCACTTCCAGTGGTATTCCAGGGTGCGCCCGCCGCGCTCAATACCCAGACGCACGCGGACCACGGCGGGGCGGCGATCTCCGGCTCCACGATTCTCATACACGCGAACCTCGCCGATGTTCAGCCCGGATCTGCGAACCTGGAACCGTGCCAGCAGCGCGAAGTCCTGTGGGTCGGCCCGGACGGCCTCGTCGACCAGTTTCTCAAACGGCCGCCGCGTCCAGGAGTCATCCAGCAGAATGTAGCGGACTGGCAGGTCCATCAGGTATTTCCTGACTTCGTCCGCGTTGAAGAAGAGCGGGTGATAGCGCGCACCAGACCACGAAGACTCGACGAAAGCATGATCAGCGCGGAGGACAATACCCGCGCGCCATGGGTCATGGGCCAAACGTTCCGCGAGGATGGCTCCCTCGCCGGGGGCGTCGGCACTCACCAACAGGAGGGATCCCTCCGGCCGGTAGGGGATCGCAGCGGCCGCAGCCTGGTAACCCTCGATGCGCTCGAACGGCGCCGCTCCGCACAGCGCGATGCAGAGCAGGGCAAGTACCGCCGGAACGGTCACGCCAAACACGGGCCGGTGGCGCAAGACCCACTGAATCCGGCTAATGCAATAGCCGAAGAGAATCGCGGCAGGTGCGAGAGCTGGGATGAAAACCCGGTCCTCCTGAGTCAGTGGAAACTTCATGAGAAAAAGCAGTTGCGCCAGGAGCCAGGCTCCGGCCAGCAACGCGTCGGTGGTAGCCGAGCGGTCGTTTGCGCCACGCCAGCGGTGGTGCACGGCGAAGGCAAAGCCAGCCACCGCCAGCGTCCAGAAGATGGCGGGCGCCAGGCCCTGGAGCATCGTCAGGAAAATGAGCCGGGAGAAATGCGGGTCGGGTCCTTTGACCGGCGGACTCAACGAATATCCAAATCCCATGCGCGCGATCAGGAGATAGAACGGAGCCGAGGCGATGCCGCAGGCTATTCCGCTGGCCCAATACCAGATGCTGCCGAAACAGCGCAATCGCCGGGCCAACAACGGAGCGAGCAGGGCGAAGGGAACCAGCGCAAAGGCGCTGCCCTTGGTCAGAAGGGCCGCGGACGACCACAGAGCAAAGTACCACGCGCTTCGCGGGTTCCGCGGGTTTTCGAGAAACGTGGAGAGGGAGAGCAGGGCGAGGAGAACGAAGAGTCCCGTCAGGAGGTCCGACATCACTTCCCAGGCTGCCATCTGGATCGGTTGAAAGCTCAGGAAGGCCGCGGCAGCGGCGCACGCGGCCAGGGGACCGCACGAACGGCGCAGCCGCAGAAGGAGCGTAGCGGCCATAGTGAGGGCAATGACCGCGCTCAGGATCCTGGCGCTGTTTATCGAAATGGGAAAGATCAGATACCAAATGGCCTGTAATACATAGTAGACAGGCGGCCATTGCCCGAAGGCCACTTTGGGAAAGCGGACATAAAACGACTCGGCGAAGGCCACCGGGTTAGAGCCCAAACCCGACCGCAGGTAGTCATGGACCATCACTCCGGTGGTGAAGTGAGCGGGCGCATCCGAATTCCATGCAGCCAGGTCGGACCCGAGAACCAGGGTTGCCATGCGTACCTGCAATCCAACCGCAATCGCCAGGAACAGCACGCAGGCGACGGTCGCAATTCGGGACATGAGTTTGTGAATTATATCATTCGGCCGCGGCGCTACCGGACCGTCAAACGGAGCTGGTATTGTCCTTTCCCGGCTGCTGGATTTGGATGGCCAGGAACCGCGCATCGCACTCTTTCCCAAATAGATTCCTTTGATCTCCGAATTTGTCAACCCGAGCCCAAACCTGAATCCGCACACCCTGGAGCCCGCTTCCTTACCGGAAAAGAATCAGCCGTCGACAGGACCGAACGTGCGTTGGCACCGAGATTGCTCGCTTCGGGAACGATCGTCTATCATCTGATACGAGCCTTGCTCCTGGCAGAACAAACCAACCGGAATGAGGACTTTGGAAAACATTGGGATGCACTTGACCCGCGCTGAAGAGCACGGCGGCAATTCGGGAAAGCTACAGTTGACTCGTCCCTGGGTATGGCTCACGGCCGTGACGATTGTGGCAGCGGTGCTGCGCGTGATCGGAATCAACAAGGGCCTCTGGTGGGATGAAATCTATTTTCTCGTGGTCACGGTTCGGCATCCGCTGGCGGAGATTCTGGCCAGATTCCCCGGTGATACCCAACACCCGCTCTACTCGGTTTTGGCGCGGCTGAGTGTTCTGGCTTTTGGAGAACATGCCTGGAGCCTGCGCCTGCCAGCGGTCGTCTTTGGCGTTGCATCGGTTCCGCTGCTGTACCTTCTGGGGATTGCTGTCTCGACGCGCAATCAGGCGCTGCTGGCCGCGTCCCTGCTGGCCGTCTCGTATCATCATGTGTGGTTCTCCCAGAATGCTCGTGGATATACCATGCTGACGTTTTGGGCGCTCGCCTCGACTTTGTTCCTGCTGCAAGGAATGCGAACGGGACGCCGCGGCCCCTATGCCGCTTACGCCCTGGCATCGGCGCTTGGCGCATACACCCACCTCACGATGCTCTTTGTGGTGGCAAGTCATGTTGTGATCTGCGTGGGATGCGCCTGGCGGGACTGGAAAAGTGGATTGGGCCTGGCGAAGTGGAGGTTTGCCCTGGAAGCATTTTTCCTGACCGGCGGACTCACCTTGTTGTTCTACGCCCCAATCCTGACGCAGGTGATGAATTATTTTACACATCGGCCTTCCAGCATGAAGGGCGTTTCCACCCCGCGATGGGCGATGCTGGAAACTCTCCGAGGTTTGATTCGCGGCCTGGGATCAGAGGGCGTGCTGGTGGTGGCCGCGCTGGTTATTGCCTGCGGCGCATGGAGCTACTTCCGGGAGAACCGCCTGGCTCTTGCGCTGTTCGTACTCCCAGGAGCCTTTACCGCGCTTGGCGCAGTTGTTTCGCGCGGAACCATGTATCCCCGTTTTTTCTTCTTTCTTATTGGATTCGCCGTTCTGATGCTGGTGCAGGGACTGGTCGTCATTCCCCGGTGGATCGTGGCACACTCGCCGGGAGCCTCCGCGAGGAACCATCCCGGACTGGCGCC
>JBEKFB010000020.1:0-24392 GCA_050013535.1 Bryobacteraceae bacterium | reverse complement strand
GTCAACGATCTCTACGAGAACGGCCGGGGCACTCCGACTATCCATGTGTCCGTAAACGGCGGCATCGGATCGATCAAGCTTCGGGCGGATTGACCTGAGATGCGGCGCCAGCCGCGTTCCACCGGTCTCCGTAGGCACTTCACCCCTGTGTTAAAATTGAACTTCCCTGCCAGGAGTTCGAGTGAACAGGATTAGCCGTAAAGAACTGAAAAGCGACCCGTTTGCGACCGAGGTCCAGCACAGCCTGGAGTACGTGACCGATCACCGGTCGCAGGTGATCCGCTACGGGTTGATTGCCGTTGGTGTCGTGGCTCTCGCCGTTGCGTGGTTCCTGTACGGCCAACACCGGCACACTGTGCGCCAGGACAAGCTGGCCGATGTTTTCCGCATTTCGGACGCGACTGTGGGCGACGCCACGAACGCCTTTTCCCTCAGCTTCCCGACCGATCAGGCGAAAGACCAGGCGCTGGTGAAGGCCCTGACTGATCTGGCGCAATACAGTGGAAGCGACGAAGGAACCGTTGCCGAGTTCATGCTGGCCGCCAGGAAGCAGAGCGGCGCTTGCGCAACGTGGTGGACAACGGCAAGGGTCCGTACGTCTCGCTGGCGGCGGTGCAACTTGCCCGGATCTACGGTTCGCAGGGCAAGATCGCCGGCGCGCGCGCGCTGTTGCAGCCGATTATGGACAAGCCCACGGTTTTCGTTTCCAAGGAGGAGGCAGAACTCGTGCTGGCGAAGATTCTGGGACCCACCAAGCCCGACGAAGCGCGTAAAATTCTGGACCGGTTGCGCGGCGACCAGCGTCCGGCCATAAGCCAGACAGCGGTTGCCGAAGCGGGCGAGCTGCTGCAGAAGTGAACCGGCCTCTCGCTCGCCTGCGCTTCCCGGTGGAACGCAGCCGCGGGCGGCGTTATCCCGAACCCGCACATCCCTGGCGTAACGATTTTCAGCGTGATCGCGACCGCGTCATCCACACCCGCGCGTTCCGCAGGCTGGAGGCCAAAACGCAGGTCTTCACACCCGGCCTTTCCGATCATTTCCGCAATCGCCTGACCCATACTATTGAGGTCGCGCAGATTGCCCGCACCGCTGCGTCGGCGCTCGGTCTGAATGAAGAGCTCACCGAAGCGCTGGCGCTGGTGCACGATATCGGCCACCCGCCGTTTGGGCATGCCGGCGAGGACGAACTCGATTCGCTGTTGCAGCCACTCGGCGGAAACTTCAATCACAACCTGCACGCTCTGCGAATCGTGGAAGTGCTGGAGCAGCGCTACGCGCGTTTTCCAGGCCTGAATCTCACGTTCGAGGTGCGCGAGGGGATTGTGAAGCATTCGAGTGACATCGAGTGCGGCGCATCACCGGAGCTGGACGAATATCTGCCAGCCCTCAGGCCGCCGCTCGAAGCGCAATTGATCGATCTGGCCGATGAGGTCGCATACAACACCGCCGATCTCGACGACGTCGCCGAGGCAGGACTTTTCGCGCTTGACGACGCGGCCGAGGCGGTACCTCGCTTTGCGGAATTGCTGGAACAGGTGCGGGGGCATTTTCCGGGCGCATCGCAGCGGGTGCAACTACAGGAGATCGTGCGCGGACTCATCGACGGACTGGTCACCGGACTGGTGGAAGGAACTTTGGCGCGTGCGGAGGCTACGGGCGTGGGCGATTTCGAAGAGGTGCGGAATCAGCCTCATCGCCTCGCGGCATTCACTCCGGAATCCGACGCGACCGCTCGCGAGCTGAAGACCTTCCTGCGATCCCGCGTCTATTCGTCCGAGTCCCTTGTGACAAAACGCAGAAAATCCGCGGCGATGATCGGTCAGCTCTTCAAGTATTTCCTCGATCGCCCGGACCGGCTGCCAGAGAACTATATCGTCCCAGGCGAACCGATCTGGCGCGGGGCCTGCGATTACATCGCCGGAATGACGGACGGCTTTTTCCAGAAGACGTATCGGGAACTGTTGGGCCCGCGCCAGGTCAGCTAATCGTCGGAGCGCGGCACGATGTTGGACACCTCCGCCGAGCGCACCCCGTAGATTTTCTGAATGCGCCGGCAGATCTCATCGGCGAGGCGCTGGGTGGGTTCGTCTTCGGCGTGTTCCAGCTCCACCTTCAGGTACACGAACGTGCGCACCATGACTATCTACTTCCCGGCCAGGAAATCGTCGATGGTGCGGATGAAAAGATCGGACTGGTCCACGAAGGTCATGTGCCCGCTCTGCGGGAAAATGACCAGCCGCGAACCGTGAATCAATCCGCTTAGTTCCATCGCCTGAGCCGGGTCGCACTCGTCATGATCGCCGGCGGTGACCAATGTCCGGACGCGCAGCGAGGGTAGCCGATCCGCATATTCCACCGATTTCAGATTGCCATCGATCACGAATTCACCATCGGATCCCCACATCTCCCGATAAAGGTCCCAGGACATTTTGCCGCCGTCCACCGGATCGTAATTCGGATCGGGATGACGCTGGTAAAGATATGGGAAATAGCCTTCGCCCCACGCGGCGATCATGTAGTCGTCGGTGTACCGGTTCTTCCGGTAGTCCTTGCCGTGCCCGAACAAGCCCGCGGCCTCCTGCTTCTGGATTCGCTCCCGCACATCGGCGGGCATCGCCGCCAGCTCCTTCTGAAACACCTGGTTCATTTTCGAGGTGCTGTAGAAGGTACTGCAAAGAATCAGGCTGCTGAGATTCTGCTGGTACTTGAGCGCGTAGGCCTGCGCGAGCACGCCGCCGTAGGAATGGCCCAGAAGCGCGATTCGTCCCAGACCAAGCTCTTTGCGAACCGCTTCGACGTCCTCCACCATTGCTTCCACCGTGTAGCCGGATGGATCGTCCAGTTTCTGTGACTGGCCCGAACCACGCTCGTCAATGAAGATGAGCTGGTGGTGGCGCGCCAGCGGAACAAGGTATGGGAGAAAGTAAGTGTGGTCCGCGCCCGGGCCGCCGTGGACAATCACCAGCGGACTGCCTTGCCCGAACGTCTCGTAATAAATCAGCACGCCGTTGGCATCCACGAAACCCTGTTCAATTCGATACGGAGCGGCTTCGGCCAGCGAGGCCAGAAGAAAAAGCGGAGCGAGCCAGCGGATAAGTTTCATAGGTCAGGCTCCGATCTTACCGCAGCAGCGTGGCGTACTATGGGCAGAATGGCTCGACTGTTTTGCGGCACCTCGGGTTTCGCGTACGCGTCGTGGAAACCGGACTTTTATCCGGCGAAGATGCCCTCAAAACGATTTCTGGAGCACTACGCCGGCCGTCTGAATGCCGTGGAGATCAACTACACATTCCGTCGATTGGCCTCGGCCGCTACGCTGGAAGCGTGGGTGCGCGCCACGCCCGCCGGATTCGTTTTCTGTCCCAAAGCGCACATGCGCATCACCCACATTCAGCGGCTGCAGAAGGCCGAATTCACCGAGCTCTTCTTCCGCGCGCTGGAGCCGTTACGCATTGCCCGCCGGCTGGGCCCGGTGCTGTTTCAGTTGCCGCCGCAGTTTCGCGTGGATGTCGCGGTGCTGACCGAATTCCTCGGCGCTCTGCCGGACAGTTTGAGCTGCGCGTTCGAGTTCCGGCACCAGTCCTGGCTGAACACGGAGGTCTACGGCGTGCTGGAGCGGCATGGCGCGGCCCTGTGCCTGGCGGAATCGGAGAAGCTGACGATCCCGGAAGTGCTGACCGCGGCGTTCGTCTATTCGCGCCTGCGCAAGACCGATTATTCGCCCGAGGAGCGCGAGGAGATTGCAGGGCGCGTGCGCCAGCTAATGGCCGGCGGCCGGGACTGCTACGTCTTCTTCAAGCACGAGGAGACTCCAGCGGGCGCTCTGTACGCGGAAGACCTGCTGCGGGCAGCGGCGGCATCGTAAACATGGGAGACTCCACGCACCCGGCGTAGATTAAGGATTCGACGGGGCACAATCGCGTGCTCCCTGGCTGGCGATGAACGTTTGGATCTGTTTGGTCGAGGTGGTGACGGGCGGAATCAACATGAATACGCACCACGCCGCGGAGATTGGAATCAGCACCTGACGCCCGCCGACATCGAACATGGCATCGTTGACGGTCCGGTCGAGCATTTTTCGAACCTCGGCGCGCACCGTTTCCAGCGACTCGGTTCTTTCCAGCAATGCCACCAGGGCAGGGCCGTTCCACCGGAATAGCCGGTCCCCCGGGGTTATCTGCTTCTCGAAGAATTCCTTGAACGTGCGCAATACCTGGTTGCCGACGGCGTGACCGAAGCGCGCATTGATCGGCTGCATGCGATTTACCACCGCCGTCACAAGGTACCGTCTGCCACCCTTCCTGATGAGCGCCTGAAGGGTGGCTTCAGCCGCCTCCTGCACCAACAGGCCGGTGACCGGATCGAGATCTTCGGATTGCGTCAGGTCGGCGGCGTGCTCTTTTGTGGCCTCGATTTCACGATGCAGTGAAGTGATGAGTTCGTCGGCCTCGGTCTTCTGCCGGGTGTACTCTTCGTGAACGTTATCAAGGCAATCGCCCAGGCGCACCTTGAGCTTCTGAACGTCTTCCAGCTCTACTGCCGATTCCAGCCGTTTTCCGATCTCCTGCAGACGCTGCATCGAACGTTCGCCTCCCGCGCCAACTGCGATCACCGTCCGGGTGAGCATGGAGATAATGTTCTGGAGTTCGGCCCCCTGTTTCCGGATAAACCGGGTAGTGTTCTGGCCGTAGTCGGCCAGTGCCTGAACGGCCGATCCCGCGTTCACCAGCAAAGCATCCGCGGGAGCGTCCGCCTCCGCTTCACTTTGTATGCGGCGCATGTTGGTCTGGAAGGTCTCGTACTCGAGGCGGTCCCCTTGGGCAACGCGCGTTGCCATGCCGTCCAGCAACAGAGTGATGACTCGCCGCAAAGCAGTCTCCTGCTCGCTTTGCGCCATGTGACGTTTGATACTAACCATGGGAATGAACACACACGAGGAAGACGTTCTCCCTGTTGTGGCTCATCGGCCGGACGACGGGTATTTAGAGGGTTATCCCGCAGCCTTGCGTTTTGTGCCGGTGCGGGCGCGTTTCGGCATTTCGACCGGCAGAGCATCCGCGGCTTCAGCCGTCGCGGCTGGCTTGCGGGCTATGGCCAGGCTCTGCTTGAGCGCTTCCATAATGTCGATGACCCGTGCCGTTTCCGGCTCGGGCGGCGCCACCACTTCCTTGCCCTGAATCTTGGCGTCGATCATGGCCCGCAGATTGTCGCGATACGAGTCGTGATACTTTTGCGGTTCGAACGGCGCCGCCAGGGACTCGATCAGCATCTTAGCGAGATCGAGTTCCTTCTCTTTCACCAGCGTCTTATCCGTGCGGAACTCGTCGACCGCGCGCACCTCATCGGCGTAATACATGGTGTGCATCATCAGCCCCGTCGGCCCAGGACGGAACAAGGCGATGTGCTCGCGGTTGTGCATGGCGATCTTGGCCACGCCCGTATAGCCGGTCCGCTCCAGCGCCTCGTAGAGCAGAGCATACGGCCGCTCGCCCGCGTCATCGGGCGCCATATAATACGAGCTTTCGAAGTAGACCGGATCCACCTCGGAGGACTTCACGAATTCGAGGATCTCCATGGTCCTCGCGCTGGGCGGGGCCATGCGCTTGATGTCCTCGTCCTCCACCACCACCCAGCGGCCCTTTTCGTACTCGTAACCCTTGACGATATCGGTGCGTGCGATGGGCTTGTCCTCGGCCTGGCAGTAGAGCACCTGCTTCACCCGGCTGTGGTCTTCCTTGTGCAGTTGGTTGAAGCTGATGGATTCGCTGCGCGCGGCGGTGTAAAGCTTCACGGGAAACGAAACCAAACCGAACGTGACGTGGCCTTTCCAGACGGTGCTTGCCATAGGCTCTCCAGCTATTCCTGCCGGTCTTGGACCGATGAGGCCAGCCACAAGGGACGGCTTGTCCAGAATAACCCGCAACACAAACATTTTCAAGTGGTTCTGTAGTGGGGGGGGCGGCGAGTGCGGCCCGGCCAGTGATGAAAGAGCCGCTGGCGCCACGTATTGCGCTAGACTTCACCCCATGCGCGCGGTGATTGCCGGAGCGGGAATCGGCGGGCTCGCCGCCGCCGTGGCGCTGCGCCGGGTTGGCGTGGAAACGCTGACGGTGGAGCGGGTGGCCAGCATTCGCGAGGTGGGCGCGGGGCTCTCCATCTGGTCGAACGCAATGAATGCCCTCCGCGAGCTCGGCGTGGAAGCCAGGGTGATGGGTGCAGCTTCCGTATTTGAGCGAACCTTGACCCGAACACCGGCGGGGCGTCAGATCGCCGTCAGCGAATTCGTGGATATCAGCCGCGATGCCGGCGCGCCCTGCGTCTGCATCCATCGCGCGGTTCTCCAGCGAATCCTGTTGGAAGAGCTGCCTCGGGAGTCAGTGCGAACGGGAGCGCGCTGCGTTGCCTTTGAGGATTCCACCGCGATTCTGGAAGACGGCGAACGCATCGAGGCCGACGTCCTTGTCGGCGCGGACGGCATTTCCTCCGTGATTCGGGAAGGCCTCCACGGAGCCGAGCCGCCACGGTACGCCGGCTACACGTGCTGGCGAGGGATTTGCCGCGACGAAGGAGTGCTACCGGAGCGCTCGACTCTTCTTGCCGTTGGCGCGGGTACGCAATTCGGCGTGTGGCCGTGCGGGGCGGGGAAGCTTTACTGGTTCCTTACGAAAAACGCGCCCCAGGGGACCACGCAGACCAAAGCGGACGCCCTTGCGCTGTGCCGCGATTGGACCGCGCCAGTCCCCGATGTCATCGAAAGCACGCCTGAAGATGCAATCGTCCACAACGATATCGTCGACCGGCCGCCACTCCGCCGGTGGGGCCGCGGCCGAGTCACGTTGTTGGGAGACGCTGCGCACGCCACCACTCCGAATCTCGGCCAGGGAGCCTGCCAGGCACTGGAGGATGCGGTAACGCTGGCACACTGCCTGCGCAGTGATCGGCATGTAGAAGCGGCGCTGCGCGAATACGAGCGCCTGCGCAATCCGCGGACCACCCAAATCGTCAAAGAATCCTGGCGAAGCGGCAGAATGTTCCAGGTGGATCAGCGGACGCTGGAATCGCTCCGAAACTGGTTCGCTGGAAGCTGGCTCGGCTGTCGTGTGGCGATGCGAATGTTCCGCCAGCTCCTCACGTATCAGGTCCCGAAACTCTGAACCCGGTTGCTGTTCGCCGCTGGGCGAGGAGCCTATTCGACGTCGTCCACTTTAACTTCCTTCACCGAGCCGTTGGCCGCCCACTTCAGGAACCCGATGATGTCCGCCATCTCCTGCGACGTGTAACCTGCCGATGTCGGCGGATGACCCCATTTCTGCGTGCGCACCATGGACACGACGTCTTTGGGCGCCAGCTTCCGAAGAACCGGCGGGGTCTGGCTCAGATCCCAGATCTGCAGCTCGTCCCCCTCCTTCTGCTTTAGAATGCCCGGGAAGGAGCCTGTGGCCGTCTTGACCTCCTGCACGTTTTCGGTCATGTCCATCTTGATGGCCATCACCAGGCCGCGAGGCGGCACCACCGACGCCAGCGGCTTCAGGTCGGGACCGACCGCGTTGCCTAGCCCGGCCATAGTGTGACATGTGGCGCACGGAATGCCTTTCGGCGAGTTGAGGAACAGCTCGCGTCCCCGCTCCACCTGCTTCGGCACAGGCTTGGTCTGCGCCAAAGCCGAAGACATTATCGCCGCGCACATAATAGCGACACAATACCGATTCAGCATGATTGCCTCTCAGCCGGACCGATCCTATCAACTGACGCCAGCGGGTGCAAGGGGGCGAAGGGCGGCGCGAGATCCTGTTCAGACGCTGCGCCCATTGATGCCGAAGTGACGTGCCGCCGCAAGCAGATGCCGATCATTGGTCCAAAGCTCCGTCTCGCCGGAATCCAGCGCGGTCGCGATGTGAATGGCGTCTGCGGCGCGCAGAGGGAGATCTGCCGGAACGCCACGTATGAGCAGGGAGGTCCTGCGCAGCAGTGATTCGGTCACGGGGAACAGATTCCAGATTCCGCTGTCCGCATGGTCACGGAACAGATCGATCAGCTCGTGCCCCTGTGCGGCAGCGAGCCAACCCTCTCGCACATGGCGATGGAAAACGCAGGTTACTTCGGCGAGCACCAGTGCAGAGGAACAGAGATGAGACGCCCGCCGGATCGCCTTGCGGACCGCGGCCGCATCCGGCTCGTTGACGTAATACTTCGCGATGTACGCCGAATCGAGATACACGGCTCAGCGGTCTTCTTCGAGAAATCGTCCGCTGTCGGCCGCCACCGGCGGAAGGCGCCGCCAGAGATCGGTCAAATCGGGCAGGCGTGGCTTTGAGCGCTTCTTCGATATTGGGCGCAACTCCGCTACCGGTTCACCCCGGCGCTCGATCACGATGACGCCGCCGTCCGCGGCTTCCCGAACCAGCTCCGATGTACGGATGTGTAGATCGCGGATGGATGCGGTCTTCATGTGCTACATTGTAGCACTTGGGAGGCGCATAAAAGACCTCAGCTAACGCGGCTGCCGCCGCATGTCCGGCCCCTACGCCCGCAGCACGTCGCAAACCAGCTTGTCGAAGAAGCGGTTCGCGCGGGTCTCCAACTCGCCGCCAGTATCGAACTCCTGGTGGCGGAGGAACTCGGTGACGCCTTCGCGAATCAGGTACAGGTAATAGCAGGATTCGAGCTGCGGCACCGCATGCGCCGCGCAGAAGCCGCTGACCGAGGTGGTGCAGGGGTGCACATCGCGTTCCTTGCCGTTGATCCAGCGGCCGAGGTGAGTCAGCACGTCCAGGTTCAGTTGCTCAAGGTCCGCATCGCTCAAATCGTGCACGCGGTTCAGGTTGCGATCAAGCCGGATGGAATGGGCCAGACTGCTCGAAAGGCCTTTCCCGTCCAGGGCGGTTGTCATTTCCAAAGTTGGCACGGCTCACCTCCCGGATTGCGAAGCGTAAGCGGTCGAGATGCACGCGCCCAACCAAAGCCAAACTATTGCATTCGCACGGCTTATGCCATCAATCTGGCCGATGGGCTGGGTGATTTGCCGCAGCGTGGGTGAGGAGGGGCCTTAAATATCGCAGAACGGTACCGGCCACCACTGCGTACCCTTCAGCATTGGGATGAATTCCGTCCTGTTGAAACAGGCCGTGTTCGAACACGCCTTCGAGTAGGAACGGAATCAGCGGCACATGGTATTTCGTGGCGAGGCTCTGGTACATGGTTTGAAGCTGGCCAATGTAATCGCGGCCATAGTTGGGGGGCAGCGTGATTCCCGCCAGCAGAATGCGGATGTGCGCGGCCTCAAGGCGCGCCATGATCTGATCCAGGTTCACGCGGGCGGCGCTGATGGGCACTCCGCGAAGACCGTCGTTGCCGCCGAACTCGAGAATCACGATGCGCGGTTTCTGCGCGATGACGCTGCCGACGCGGGCGAGCCCGTCCGAGGTGGTTTCGCCGCTGATGCCGAGATTCACAACATGGTACAAGTCGCCCAGCTTGTCGAGCTCGCGTTGCAGGTTGTCGGGATAACTCTGGCCGGGGTCGGCGCCATAGCCCGCGGTGAGGCTGTCGCCGAAAGCCACGATTACCGGACGCTCCGCGGCGCACGCGCATGACGCAATCAGAATGCAACAAACATTGACGGAGAAGAATTTCACTACCAGCCATAATATAGACAGTGGTTCCCGCCGAATGACACGTCCCATCATTCAGGTTTCCGGCCTGACGAGGACCATCGACAGCGGCACGCACCAGGTTCACATCCTCCGCGGCATCGATTTTGAGATTCCAGCCGGCCAGTTTGTGGCCATCATGGGCGCATCGGGCAGTGGGAAGAGCACGCTGCTGGGTCTGCTGGCGGGCCTCGACAGCGCAACCAGCGGGAGCGTCGTTCTGGATGGTGAGGACATCACCCACCTGCGTGAGGACGACCTGGCCCGGCTGCGCGGGCGCAAGATCGGCTTCGTATTTCAGAGCTGGCAACTGCTGCCGACCCTGACCGCTGAGGAGAACGTGCTGCTGCCCGCGGAGTTGGCCGGAGGGCGCGATGGCATAAGCCGTGCGCGGGAGCTGCTGGATCGCGTGGGTCTGGCGGAACGGCACGATCATTATCCCGTGCAACTCTCCGGCGGCGAGCAGCAGCGCGTGGCGCTGGCTCGCGCATTCATGGTGCGGCCGCCGATTCTGATGGCCGACGAGCCCACCGGCAACCTCGATTCGGCCAACGGCGAACTGGTGCTGAACCTGCTGATCGAACTGAATCGCAGCGAGGGCACCACGCTATTGATGGTGACCCACGATCACGATCTGGCCTCCCACGCCGATCGCATCCTGACCATGCGCGATGGCCTGATTGTGTCCGATGAGCTGCGAGGCGCCAGTGCCGCCGGCTGACGGCCAGCCTGGGTTTTCGCGCACGGCTCTGCGGATCGCGTGGCGCGAATTGTGGGCGTCGCCGGCAAAGTTCATATTTGTGGTGCTCGCGGTGGCGGCGGGAGTGGGCGCGCTCACCGGCGTGCGCGGATTCAGCGAATCGTTTCGAGGGATGCTGCTGCAGAAGGCGCGGACGTTGATGGCCGCGGATATGTCGGCCACTGAGTTCGGCTCGCCAACGGCGGATCAGATTGCGGCGCTCGATCGCCTGCAGACGCGCGGCGTGCGCATGACCCGTATCACTCACGTGCTCACCATGGGCTCCTCGGCAAGCCAGCCTGATCCCGTGATGATGGCCGTCAAAGCCGTGGACCCGGCGGTTTATCCGTTCTATGGAACCGTGAAGCTGCAGCCCGACCGTTCGCTGGCCTCTCTGTTGAACGACTCAACGGTAGTTGCCGGCGAGGACGTGCTGATTCGCACCGGCACGAAACTCGGCGACACGCTGCGCATAGGTGGCCAGGACTTCCGCATCGCGGGAATCGTGGTCTCCGAGCCCGACCGTATGACCGTGAACGGCAGCTTCAACTTCGGCCTGCGCGTCATGATCACGCGCGGCGGGCTGGACCGTACCGGTCTGATCGTTCCCGGCAGCCGTGCCACCCAGCGCTATCTGTTCCGGCTGCCTGCGCAGGGCGTGACCGTAGCACAGGCCAAACACGAGCTGAACAAGGTGTTCCCGGAAAGCCAGGTGGTCGACTATCGCGAGTCGAATCCCACGGTGACGCGGGGCCTCGACGATGCCACAACTTTTCTCAGCATCGTGAGCCTGATCGCGTTGATTGTCGGCGCGCTCGGCGTGGCCATGGCCATGAATGCGCACCTGCAGCAACACATGGACGGCATAGCGGTGATGAAGTCGATTGGCGCGCGGTCGTCGCAGGTGATTCGCATCTATGCGTTTGAGACGGCGATTCTGGGAATGGCCGGGGCGGTGCTGGGCATCATCGCGGGATACGGCGTCGAGCGCATTTTCCCGCATCTCATTGACCGTTATTTCCAGCTCCACGTCGATCTGGCGTTTGGATGGGGCACCATCGCGCAGGGGCTGGCCATCGGTCTGCTGACGACTATGCTGTTCACGATGCCGCCGCTGTTGCGGATCCGGCGCGTGCGGCCGGGTGTGATCCTGCGACGCAACATGACCGAAGGCCGCGAGCGCTGGTGGAAACGCTGGAAAGAGTCGATTGCGTCGTTGGCGATGGGCGCGGTGATTCTCGCGGGCATGGGCGCGATCGCAGGGTGGCTGAGCGATTCGCCCCAGGTTGGAGTGGTTTTTCTAATCGCGCTGGTGATTGGTTTGGCGGCGCTTTCGGCCGTGTCCTGGGTGCTGCTACGTGGCCTGCGCTGGTTCCAACGCCGTGCATCTCTGCGGTTGCCGGGCACCGTTCGGCATGGCATCGCTAATCTGTATCGCCCCGGAAATCAGGCACAGTCGGTGCTGGTGGCGCTCGGTGTGGGCGTGATGTTCATCACGTCGGTGTACCTGGTGCAGCACTCGGTGGTGACGAAAATCATGGAGAACACGCCGGCAGGCATGCCCAACGTGTTCCTCATCGACATCCAGCCTTCGCAGAAGGATGGCGTGGAGCGGTTGATTCGCCGTTTACCCGGAATGGACGCCTCGCTCGAGATTATTCCCGTGGCCCAGGTGCGGCTCACCGCGATCGACGGCGTCGCGCTGCAAGGGCGCAAGCTGCAGGGGTTCGAGCGGCGTTTCCTGCGATCGCGCGGTGTGACTCCCGCGGCCGGTCTGCCTCCTGGCGTGGTGGTGTTGAAGGGCGCCTGGTGGAAGAACGGCAGCACCGAGCCGCTGATGGCCATCGAGGAAGATGCCGCGCGCGTGCTCAAGGTGGGGCCCGGAGCAGTGCTCGATTTCGATGCAGTGGGCCGTACCATCCGCGTACGCGTGCCCGCTGTCTACCGCAGTGAGCGATTTCGCATGGGTGGCTTGACGGAGTTCACGTTCACGCCCGCGACGCTGGCCGGGCTGCCCGCGATCGATTATGGCGGCGTGCATGTGAAACCGGAGAGCGTGGGGCGGCTGCAGCGCGCATTGTATGAGACGTACCCGACCATCACTGTGGTCAGCGTGGCCGAGGCGCTCAGCGTGGTGCAGGAAGTGGTGGATCAGGTGGCGCTGGTGCTGCGGTTCCTTTCCGTATTCGCGATTCTGGCGGGCGTGATCATTCTGGCAGCCAGTGTGGCGGGCACGCGCTTCCGGCGCATTCGCGAAGTGGTGATTCTGAAGACGCTGGGCGGCACGCGGCGGAAGATCGCTGGCGTGTTCACGGTGGAATTCCTGATTATTGGTTTGGTGGCCGGTTTAATGGGCGGATTGCTGGCCAACGGCTTCGCGAACGTGATTCTCACCCGTAGCTTTGAAGCGGTGCACATCAGCTTTCATCCGTGGGTGGTCGTGGTGGCCATGGTGGCGACGGCGCTGGTGGCCGATGCTACCGGGTGGCTGGCGAGCTTCCGGATTCTGGGGCAGAAACCGCTGGAAGTGTTGAGGGAGGAGTGAGGCGCTTTTGACCGAATTAGCAGCCAAACCCGGTTCATGCAAAAGCCTTCGGGAGGATGGTTCCCTGATCTTGTCAAGGGTGCTCGAAGATTCAGAAATCGAAGACCTAATGTCCGCGCTTTCGAGGATCGACAAAAGCGGTGCTGTCCGTAGCCGCGGTGGCATGTATGCGGTCCGCAATCTGCTGCGTCTCTCGCCCATCGTCAACGAACTCGCTCATTCGCCCAAGATGTCCTCCATCGTCGAGGAGCACCTTGGGGATTCCGCGTTCCCGGTGCGAGGCACTCTCTTCGATAAGACGAGCACCGCGAACTGGCTCGTGCCCTGGCACCAGGATCTCACCATCTGTGTTGAGTCTCGATTGGACGTGGCTGGCTACGGACCCTGGACGTTGAAGGCCGGCGTCCGTCATGTGCAACCACCAACGTCAGTGTTGGAGCGCATGCTGTCTCTCCGCGTTCACCTTGACGATTGCGATGAGAACAATGGCGCGTTGCGAGTACTTCCCGGAACGCATCAGGCGGGCAGGCTTACTTCTGACCAGATCGCAATGCAACGACGGGCGGTGGTTCCCGTGACGTGTTCCGCTGCGGCGGGAGATGTTGTCCTCATGAGGCCGCTCCTGGTGCACGCATCTTCGGCGGCCGTGAATGCCGCCCATCGTCGAGTCATCCACATCGACTATGCTTCGTCGCAACTGGACGGCGGCCTGAAGTGGGCGCCCTAAAGCTTTCCCAACACCGCCGCCAGTTCGTGAAGTCCTATCACCTCCGTGTGCTTATCGATGGCGCGGCGCTCTGTCCCTGAATTGACCACAAAACGCCGGGCGGGCTTCAGATCTTCGCAGGCGATGAAGAAGCCCTTCTCGGGGCGCGCGGAGAGTCCGCGCTTGATTTCGATGGCCCACAAGCCGTGTTTGGGAATCTCCAGCAGAAGATCCACTTCCGCGCCCGCCGCCGTGCGATAGAACAGAGGCTCGGTGCGCAGTGGCGCCGCGGCGATCAGATTCTCGATCACAAAGCCTTCCCAGCTTGTGCCCGATACGGGATGGCCCAACAGCGCCTCGTAGTCGCCGATGCTGAGGAGCGCGTGAACGATGCCGCTGTCGCGCACGTACACCTTCGGTGCTTTCACCAGGCGCTTGCCGACGTTTGCCTGGAAAGGCTGCAGCCTTCGCACCAGCATCAGATCCACCAGCAGATCGAGATAACGGACGACGGTTTTGCCGTCCACCGCGAGGCCGCGGGCGAGTTGCGCCGCATTGAACAGGCCACCCTGGACGTGCGCCAGCATGGTCCAGAAACGATGCAGCGTGGTTGCCGGAATGCGCGGACCAAGCTGCGGGATATCGCGCTCCAGATAGGTACGGATGAAATCCTGACGCCAGGTCAGGCTGCGCGATTCGTCGTCGGCCAGAAAGCTCTCCGGGAAACCGCCGCGAATCCATAGCTCGGTCTGCTTGCTGGCTGGCACCTCCAATACTTCAAACGGCGTCAGTTCGATATAGGCGATCCGCCCGGCGAGCGTCTCCGATTGCCGCAGCAGATCGGTGGATGCGGAGCCCAGCAACAGGAACCGCCCGGACTTCTTGCCTCGACGCCGTCCCTGGTCGATCAGGCCGCGCAGGGTGGCGAACAGCTCGGGCATGCGCTGCACCTCATCCAGAATCACCAGTTCATCCTGATGGCTGGAGAGGTAGAAGGTGGGGTCGGCAAGCTTCTCCAGGTCGAGCGGAGATTCAAGGTCCAGATAGACGCTGTTGCGGCCTTCCGCCACCGTCTGGGCCAGCGTGGTTTTGCCAACCTGGCGTGGGCCGAGCAGCGCCACCGCCGGAATGTGGGCAAGGCGGTCCCGGATCAGGGGCTGAATGCGGCGATGGATCACCCTTGTAATTATGGCATGGTGTGCCGGAATTGCAAGGATGATGGCATATCAAACTAGTAAATCCGGTATTGCATTCCAAATTTGCGAGGATGATCTGAGCCGCCCGCAATCGCCCCAACCACCAGAAACGGCTCCGCTCCCGACGCGATTGCGTCCGGTAATGCTTTATCCGGCGGTTCGTGAGACCAATCCTCCCCGCAGGCGAAGAAGCGGACAAACGGCCGGCGCTGGTGCGTCACATGGTCGCGAAGCGTGCCGCCCAGCGTTGGATAGCGGGACTCCAGCGCGTCGAGGATCGCCCGGGTGGTGATCTGGCCCTCGACATCAAGCTGCACCTCGCTCCCGGTACGCGCCAAAATGCGCAAATGCGCCGGGAGCACCACCCGGATCATTGCAGCGTCTGCACCTCTACTGAGAGCACAGCTGGGAGATCGCGCACGATGGGCGCCCAGTTGTCGCCCGCGTCCGCTGAGGCGTAAACCTGCCCGCCGGTGGTGCCGAAATAGATGCCGCAGGAATCGAGCGAATCGACCGCCATTGCGTCGCGCAGCACGTTGACGTAACAATCGCTTTGCGGCAGGCCCTTCGTCAGCGGTTCCCACTCGTTTCCGCCCGTCCGGCTGCGAAACACACGCAGCTTCCCATCGGGCGGGAAGTGCTCGGAGTCGCTCTTAATGGGGACCACATAAATGGTCTCGGGCTCGTGCGCGTGCACGTCGATGGTGAAGCCAAAATCGGTGGGCAGGTTCCCGCTCACCTCGTGCCAGAAATCGCCGGCGTTGTCACTGCGCATCACGTCCCAGTGCTTCTGCATGAACAGCACATCGGGTCGCGCGGCATGCATGGCGACGTGGTGAACGCAATGGCCCACTTCAGCGGTTGGGTCGGGAATGAATTGAGAATGGAGACCCTGGTTGATCGGTTTCCAGGTGGCTCCTCCGTCGTCGGTTCGAAAAGCGCCTGCCGCGGAGATGGCGACGTAGATTCGGCCGGGGTTGCTCGGATCCAGAATAATCGTGTGCAGGCACATGCCGCCAGCTCCGGGCTGCCAGTGGGGTCCGGAGCCGTGGCCGCGCAAGCCGGGGAGCTCCTGCCAGCTCTGTCCCCCATCGGTCGTCCGGAAAATGGCGGCGTCTTCGACACCGGCATAGACCTTGTCCGGATCGGTGAGAGAGGGTTCCAGATGCCAGACGCGCTTGAACTCCCATGGATGCGGCGTGCCGTCGTACCACTGGTGTGTCCCGGGAACGCCGTCGTAGGCGAACTTATTGCCAACCGGCTCCCACGTTTTACCGCCGTCGCTGGAGCGCTGAATCAATTGCCCGAACCACCCGGTCGATTGCGAGGCATAGATTCGATTCGAGTCCGCCGGCGAGCCCTTCAGATGATAAATCTCCCAACCCGCGAAATGCGGTCCGCTAATGTCCCATTTTTGACGCTTGCCGTCGGACGTCAGAATGAAGGCGCCCTTGCGCGTACCCACCAGCACTCGTACTTTGCTCATACGCTTTACCAGAAATACGTGGCGAGGATGTGCGGACGTCCCGTGCTGCCGTCGATGACCCGAGTGGCGATCACCGCTTCAACGTTCTTGTGGTCCCAGTTCTCCGGTGCGCGCGCTGCCAGCTCCTTCATGCACTTTTCGCTGGTGAGAAATTCGCCGGCGGCTGCCGTCCCGTATTGGCCAATCCCACCCGCAAGCACCGTCATTCGCTCGGTGGCGGGATTCATGAACCGGGCCACGATGGCATAGTCCTCGTTCAATTTCGTGTAAGCGAGGCCGTTATAGATCGACCATTGCCTGCTCGCGGGGTTCTGCCGGTCCTGAATCCAGTAGTGCGACGTGGCCACATCCATCTCGAAGCTGAACCGCAGTTGATGCGCGCTTCGCAGGGTCCATTGGTTATTGAAAGCGCCAATCAGCACGCTGGGCGCGGCGCGAAGATCCGACAACGTGGTGGTGTCATCGCTCTGAATGCGATAAGTGCGCCCCCTCGTGTTTACGAGGATCGCAACGCGCACCAGGGTTGTGGCGTCCTGCAGCGCGAGATCGTGAATGGAGAGCAGGTCGCCCAGTGACGGTGCGTTGTCCGAGGTCATAGCGGCGCTTGGTGTCGCGCGCGCCTCGAGCTGCGCGGACTCCCGCAACTTGTCGGCTGGCCCCACGCAGAGCAACAGCGTGTTCGAGGATTCCACCACCGGCGCCCAGAAGCGCTCCAAGGGACTATAGAAGATGGATGGCCTGAGCAGAACCACCCCTGCCGCAGTAGCGATAATGGCCCCCGCGAGAACCACCGGCTTCCACCAACGCTTCAGCCAGGCAGCGCGGACAGCGGGTTGCGCCTTGACCACCGGCGGCAGGTGGAACTCCGGAACGTAGGAACCGGACGGCAGGTCGATGCGAATCTCGTTCTCATGGCCGGGCTCGTGATAGTACTGCGCGATGCGCTTGCGGATGTCGCCGGCGGTGGCCCGCACAATCGGATCGGCATTCGTGTCGTAATCCTGAGAGCGGCCGAAAACATCGATGCCGAGCGTGCGTTCGCGCAGGTGCTCGGTCCGGCCCTCTAAGGTCTTCTCTACCAGGAAGCGAAGAAGCGACGGGCAGCGTTTGCTGTTCTTGAAGCGGACGTTGGCGAGCAGGCGTTCGAGTTGCTCGACGATGGCGCGCCGTCCGGCGTCGGTCTCCGGTGACCAGGCGTCCAACACTGACACACGTTCGATAGTTTTCCCCTGGGACATGCGCGAACCCCGACGCTTTGCCCGATTGTATCACCGGCGCAAGGCCCCGGTGCCCGGCAACCAGAACACACCGCTAACTGCAAGCGGTCACAACCCGTCCCTTCCTGATACACTTTTCTTGCGATGCGCCAGACGACGCCACGCAAGGGGAAAAGTCGACGACCATGCAGTCCATGACACGCAGAGATTTGGTGCTCACGGGAACGGGCGCTCTGGCAGCGGGCGCAGCCATTCAATCAACATTGCTGAAGCCCACGTTGTTTGCGGCGCAGACCTTGTCGGATAGCTCCACCAGCCGGAAAATCCGTTTCGTCTCCATAGGTACCGGAATTCGCGGCTGCGACTTGCTGCGGTCGGCCCGGCAGGTGCCTACGGGAGTATTAGTGGGCACGGCTGATCTTTACGATATGCATCAGCAGGCCGGGAAAGAAGCTTATGGGGCGGATGTCCCTACCACGCGCGATTACCGTTCCCTTCTCGATCGCAAGGATGTCGACGCGGTGATCGTGGCCGTGCCCGACCACCAGCATCGCCGTGTGGTTCTGGACGCCGTGGCGGCGGGTAAGGACGTGTACTGCGAAAAACCCATGTCGCACACCGTGGCCGACGGACTGGAAATGGTGAAGGCGGTGCAGTCGGGCAAGCGGATGTTCCAGTGCGGCAGCCAGCGCGTCAGCAACATCGCGTATAAGAAGGCGGCGGAGATCTACGCTTCGGGAAGGCTTGGTGAAGTCCACTACATTCAGGCTCACGTTGATCGCAACTCGCCGTCCGGCGCCTGGGTTTACCCTGTCGCGCCCGATGCCAGCCCGCAGACTATCGACTGGCCCGCGTTTCTGCGCGATGCTCCCGAGCGTCCGTTTGACGCGGTGCGTTTCTTCCGCTGGCGTTGCTTTTCCGATTATGGCGAGGGCCTGGCGGGTGACTTGTTCGTCCATCTGCTCTCCGGTATTCAGTTTGTGAGCGGGATCAATGCGGCCCCCGTCCGCGCGCTCTCGAGCGGAAGCCTCACTCACTTCAACGATGGCCGCGATTTCCCGGATCTGCTGGTCACCTTGTACGACTATCCCGGCGTCACCGTGAATCTGCACTGCAACCAGAACAACGAATCGGGCGAAGCCATCGTTTTCTATGGCAAAGAAGCCACCATGACCATCAACGGCAACACCCTTACCGTGACTCCGCAGGACACCGCGCCACGTCCGGAGGGCTACTCACTGAACGGCTGGACCGCGGCAATGAAGCGCCAATATCTGGACGAGTGGTACGCCGCGCATCCCGGGCCAATCGCCAGCCTGCGGCAGGTGGAGACCTACTCTGTGCCATCCGGCTACGACGACACCGCCGATCATCTCGCCAACTTTTTCCGGGCCGTGGAGACGCGCCAGCATGTCGTGGAGGACGAGGTCTTCGGCAACAATGCCGCGATCGCATGCCACATGGCGAATCAGTCGTATTTCCATCGCAACGTCGCGACGTGGGACGCGGCATCGCAGACGATTAAGAGCTGAGGCTTTAGCTATCCCTTCGGCGTCACTTCTTCCACCAGTGCGCGCGCATCGTCCTGCAACTGCTTCAAGTGATCCTTACCTTTGAAGCTCTCGGCGTAAATCTTGTACACGTCCTCGGTGCCGGATGGACGCACTGCGAACCAGCCGCTCGCCGCCACCACCTTCACGCCGCCGATGGGCGCGCCGTTGCCGGGCGCTTTGACCAGGATCGCCTGAATCGGTTCCCCAGCCAGATCCTTCGTCTTCACCTCTTCCGGCGAGAGATTCAACAACGCGGTTTTCTGCGCGGGATTAGTCGGCGCGTCGATGCGCTCATACACAGGTTCGCCGAACTTCTCGGTGAGCTGCTTGTACAACTCGCCGGGGTCGCGCCCCGTGCGCGCGGTCATCTCCGCGGAGAGCAGCGCCGGAACCATACCGTCTTTATCCGTCGTCCACACGGTGCCATCGCGGCGCTGAAATGACGCGCCCGCGCTCTCCTCGCCGCCGAAGCCCAGCGACCCATCCAGCAACCCTTCGACGAACCACTTGAAGCCAACCGGAACTTCCACCAGCTTGCGGCCCAGGTCGGCGGCCACGCGGTCGATCATGCTGCTGCTCACCAGCGTCTTGCCCACGCCAGCGTCGGCGCGCCAGCCGGGGCGGTTGCGATAGAGATATGAAATCGCCACGGCGAGGTAGTGATTTGGATTGAGCAGGCCAACGCTGCGGGCGACGATGCCGTGACGGTCGTGATCGGTATCGCAGGCGAAGGCGATGTCGAAACGGTCCTTGAGCGCGATCAGGCTGGCCATGGCGTAGGGCGAAGAGCAATCCATGCGGATACGGCCGTCCCAGTCGACGGTCATGAAGCGGAACGTGGGGTCCACCTGTTTGTTGACGATATCGAGCGGCAGCTTGTAGTGTTCGGCGATGCGCGGCCAGTAATACACGCCGGCGCCGCCCAGCGGATCGACACCGATCTTCAACCCGGCGCCGCGAATTGCATCGATATCGATCACCGAAGCGAGGTCGGGGACATAGGCGCCAATGTAGTCGTGACGGCTCGTAGTGCTCGCGCCAAGCGCCCTTGAATAAGGCACGCGGCGCACTCCGTCGAGTCCCTTTTCCAGAATGCCGTTGGCATCATCCTGAATCCACTTGGTCACGTCGGTCTCGGCCGGACCGCCGTTCGGAGGATTGTACTTGAAGCCGCCATCTTCGGGGGGATTGTGCGATGGCGTGATGACGATACCGTCGGCCAAGCCGCTCTTGCGCCCGCGATTATAGGTGAGGATGGCGTGGGAAAGAGCCGGCGTAGGTGTATAAGAAAGTTCGCAATCCACCATCACCTGCACTGAGTTGGCGGCCAGCACTTCGAGCGCGGTGGCGAGGGCAGGTTCAGCGAGCGCATGAGTGTCCATGGCCAGGAACAATGGACCATCGATGCCAGTCTGTACGCGATAACGGCAGATGGACTGGGTGATGGCCAGGATGTGGTTCTCGTTGAACGAGTTCTCGAAAGCGGAGCCGCGATGGCCGGAGGTGCCGAACTGGACCCGTTGCGCGGAAACGGCGGGATCAGGCTGGCCAGTGTAATAAGACGTCACCAGCCGAGGAACATTCACCAGCATGTCGGGCGTCGCGGGCTTTCCAGCCAGAGGGTTCGTGGCCATCCTTTTATTGTGCACGCCTGTCGCGCACGCCTATAGTACACGTATGGACCGAAACTAATTCGGTGGTATTCCTCTAGCGCGGTTTGGATTGCGCCGATGAAATGAACGCGGAGGAGCATATGGGCACTTCAGCGTCGTCTCTCGGTTCCACTGCGTCATCGAACGCCGCCACTGTTGCGGCTTTGCTGGCGCCGCAGACCTTTGTGGGAGTCAGCCAGTATTCGAGCGACCTGCAATCGGTCTTGACCCGCGCCGTGCAGATTGCCGAATTACCAGTGACCGCGCTCCAAAGCGAGGACACCGCGGTTGTATCGAAGGTCGCGGCATTAGGCACTCTGCAGAGCTCCGTGAATACTCTGGCCGGCGACCTGACCAGTCTCGGAACGCTCGCGCAGAGCCAGGCGCTGGGCGCCACCAGTTCGGACCCCAGCACTGTCACGGCTGCAGTCGATGGCAATCTCGCGCCAAACACATACAACATTTCGGACATCACCTCGATCGCGTCGGCGGCATCGGAGACATCGAAGGCAAGCTTTGCGAATGCGACCAGCACTCAGGTCTCCCCCAGCGGCACGATGGTACTGACGCTCGGTAGCCAGACGGCCACCTTTCATCTCACCAACGAGACCAACAATCTGCAGGGGCTCGCTAATGCGATCAACAGCGCCACCGATTCCGGCGGCAACAGCGTCCCGGTGACCGCGAGCGTCATCACCGCGGGCGCTAACGAGAACTACCTGTCCGTCAGCGCGAACTCGCCCGGCGCGACCACCCTGACGCTGACGGAAGCGTCGGCGGGCGGCGCCGACTTTCTTACCCAGACGAATCAGGGAAGCAACACAGTTTTCACGCTGGACAACAACATCCCCGTAAACAGCCCATCCACCAGCATCAACGACGTCATCCCCGGTCTCACCTTCAATATTCTGCAAGCCGATCCGGCCGCGAACGTCAGCATTTCGCTGAGCTCGGATCCCACCCAACTTTCCAGTGGCCTGAGCACCTTCGTAAGCGACTACAATACGCTCCTCGGCCAGACGCAGGCGCAAATGGGGACCACCGCCGGCCCGCTCGCCGGCGACAGCGCTATCTATCAGATCGAAGGCGCCATGCAGCAGATCGTCTCTTACCAGGGATCGGGCGCCATTCAGAGCTTGTCGGATCTGGGCATCAGCTTGAGCGACACGGGCCAAATGAGCCTGGACTCCACTGTGGTGAGCGGCCTTTCGTCTTCGCAGGTCCAATCCGCTTTCACTTTTCTGGGATCGTCCACCACCGGTCTGGCGGCGCTGGCTTTGAACTTAACCGAATTGGGCGATCCCGTGACCGGCGTCATCCAGAGCGAGGTAACCGGATTCAACCAGACTGACCAGAACCTGCAAAGCCAGATTCTAACGAAGTCGACGCAAATCTCACAGATGCAATCGAACCTGCAACTGCAACTCGCCGCCGCGGACGCCAACATCGCAGCCCTCGAAAGCCAGCAGAACATGCTGAACACTACTATCGAGGCCATGAATTACTCGACATATGGATATCAGGCGAATCCGAACGGATGACAAGGACCTGGTGGCCAGCGTGGATGCCGCGAAGGCTGTCGCACAATTGGAGCGCGCCAACCGGCGTTTGCTGGACTGTTCCGTTTGTGCGCCGGCCGAAATCGAAGCGGCCCTCGCCGTACGCGACGAAGCTGTACGGGCGATTGTGGCGCTAGACCCTACCGAACTGGAGGGGTCTCTCGCGGAACGTCTCCAGCGTGCCTACGAAGATGGCCGGCCAATTCGACATAAGATCGCCGCCCTTTACCGCGATTGCGATGGCAAGTTGAAACGGTTCCAGCGGATCGCGGCCATCCCGGGCTGAACCGCGCCGGCCCCATGCGAGAATGCCTCCATGAACAGGCGAACCTTGATCGTCGCCATTCTCGATGTGCGCAGCAGCCATCTTGAAGGTCGCCGTGAACCAGCCGAACGCGAAACTCCCGACACCGTCCAATGGTGGGTCGGGCCCGATCTGACGTGGAAGATCAGAACCTTCGCTATCGATCATGACCTGCACCTGCACCAAGTCCGCGGCGGCGATGCGGATTATTTCATGGAGCACACCCGCCGGGAGTTTGAAGGCGTGATCCGCGGAATCTACAAACTCGAATTCGAAGATTACACGGACGAAGCGGCCCGCAGCCAGGTGCTGCGCGAAGCGGGCCTGCGTCCCGATCTCGAAATCGCCGACGGGCACGGGTTCGCTTTCTGGAACCCCGATCAGGGCATTTACAAAACGAAGTCGTACCCGGACGAGTAAACCTGGCGCGCGTGCACAGTTTCCGGCTCTATTTGTCCGTGAGTGCGGCTACCCCCGGCAGTTCAATGCCGGAAAGATATTCGAGTGATGCGCCGCCGCCGGTGGAGATGTGTGTGATCTTGTCCGACACGCCCGCCGATTTGATCGCTTTCTCGGAATCGCCGCCGCCCACCACCGACACCGCGCCGGAACCAGCGACGGCCTTCGCCAGA
The DNA here is from genome assembly GCA_050013535.1 of Bryobacteraceae bacterium. Classification (GTDB taxonomy): domain Bacteria; phylum Acidobacteriota; class Terriglobia; order Bryobacterales; family Bryobacteraceae; genus CAWACP01. The sequence goes on along the minus strand of JBEKFB010000020.1, from coordinate 1,153 downwards.
GCTACAGTGCCCTTGTCGAACGGCGGCTTCTCGAACACACCCATGGGCCCGTTCCAAATGATCGTCTTCGCCGCGGCAATCGCGGCCTCGAACGCCGCGATGGTCTTTGGCCCGATATCCACGCCCAGCTTGTTGTCCGGTATGACTTCGACAACCTCGTACGGCGCGCCCTCCTTCAACTCCGATACCACCACGTGATCCACCGGCAGCTTCAGCTTGGCGCCTGAGCTCGCCAGCAGCTCTTTCGCGAGATTGATCTTGTCTTCCTCCACCAGGGAGCGGCCGGTGGTCTTCCCCTGTGCGCGCATGAACGTGTACGCCATGGCGCCACCAATCAGCAGCTCATCGGCGAACTTGAGCAGATTCTGAATCACTTCGATTTTGTCGGACACCTTTGCGCCGCCAAGGATGGCGATGCACGGCCGCGCCGGGTTCGTGGTGGCTTTGCCCAGCCACTCCAGTTCCTTGTCCATCAGCAGACCGGCCGCGGCTTTGGGCATGAACTGAATCATCCCCACCGTGGAGGCGTGCGCGCGGTGCGCCGATCCGAACGCGTCGTTGACATACAAATCCGCCAGCGCGGCAAGCTGCTTCGAAAACGCGGGATCGTTCTTCTCCTCCTCGGCGCGATAGCGCAGATTCTCCAGCAGCAGTACCTCGCCAGGAGCGGGCTTAAGCGCGGCCACGTCGGACCCAATGCAATCGGGCGCCATTTTGACCGGCTTACCGAGCAGTTCGGACAGGCGCGCGGCCACCGGCTTGAGGCTCATTTCCGGATTTGGCTTGCCTTTGGGCCGGCCGAGATGGCTCGCAAGAATCACTCCGGCGCCCTGTTCCAGGGCGTACCTGATGGTGGGCAACGAGGCGCGGATGCGTTTGTCGCTGGTGATTTCCTGTCCGCCGGAGGCGAGCGGGACGTTGAAGTCCACGCGTATGAAAACGGTTTTGTTCTTTAGATCGAGATCGCGGATGGAGAGTTTTGCCATAAGATTTCCAGTTGTTAGGATTAGGTTATGAGGAGCCGGACCCACACCGGGCCCCGGCCATCGGGTTGCTTGAAATTCGATGTTATCAGGTTGGTGGGCCCTGTAGGATTTGAACCTACGACCAACGGATTATGAGTCCGCTGCTCTAACCGCTGAGCTAAGGGCCC
>JBEKFB010000019.1:0-25126 GCA_050013535.1 Bryobacteraceae bacterium | reverse complement strand
CCCGATGGACGATCGCTGGTGCTGACATCGCTGAACGATCAACAGGCGGAAACGTTCTGGGCCGGTTATGAAGACCCGCCGATATTGCCCGGGCGCGGCGGCCCGCTTCCGCCGCCGGGTTTGCCGAAGATCTCGAAGCAACAAATGACGGACCAGCTTCAGAAGCAGTTGTGGGAGATGCACGGCTTCGAAATCCCGGAGCCGGTCGCCGGTCCCATCTACTTTAATTGGGACGTGGAACCGTTTGGCGGAGGCTGGCACAACTGGAGGCCCGGTCTGAAGAGCTGGGAAGTGATGCCGCGGATTCGGCGAATGAGTGTTGGCCCCGGCGGCGGCGATCCGCGAGTGTTTCTGTGCGGCGAAGCGTGGTCTAACCAGCAGGGCTGGGTGGAAGGCGCGTTGAATACCGCGGAGATGGTGCTCGAAACGTACTTTGGACTGTCGCGGCCCGATTGGGTGGCCAGCACGTACGATTTCGGCCCTTAGTTCCCCACTCCTTCCGGCCGCTTTGGCTCGAGCAGCCAGACATTTCCCTTCATGTCGGCCAGCGGCATCACAACTTTTCCCTGACCGACCGAAATTGACACATATTGCGTAGGAATTTCGGTCATCGAGTTGCGAATCCGAGGCAGGTGATAAACAACGAACGCCGCGCCGAGAGGTTTCTTCGTTTGCGGATCCAGCCGCTGAGCCCACAGGCAGTAAACTCCATCGCGGACTGAGATGAAATAAAGCAGGTTGCCATCGGGAGACCAGCGCGGCTTGCCATCCTGCGTGTTGTCTCCGGTAATGCGAATCCACTGATCGGGAGTCAGCGTGTTTCGAGCATCTGCCGGGACCACGTAGATTGGGGTTTGGCCGGAAGGTGTGAGCGGATTGAATGCCACCCAGCGATCGTCGGGCGAAAAGCTGGCCTGAAAAAGCTCATCGGCGGGATGCTCGACCAGCGGCTGTTTCGCGCCGGTTTTCGTATTCAGGAGAGCCAGTTTGTGGTGCCGGACGTCGGCCGAATAGAGAAGCTCGGAGCCGTCCGAATTAAGCCCCCAGGAGAGGAAGCAATCCTGCTCGCAGATTTTTCGAAAAACTCCTCCGGGCAAAGTGAGGGCGCCAAGCCACTCTTTCTCGGTCACCTTCGGAGGCTGTTCAAATACCGTGTACGCCACCAGCGAGCTGTCACCGCTGATGGCAGGATTGTATTCAAACCACGGAGTAGCGGTTAGCTGTGTCGATTTGGCGGTGACCAGGTCCCGCGACCAAAGATCGCTGGATGAGAGCGATCTCTGCGATTCATAGATGAGCAGCTTTCCGTCGCGGGATATCGTGGGGTTGTAGTCGGACGACGAATCTGAAGTGAGCTGCTGCAGCGGGCCGTCGACGCGCCCCTCATTGGCGCGCACGGGAAGCGCCCAGATATTGGTCTTGCGCTCCACTCCGGCGAATGCAATTAGACTGCCGGCGACGGCGGGCTGGCTTTCGCCCACACCCGCGGTGATGCGCACGGGCGCGCCCGTGGGTTGCCAGGTGACCTGCGACATGGGAATGCGCCAGATGTGCTCCACGCCCCCTTCGTCGGCGGTGAACACCACGGACCCGGCGGCGTCCCAGCACCCGGGCTGAGGCAGTGCAAGCGCTAGCCCCGCACCGGCCTTCGCCAGAGCGGCGCGCACATTGGTCCTGACGGGATTTCCACCCGAAGCGGGCGCAACCCACCAATCCCAATCCTGCAGGTCCGTCCTCGCGGCGCCGGTGAAGAGCAGATGCTGCTCATCCGGGGTCCATACCGGAGATCCCGCGCCATAAAACTGTTGAACCAGCCAGTGCGGATCGCCGCCCAGCGCGGACACGACCCCCACTCGTCCGTACGGCAGGCCCGGAGCCGGCCCTACCCAGAATGCGATCCGCGTCCCATCGGGCGAAAAGCGCGGTCTGCGTCCCGCAACCACCACCAGACGGGCGTCGCCACCAAGCGCGTCCACGAGGTAGATGCCGGCGGGGTTGCGCATCGAATGAAATGCCACCGTTCTTCCGTCGGGGGAAAAGTCGGGCTCGTCGTCGTCGGCGGGGTTGTCAGTCAGGCGAATCGCTTCTTCACTTCCCACCTGCTGAAACCATATATCGAGATTGTCCTTTCCGCTGCGGTCGCTCGCATAAGCGATGAATCTTCCGTCCCGCGATAATGCCGGATCGTAGGTCAGGCCATCGCTGAATGTAAGCTGGCGAAAGGCGTATGAGACGGGCGGAGCCACTGGTGCGGTGCGCCATAGTTTGTACTTGATCGCGAGCGCGATAGCCGCAAGCGCCACGACGACAGCGGCGGCGATGAGGACAGTCCTTCGGCGTGAAGCCGGGGGCGGCGGAGCTTGCAGGGCGGATCGGGAAGAAGTGCGAATCCTGCTGGTTTGCGATTCCTCCTTCAGATCCTGAAGCGCGGTCTTCACCTCATCGATCTGTTGATAGCGCCGGGCCGCGCCCTTTCGCAGGCATCGAGCGACAATTTGCTCGAACTCCTCGGGAAGCTCGGGGTTCGCTTCCCGCATAGGCCGGGGCTCCACATGGAGAATGGCGGAAAGCGTGCCCAGCTTGCTGCCGGCCTCAAACGCACGCTTGCCGGTGGCCATTTCGTAGAGCACGGAACCGAAAGCGAATATGTCCGAGCGAGGGTCCAGACGCTGCGACAGCGCCTGCTCTGGCGACATGTAGGCGATGGTCCCAACGATGACGCTCTCCTCGGTCTTTGCCGACATGAGAGCCGTGGGCGTGTCCGGGTCGCTCGGGTCGCTTGCGGGTGAGGCGGACTCCATGGGTTCGAAGAGCTTCGCCAGCCCGAAATCAAGCAACTTCACCAGGCCCGTTTCAGTCACCATTACGTTGGCCGGCTTGAGGTCGCGATGTACGATGCCGGCGGCGTGGGCTGCGCCAAGAGCGTCGGCAATCGCGATGGCACATCGAAGCGCTTCCTGCAGCGGCATCCCGCTGTTCTTACGAATCAGCGTGGACAGCGGCTTGCCGTTGACCAACTCCATGACCATGAACTCGTGGCCTTCGATGGAATCGATTTCGTGAATGGTCACGATGTTCGGATGGTTCAGGGCGGAAGCGGCTTTCGCCTCCTGAGTGAAGCGGAGTCTGCGATCATGGTCGGCGATCTTGTCTGGCGGGAGTATCTTTATCGCGACGATTCGGCCCAGACGGATATCCTGGGCCTTCCAGACTTCACCCATTCCGCCTTCGCCCAGCTTCTCGAGGATCGTGTAATGGGAGAGTGTTACACCATTGGTAACGATCATAGCGTCCGAAATTCCCGCGATTTGCCGGCGTGGCCAGCTCGGCGAAGAGATGGGAGAACGAGCCGCCGACGAATGATAATGACTTTGATTGTAGAACAGGTTCCCTTACGCGGATGCGCTCCGCACGGTCCCCGACGCGTTGAACCTTTGTGAAGAGGAGACCAGTTTATAGGTGGCAGGCTTCTCCCGCGTCTCTGCATAGCCCTCGTACTCCGAGCGCCACCGAGATGCCGACGGTCCGCACGGGGATGCTAACCGTGTCTCCACAGCCGCCACCATCTCGGGCGACGGCGTTTCCCCGGTGGCCTGCCGAACCCCGGGCTTATGGCGCCAGACCTACTCGCTGCGTGCGAAGCAGCGGGGCGAACTTCAGAACGATTCAGTGTGTGAAAAAGTCGCGCGGCAGCGGTGCCGGATCGCCCGAGAGGATCATCGGCGCCCACGCGAGAAAACCAAACCGGCCCTTGCTCTTCAGCGATTGCAATTGCGCCTGCCGCAGCGCCTCGGTGCGTCGTTTGCCAATGCTAAGTTCGCGATAGAACGAATCCATCAGCTTCTCCTCGGCAACATCATCCACCTTCCACAGGGGCGCGACAAAAGTCTTCACTCCGGCGATCGCAGCCGCGCGCCGCATGCCGAATACGCCCTCGCCCGATGAGGGAACGCCGTCCGCCATGCGGCATTGGGACAACACCAGCATTTCGGTGCCTTCAAAATCAAGCGTTTGCAACTCAAGCGCCGTCAGCATTCCGTCTTCCCGAGAATCTCCGCCCCGGCCGTAGGCTTCTTCCAGCACGATCGCCGAGAGGTTCATGACACGCGAGGCAGCCTCGGGGCTCCTGAGCTGGCATGACGGACGATCCGCCATCGAGTCGCAATCTTCATCCGCGCGAACGATTCCATGGCCAACGATGTGCAGCAGGGCGGGATGGCGCAGCTGCTTGATTCGCTGCTCCGTGGCCTCCCGCTCACCCAGAAGCTTCGCCTTCGGCAACCAGTTCTGAACGGCGCGCGCTTCAATTTCGGCATCCCGCAATCTTTCCAGACGATCCGCGCGAAATGCAGTTGAAGTCAAGGTCCTGGACGGCACCGTCGGGTCCGCTCCCGGACTGACGGCGATGATCATCGAATTGACGTCCGGCCGCAACGTGCTTTGCGGCGCGGCGAGATCACGTGCCGTTCCCACATAGCCGATTTCAAATCGCTTGATCAGGAAATCTCCATGGCTGTCCGACAGTGCAGCGAACGGGACCAGATTGAGCATTCCATCGGGCGAGATTCGCAATCGAGATACGCCGGGGTGCGACGAAACGGCTGCAAGGACCGGTGCCAATTTCGACGAAAGCGCTTGCAAGGCTTCTTGCGCCGTTCGCTCCGCCGATTGCTCGTTTCGCAATTCCCGGCGCGTTAAGGCGATGCTCCAGTCATTCGCCGCGCCGAAGATATCCCTTACCGCGAGATCGATCGGCCCGGTTGGCCCCAGATCCGCCCACTGGAGGTCGCGGCGGGTGACGATGAACGCCCCATATCGATCACGATATTCGACAAACTCCACCAGCATTTCGCCGGCAGCCAGATGCGTGCGGACGTCTTCCAGCGTTACGGGCCGCAGCACCGAAGCGAACTGCGGAAGCTCACGGCTCAACTCCGCTTCGATCTCGCCGATTCTCTGCCGCAGGACTCCAACCGCCTGAAGCGCCTCTTTGCCGCGCGCATCCGACCAGTTCGTTCGCAGGTCGTGCAGCAGCCTCTCATATCGTCCTTCGAGCTCGGTTCCAGGGAGAGCGCAAGTGCCGACCACCGCGGGTTTCAGATCGCGATAGCCCAGGGCCAGCGTCAGCGAGGCCTCGCATTCGAGCATCGCTGTTCGTTGGTCAAATCGACCGCGGACACCAGCGCCGGCATTTTCTCGCAGCGCCTGGCCCCAATCGTGAACCGCATCGAGTACCCGGCCCTTTCGCCGCGCGACCGCTTCAAACGCCAGCGCCCGCGCTTCCGGCGTCCTCGCCCGGCCTTGAAAGGCGATCAGGCTCGCCACGGGATCTTCGAGATTCGCGATTACCCTGAACTTGCTGCTTTCCGAGCCGATCGTCAGCATATCCGCCATCGCCAGGTCCGAAATCTCCAGACTACGGCGGTAGAGTGGCGTGGCGCTCGTGTAATCGCCGGCTTCTTCATACACAGCCGCCAGCCGGGCGAGGTACTGGGCAAGATCCGGATGATTCTCGCCTTGCGTGTTTTCGACTATCGCAATTGCCTGAAGCAGATCCTTTTCGGCCTGCGCAAACTCATGCGAGGCTTGATGGACCACCCCAAGATCGCGTAGCGCCGCCGCATATAGTGGATGCTCGTTGCCTAATCCGTTCGCGATGACGCCGAAGGCGCGCTGTAGTGTCTCGCGCGCGCTCACAAGGTCCCCACGATTGCACTGAGCTTCCGCGAGAGGAAGCAGGGCGCTCGCGTAATCGAATGCGGGCGGCTTCGCGTTACGCGCATAGAGATCGACGTCTTCCTTGAACAACTTCTCGCCTTCTTCATGATTTCGCGCGTACACCACGCGGGCGAGATTGCGCAGCGAAGCCCCGATTGTCAGCGCATCGGGTGCGTAGAGCTTGCGCTTCAAATCGAGGGACTTGCGGTAATCCGATTCTGCCATCGCGAAGTTGCCGACCTCCGCATAAAGCGCCGCACGATTATTCAGAAACGAAGCATAAGCCGGATGCTGTTCGCCCAATTGCTGACGCAGCAGTTTGCCCGCCTCGTCGTAGAGTTTTTCAGCGGCCGAATAGTGCCCCAGATCGGCCTGCAGGTACGCGTAACCAACCAGGCTCGCCGCATAGGCCGGATGGTTCACTCCCGGCTTCACGCGCAAGACGTCTAGTCCTTTCGCAAACGTCGCTTCCGCCTGGGCATACTTCCCGACGCGCTGGTAGGTGCCTGCGAGATTGATGCACAGCGTGCCGAATTCTTCATTGAACTGCGGCGGCGACTGGGATTCGTGAATGGACCGCGCCTCTTCCATTCGCGCGATAGCCTGATCGTACTCGCCGAGCAACGCATCAATACCTCCAAGCGTGTTCAGGCTTTCGGCGACCAGCGGGTGTCTGTCGCCGAGCAGACGCGTTCGGATCGCGACAGACTCCTCGGCAAGCCTTCGGCCTTCGGATAGTTGATCCGTGTCGCGGCACAGGAGCGCCAGGTCGTTCGCGCTCTCGGCGTAGTCCAGCGTATCCTCGCCCATCCTCGTCCTGCGGATTTCAAGTGCCTCCCGCAGTGAGGCAGCGCCCGTCTTATTGTCCCCGGAAGTGTATTGAAAGAATCCGAGCCGGTCCAGGCTCCGCGCGGACTGTTTCGGATCACCCGCGGCGGCGACAGCGAGCTTCGCGATGCGAATCGCCTCGGCAAGGTCCCCCCTTGTGTACGCCTCTTCGCCCTGCGCATCGAGTGAAGCCCACTCCTGCGCCAGGGCCGGCATACTGCAAATCAGCGCGAAAGCAAACAGTTTCCGCACTATCTATTTCGAGCTCTTCACTCGCGCAAGATTGGTCTGGATCGATTGCCGGGCCGGTCCCGGCGGATTGTCCCGCAGCGCCCGCTGGTAAGACATTTGAGCTTTGCCTTTGTCGCCGTGCAATTCGGCGATCGCACCGAGATTATTCCAGTCAGCCGGGCTCATCGAAGCCGGATCGACATCCTCGCCGGAAGCCTGCTCCGCGATACGCCGCGCTCCTCCCGAATCGCCACGAGCGATTAGCGCATCGATCTGATCGAGCGCCGCCCGAAGAACCATTTGCCGCGAAACTCGGACCTCGTCTTTAACGCGAACGGAGATCCCGGGCGAGGCGAGACCCCGCGAGTGATCGCGGAAGATTGTCGTCACGGTAAGCTTGCCGGTCCTTTGTCCGTCGCGAACGAGTTCAACCTCGCCGCCCTTCGCCAGGCCATCGAGCGAGCCCAGATCGATCGTCACCGCCCTGCCTTCAACCTGCATCACTGAGCCAGCCGATCGTGCCGGGCGGCTATCAGGTTCCAGGCCGCGAAACGTCGTCGAATCGGCAATTTGCGAAAGGAAAATCGGCTCTGAGGATACTGCAATCATCTGCGGCGCGAGCTGTGCGGGCCGCCGTAGCACATAAAGGGCGATCGCGAGTATCGCGACCGCCGCTGCGGCAGCGACGATTAAGGCGATGCGCGGCGATATGATCCTGGAGCGCCTGCTGCGCGCCCATGCGGTTCTCGCCAAGGCCGTTGACGTGAGATCGTCAAATAACTCCGGATCGTCCAGCGCCTGTTGTGCCAGATCTCTCGATTCGGCCGGCGTCAAATCTCCGCGCGCGAACCGATCCGTTTTTTCTTCACTCATGGGCGCCTCCCATGCGCTTGCGAATTCGGCGGCCCAACTCACGGATTCCCCGGCTCACCCGCGTGGCTACAGTGTTCTCGTTCACGCCCAACCGCCGCGCGATCTCACTATATTTGAGGCCGCCCATCCGCAACTTCAACACCTGGCGATACTCACGATCAAGCCTTGCAAAACACTCGTCCAAAATAGCCGCCGTCTCCCGCTCGACCATCATCTCAAGCGCGTCGGGAGCGGAATCGGCGGGATCGGAAATGGATCGGACGGATACTTCACGGCGAAACGCCATCCGGCTCTGCTCCTCGCGCACCACGAATTGCAGCACTCCGTGCAGCCACGCGAGCAGTTGATCGAGCCCCCACTCAGGCTCTCCGCCCGTGGAGGCGGTCTCGCCGAAATAGTATTTCACCGCCGCTTGCGACGTGCGATTGTCGATGGAACGACGCAACGCTTCCTGCGCGGCGCCTTCGGGATCGCGCGAACCGAGACGCATTGCTCTCGAAGCGAGCGCCGCGACCAGACGGCGATACTCTCCAAATCCGTCGTCTGAAGTGGAATCCCGCTCTCCTGCAATCGGAATTCCGCTCGGGGGAGGCATGCGATGTCATCTATTCTCCCCCAGGGTCCGTCCGATTGCAAAACCGCCAGCAAGCCCTCTACCTCCCCGCGCCCGGAAACCTTAGCGAGACGACACGCGGCCCGCGCGTTGCTTCAGGAAGCCGACAACACCCAACGCGGACGCCAGCAGGAACCAGCTGCCCGGTTCCGGCACGGCCGAAGAAATCCCGTTGGGCCCATAACCGAGCCCGCTGGTGGAGCCGATATCCGCGGCGTTGTTCTCGGCACCCAGGCTCGACGGCGTCCCGGCGAACACAAGGGCGGAGTTGAGCGTCGCGGTGTTGTAGAAGTTTACGGTCGCTGTGTCGGGAGTCGTATCGAAAGACGCCTCGAAAATTGCGTTCGTGTACAGTTGGGGTTCAATCGAGAAGGCGGTCCCGTATGTGAACGGAACGTAGAATATCATCGGGTAGTTTTGTGGACCGTTGCCTTCCATGGCCTGCCCGCCACCGCTGATGACGATGGGGCCGCCGTTAAATGAGTAGGCGCCGGAACCGCCCATAAGCATATAGCCGTCACTGCCCTCGGCGCCTGCCCCGCTGACGTCACCAGTCAGCGTATACGCCATCACCAGAACGCCGCTGCCGATTCCGCCGTTGATTGTGAGCGTATCGGTATAATTCGCGACTCCATCGGCCTCGATGTAAGCATTGGAGCCAGGCGCCCCGGTCACCGTAACCGAAGAACTGGCGCCCAGCGATGCATCAATGACGTTCGCAGCGCCGCTTGCCGAAATCCCATAGCCGACGCAAGAGGCCCCGCACGTGTAACTCCATGGGGCGAGGATGTCCGAAAAGACTGATCCGGCCTGCGGACCGGTGTCGAAGAGAAACGGGGGATAGGTGGATGCCTGGAAGACGTCTCCCTCAACTGTTGCGGAAAGGTCGGCATACACAGGCGTGACTCCGATTGCAGTCGCGATGACGGAGACGACCGCGAGACGATAACCGAATCTATTCATGTTTCCTCCTGAAGATATAAGCCTCGATTAGCGGGATCGGAGAGTGGGCCGGAAGGCTCCTCGCCGCGTCGCCAGAGCCAGGACTCCCAGCGCGGACGCGAACAAGAACCAAGCGCTCGGTTCCGGAACTGCCGAAATCCCGTTGGGTCCGTAGTTGAGCCCGCTGGCGGAGCCGATAACCGCCGCAGCGTTCTCGGCGCCCGGGTCCGATGGCGTTCCCGCAAACACAAGAGCCGAAGTGAGTGCCGCGGTGTTGTAGTAATTCACGCTGGCGGTGTAGGGTGTCGAATCGCCCGGTCCATAAAAGCCCGCTACGAAAATTGAACTCGCATCCAGATCGATTTCAGTCGGAAGCGCGGTCCCATATGTGAATGCAATGTAGTAGGTCACGGTGTCGTTGTATGTCCCATTGCCATCGACCTCCACATAGCCACCGCTCCCGCTGCCTTCGTTAACGGATTGGAAATTACTCGCGGCAGTCATGTAAAGAGAAGCATTGCTCGAATTGGGACCCGTTCCCGTGTTGCTGATGACACCATCCAGCGCATACGTCAGCTCCAGGACGCCGCTGGTTCCGATGGCCCCCCCGGTGATCGTGAGAGTGTCGCTGAAAAGCGCGTCGCTCGAGGCCGTGACCAATAAATCGGCGCCGGGTGTTCCTGTCACCGTAACCGAAGAACTAGCGCCTAGCGATCCAGCGTTCACCGTTTCGGCGCCGTTTGCTGAAATCCCATAGCCGCTGCACGTCGTGCACATGAAAGTCCAGCTGGGGAGGTTGGTTGTGAGCAAGTTCGATCCAGAACCCCCGAGATTCTGGCCGACCTGTCCAACGATTGTGTCGGCATACATTGAAGCGCCGGCTCCGAGGGCAATCGCCAGCAGAGGCAAGGCAACAAGACTACGAGTCAGAACTTTCATGGTTTCTCCTGCGTTATCACAGCAGTGCCGGCGGAGGAAGTGTCACAAGCAATACCAAAGCAACAAAACAAAACGATCCGGAAATCGTTCGACTCCTCCTTGACGAAGGCCGGAGTCCCTCCAGATCTCTCGGCGTCATGGCGCATAACAGGAATCGAGTCGTTAGAACGCAGGCGCTACATGACATAAATGGGGTCAGTGCTCGAAATCTTTCAAAAATCTGTGGCCTGCCTTACGGCCTGGGTGCGCCTGGCAAAATCGACGATTCCAGCAACAACGTGTGCCCTCAAATCGATGGTGATGCACGTTTATCTTAAGGCGTAGTCCCGATTGTGAATGGCAACCCGCGCCTTAATAAGCCACGTGAGTCCCGAATCGCGGCAGGATCGGGAACGATGAACGCCAACCGCACCGCCGATCCGACCGCCCACGTGTTGCCAGCAATCGCGGGGTGCTGGCCGACGTGCAAGGAGTAATTCCGCAACGGCGCCGTTGCGACGTGCCGCTGTCCGCGGTTGGCAGGCCTGGCTCGCAACGCCGGCGGCTGGTAAAAGGTGGGCCCTGGCTGGCCGGAAAGGATTACGAAAATGTCCGCAGTAGGTCGGTGAGCGCAGGACCACGGCGTATGAGGTCCGCATTCGCGTGGCCAGCTCGGCGAAGAGAGGGGAGAACGAGCCGCCGGCGAATGGTAACGACTTTGACTGTAGACAGGATTCCCTTATGCGGATGGGTTCCGCACGGCCCTCGAAATTTTCGGAATCTGGCGCGCCCGGAGGGACTCGAACCCCCGGCCTGTTGGTTCGAAGCCAACCGCTCTATCCGGCTGAGCTACGGGCGCGCGATTCGAACACACTCAGATCCTACCACTGGCCGATCTCCCACTGACTCGCGCCGGGCCGGCCCGCGCACGTCATAATCGAAGTGCCTGCGATGCCCGTCGAAATCGAGATCAAACTGCCCGTATCGAACGTCGAGAGCGCCCGCGCCGCGATTCTCGGCCTTGGTTACACGGTGCATCATGAACGCGCCCACGAATGGAATGCCGTGTTCGATTCCCGCGACCTGCGATTGCGCGGCAAGGGTGTCCTGCTGCGCCTCCGCCAGTTCGGGCCCACGGCGACCCTGACTTTCAAGGGGGCTTCCGTCGATGGCCGGCACAAACAGCGCGAAGAAATCGAAACGGCCGTGTCCGACGCCGAAGCAGCGGCATTGATTCTCGACCGGCTGGGGCTCCGGCCGGTATTCCGCTACGAGAAGTACCGCACCGAGTACACCAAACCCGGCGAGCATGGAATCGTCACCGTGGACGAGACACCCATCGGGAATTTTCTCGAACTGGAAGGTCCTCCGGCGTGGATAGATAATGTTGCCGGGCTTCTTGGCTTTCAGGAGCGCGACTATATCAAGCTCAGCTACGGCGCCCTCTATAACCAGCACTGCCAAAGTACCGGTACGAAGGCGGCCGATATGCTATTCGAAGCTAAGGCGCATGTTTGAGGGGAGAGCAAAATTACCTTAGAATGCCGCAAAACCCTTGTCCGCGAAAGACCCCGATGTTACTCTGACTGTGGAAAGTAATAGCAGTACCGACTGAGTTGAGGAGACGGCAATGTTGATCAGTGCATTTTTCGTTCTGGTTTCGCTGATCTTACTAGCGTATTGGTTCCGCTACACCTGCGTGCTGATTCTCAGCGCCAAGCCGGCGCGCGATTTCGCCGCACAGGTGGCAGTGACGAACCGGCTCAGCTTCCCGAGCGTGCAGCAGACCCTCGAAGCTGGCATAGCTCTGGCAGAACTGGATACGCTCTGCCGGCAGCTCGATCGCGATTACACATTGCTCACCTGCCTGATGCGCCACGGCGCTCAGTTCCGCGAAATTGGCGAGTCGCTCGAGCATCGCATGCTGATGCTGGACTTCGCGATCATGAAGCGTTCGTTCTCCTTCCGGCAGAGCCGTGAGGCGCTTCGCGAGATGGCTAACATCGTTCAGCATTTCGCCAATCAGATGGGCGAGCACGCCGCCGCCGGCGCGATGGCGTAAACGGCGCAGTTACAGCCGCAACTTCGCCACCGTCTCGAAGTGTGCGGTCTGCGGAAACAGGTCGATCAACATTACCTCTCCCATTTTGTATCCTGCCAAAATGAGCCCTTTGAGATCCCGCGCCAGCGTGGCGGGATCGCACGATACGATGGTCAGCCCCTGCGCTCGAATTCGCGCCAATTCCTTTACCCCGAGTTTCCCGATGCCGGTCCTGGGCGGGTCGGCAACGATGAGATCCGGCGTTTCGGTTACGGCGAGCAGATGAGCGTCCACTGTCGCCTGATGCGTCTGGAGATTCATGATGCCCGCCGCGCTGGCGTTGTGTTCCAGATCGCGAGACGCGCTGGCTGAATCGTCTACAGCGGTCACCCGCTCAAACCTGCGAGCGAGCGGCAGGGTGAAGAGACCTGCGCCGGCGTAGAGGTCCATCGCCCATTGGCCGCTGCTGCCGCCAAGCGCCGCGTCCACCAGCTTGTCCGTAAGGAAGCGGTTCACCTGGAAGAACGTATCGCGGCTCACTCGCAGGCCGCCGTATTGGATGGGTGTGGTCACGCCAAGCGTGCGCAGAAGCGCGATGAATTGCGGTGGCACGCGGTCGCGCAGGTTGAACTGCACGGCATTTTCATTGGTGAACAATTCCAGCGTGGCCTCGAAGGGTCTGATCCGCGCCACCTCGCGGGCCAGGGTCGCGATGCACTCGCTCAGCTTCGGCGAGGCGATGGGGCAGTGGTTAATCCCCACCAGCGCGTGCGAGCCTCCCTCGAAATATCCGATCTTCCCTGCGGCGATGTGCAGTTGCACGCGATTCCGGTATTGCCACGGCTCGGCGGCAATGACGGCGATTTCCTCGGTGTATTCGATTCCCCCGGTGCGCCTCAGCACCTCCAGCAGAATGGCCTTCTTTTGTTCGAGCTGATATTCGTAGTTGGCGTGTTGGTAATGGCATCCACCACAGCGGGTGAAATACGGGCATCGAGGTTCAATCCGCTGGGGCGCAGGAGACACCACGTTCAGGAGCTTTCCACGGGCAAGATCGTTCTTCGCGCGGGTCACTTCGGCCTGAACGGTTTCACCGGGCAGGACGAATGGCGTCAGCACCACATGGCCGTTCTCGCGCGCGAGCCCGTCACCGCCATAGACCAGCTTTTCGATATGAAGTTCGGTCACAACCACCCTCGCAAGCCGTAAACCGCCAGACCCAGATACTCCTTCAAGGCGGCCTTTGAATTCGCGACACTCTGCGGGTCGGGGAGGAGGCTGAAGAGGAGCGACGGTTCGCCCCATCCGCCAAGGTGATTGCCGGGCGCCGGAATCACCGTGAAGCCCGCATGCCGGAACAGCGCCGCCGCGCGAGGCATGTGCATGGCCGAAGTCACCAGCAGGACGCGATGTACGCCGCGGGCGTTCAGAATCCGCCACGCAAACTCGGCATTCTCGTGCGTATTGCGCGAGGCGCCCTCGCTCAGAATCGCCGCCGGGGGGATGCCTAAGCTCTGGAGAATCCTGCTGGCGCTGACGGCTTCGGCTTCACCGGCGCCGGCAAGAAAATCGATGTTCCCGCCGCTACACAGAATTATGGGAGCCTTTCCGCCCTTGTATAGTGCCGCGGCTTTACGAATACGGTCGCCAGCTTCGGCCAGTTCGGGTTCGTCGTGTTTTCCCGCAGCAGCTATTACTCCTCCCCCGAGCAGAACGATGGCCTCGGCCTGCGGAGCGCTGCCGGCATTGATATCCGCGTACCGGCTCTCGAGTGGCGCGATTAGCAGCCCGGAACCTGCATTCGTACTGACTGCGTACAGTGTGAGCGCACTGAACCAAAACTGCACGGCGGCCAGGCGCGGCCGACGATTCCGCAGAATCCAGGCGAACACGAACAGAACCAGATTGCCTCCCGGCGGGAACACCAGCGGAGGAATGAGCTTGCTAAGAAACAGAAACATTTTTCAGGATGGCGGCGACCAGGCCGTCAATAGTGTACTCACTCGCCTCTGCGGCCGGTTCGATTCCGTTCGCGCGGAGTGTGGCTGAAGTCACCGGCCCGATGGAGGCGGCGTGAACGCCGTCGAGTTGTCCCGCACCGGCGATCTCGATGAAGTTGGTTACCGTCGATGAGCTGGTGAAGGTGATCCAGTCCGGCCGATGGGAACCGGAAAAGACCGCGCGAACCCTCGCTGCGGCGTCCGGCGGCGGAACATTCCGATAAGCTTCCACAACGTCCACCTGAGCGCCAAGCCGAGTCAACTCCGCGGGGATTACATCGCGGGCCACCGCCGCGCGGGGCAGCAGAATACGCTTACCGCGAACATCGTGTTGCGCGAAAGCGGCTACCAGCGCCTCTGCAAAGAACTCATCGGGCATGAGGTCGACCTTCAGGTGCAGGTCCTCAAGAGCGCGCCGCGTCGCAGGACCGATCGCGCAGATGCGTGCGCGGAGTGAACGAAGGTCGTGCGGGGAACGGTCGAGACGATCCATGAAGAACCGTACTCCATTGGCGCTGGTGAACACGATCCAGTCGTATTCGGCCAGGCGCGCGATGGCGGCATCCAGCGGAGCAGGATTGTCCGGAGGCTGAATCGAGATCACAGGGAGATCCGACACTTCCGCTCCTAACGACTCCAGACGGCTGCGCAACTCCGGCGACTGGCTGGGCGCGCGAGTGATGGCGATGCGTGTGCCGAATAATGGCCGACGTTCGAACCAATTCAGTTTCTCGCGCAGGCGGACCACCTCACCGATCACAATGGTCGCCGGAGGCTTCATGACTGCCTGTTCGACAAGATCGGGCAGGTTGCCCAGCGTACCGGCGATGGTCTGCTGATCGGGCCGCGTAGCCCAGCGGACGGCCATAGCCGGAGTTTCAGGCGAACGGCCACGGGACACGATCTCGTTCGCGATGGCGCGCAGATTCGTTACGCCCATGAAGATCACCAAAGTTTCCGAGGCGCCCACTTTGTCCCAATCGATACGGGCCACGTCATGGCCGGTGATAAAGGTCACCACGGCAGTGTGGTCGCGATGCGTCAGCGGCACGCCCGCATAAGCCGCGATGCCCAGCGCCGAGGTGACACCGGGAACCACTTCAAACGGGATACCCGCGTCCGCCAGCGCTTCGGCCTCTTCACCACCGCGGCCAAAGATGTTCGGATCGCCGCCTTTCAATCGCACCACGGTGAGCCCACGGCGGGCGCGATCAATCATCATGGCGCAGATTTCTCCCTGCGGGAATGCGCGTATCGACCGCTTCTTGCCGACGTAGAGCTTCTCGGCGGAAGCTGGGGCGAATTCAAGCAGCGCTTCGTTGGCGAGGTGGTCGTAAAGAACGGAGCCTGCCAAGCCGAGCACGCGCCGTCCTTTCAGCGTGAGCAATTCGGGATCGCCCGGCCCGGCGCCGACAAAATACACGCGGCCGGTTTCACCCATGCGCCGCGCCGCCGTAAACATCCTCAAGGATTTCCCGGCCACCCATCGCGAGCAGTTCGTCGCCCAACGCAGTGCCGATGGATTCCGCCATGCTCACCGGACCGGAAGAGCCCCGCCGTACGATAGCGTCTCCTTCCGGCGAGACGACCACCGCATCGATTTGGAGCGTGCCGTCAATGATTCGGGCATACGCTCCGATGGGAACCTGGCAGCCGCCGCCGAGTGTGGCCAGGAGAGCGCGCTCCGCAGTCACGGCGGCACGGGTTTCGGCATGATCCAACCGGCTGCAGACCTGATGTGCGGCTCCCCCGTCATCGCGCGTTTCCACCGCGAGCGCACCCTGACCCACGGCCGGACACATCACCTCGGGCTCCAGAACTTCGGCGATTCGTCCTTCCAAACCAAGCCGGCGCAGGCCCGCCGAGGCCAGCACAATCGCGTCGAATTGGAGATCCTCCAACTTGCGCAGCCGGGTGTCTACATTACCGCGGATGCTGTCAATGAGGAGATCGGGACGCAGAGCCCTAAGCTGCGCCGACCTCCGCAATGAGCTGGTGCCGACAGATGCGCCCTCTCGAAGTTCGGCGAGGGGCACGCCGACGATGGCGTCGCGCGGATCTTCCCGCTCCGGAATAGCGGCGATGGTGAGGCCGTGAGGAACCTCGGTGGGCATGTCTTTCATACTGTGCACGGCGATGTCGATATCTCCGCGCACCAGGGCCTCCTCGATTTCTTTCGTGAACAGCCCTTTCGTGCCGACTTTGGCGAGTGGCACGTCGGTGATGCGGTCTCCGGTTGTGCGGATGATCTCAATGCGCGATTCTTCCCCAAGATCCGTCAGCCGTGCCTGAATCCAGCGGGCCTGCCACAGCGCAAGCTGCGACCCTCGGGAGCCGATGGTCAGCATCTACTCACCAAACCGGAACACCTTGCGAATAATTCCAACCGTCTCCGCGCCATCGGGCTCCGCGGCGGTGCGCCTCAATTCCGAGATCGGCCCGTGTGCAATCTTGTTAATGATCGCTTTGGTCAGCGCCTCCAGCGCCTCTTCCTGGTGCGGCGTCAACTGGCCCAGACGCGAGCGCATTCGAGTTAATTCGGCCAGGCGAACACGCTCAAGGTGCTCCTGTAAACCCACGATTACCGGCGCCACCTCGCGCGTTTTCAGGCGCGCGATCATCTGCTCCACTTCCTCTTCGATGATCAGCTCAGCCTGATTCGCCACTTCCTTGCGATGTTGCAGGTTATTCGCCACCACGCGCTGCAGATCGTCAATGTCATAGAGAAAGACATTGTCAAGCTGATTCACGGCCGGGTCGATGTTTCGTGGAACGGCAATATCGATAACGAACACAGGCTTGTTGCGCCGCGCCTCGATCACCTTCTTCATCTGATCCCTGGTCAGGATGTAGTGGGGAGCGCCGCTGGAGGCGAGAACGATATCAACCCCGGGCAGCGCCGCGACAAAGCTCGTGTAGGGGACCACTTCGCCTGCGAACAACTGTGCCATTTCATGAGCACGCGCTTCGGTGCGATTGGTCACCAGAATTCGCGATGCGCCGCAGCGGTGCAGATGACGCGCCGCCGCCTCGGACATCTTCCCGGCGCCCACCACCATCACCGTTTTGTCGCGAAGCTGACCGAAAATCTCACGTGCCAATTCCACCGCCGCAAAACTCACCGATACCGCGTTTGAGCCGATGTCCGTTTCCGTTCGCACGCGCTTGGCCACGTTAAACGCACGCATCAGGAGACTGTCCAGGAAACCGCTCACGGCGCCTTCGGCACGCGCGATCTCCCACGCCGCCTTGAGTTGGCCCAGAATCTGCGGCTCGCCCACCACCATCGAATCCAGGCTGGAGGCCACCCGGAAAAGATGCTGAATGGCTGCGCGATCGTCGAACCGGTATAGATAAGGGCTGATCCACTCCCTCGAAACGAGCCGGACTTCAGCCAGAAACTCGTCCACGCTGGCCGCGCCGTCGTCGGCCGCAACCGCGATCTCCACGCGATTGCATGTGGAGAGAATCATTCCTTCCAGAAAACCGCGCTTCCTTTTAAGGGCATGCAGCGCGTCCGGCAGCGAGGCGGCATCGAACGCCAGGCGCTCGCGCACTTCCACCGGCGCGGTTGTATGGTTCAGCCCAGTGATGGAGAATTTCATCGCGGGAAGACGGAGCGCAGACCTATGTGCGCTACCCATGTCAATGCCGAGCAGCAGAGCACTGCCAAAGCCATCACCGCGGCTTTACGGCCCCTCCATCCCGCCGTGGCGCGCAGAAAGACCATTACCAGATAAAAGAGCCACGTGGCCAGAGCGATGCCGATGCGCGGATAGGCGAACCAGCCCGGACCGGTCTCGATGAAAGCCCACGTTGTGGCTGCGATCACGCCCAGCGTGATGAACAGGAACCCGAAGTTCATGGAGTGGGTGATCAGGTTGTCGAGCGTCGCGAGCGGCGGCAGCCGGTCGAAAAACGTCCCCGGCCGTTTGCGTTTTAGCTGCCTTTCCTGGATGAGATAGAAAATGGACGCGACAGCGGTGATGAGCAACCCGGCGTAGCCCAGAAGGATCATGAGCACGTGCACGAAAAGCCACGCGTCGCGCACACGCTGATCGGCCCACGTGGCCACCGGCGCTTCCATGGACCCAATCATAGTGAGCAAAAACACCACCGGAAAAATGAACACGCTGAGGCTGTTGAACCGGTATCGCCAATCCACCAGCAGAAACGCCAGACCGATGAGCAGCGCGGCCAGCGACGACGTTTCGAGGAAATTGCTGACCGGCAGATGCCCCAGCGCGCGCGTGGTTTCGACGATGGAAACGATATGCAGGACAACGCCTGTGTAGAATGCCCCGACGGCGATCCGGAAGATGCTGGTGCGCCGCAGGCTGATCACCAGAATGGCGTGAAGCAGGCCCACCGAGTAGCAGACCGCCGCTACGCGGAGCCAGAAAACGCCCATGTCGTGCATTGTTTTCAGTATAGAGGGATTGGAGCGGAGGGCCGCGTCGCGTGGCTTTTCGGCCTATTCGGCGGCGTCTGTGGTCTGCGGGGTGGACAAAATTCACTCAGCGGATGCGAGAAGAGCTCCTACGGCGCAACGAACCGGGGTTAGTGCTCCATCGGCGGAGCCGGCGTCCCGTCGGACCATGTGCCAACCGGGACCATCATAATAGTCACTCGTTCTTCAGGATCATCTGCCGCCAGAACGGGCGAGCCGGGCAGGTTGGCTCCCCAGCTTTTCGCCGCGTCGCCCGGAACAAAAAACATCAGATGCGGATGCCAGTGCTTGTCGCGGTCGCCCAGGTACTGCTGCTTCGACATCATGTAGCACATCGCTCCCGGCTCAATCGCGGGCAGTTCCTTCCTATCCAGTGCCAATGCGGTCGCCTTGGCGATCTCCGTCTTCGATCTTCCCGCCAGCACCAGTTTGGTCTTCATCAGGAAGATCGGTACAAAGGTACTTGCGGCCGGCGGATTGAAGCAGTTGGGGGCGCGAACTTTGGGATTCCAGAAGCCCGGGTCATCAGTGGCGGAGGCCCATGATCGTTCAACTATGCAGAGAAAGCCATTCGTCCCTTTCACGGCAATCGTGTATCCGTTTCGTCCCAGCACCATAACCTCGGCTCCGTCCGAAACGGATGCCGGAGCGGCACTGCGCGCCAGCTCGACCTCAGAGTTCTCGTCGGGCATCAGATATTGATCGAACGGAGCCATGGCGGGATAGTCAGCCTTCTCCGCCTGGGCTCGTGCCTGACCGCTTGCACAGGAAAAAACAACCTCTACAAGGAATGCTAAAGCGACAAGCCTGATCATCTTCTTCTGCATGGAATCCTCCGGTACGCGCACTCTCCGCTTGAGGTATTCGAACCCGGTCCTTTACCGGCCCAAGACATCCTTGACCGCTCCGTATTGGGGATTCTTCCACAGTTCAGCTCTGTATTCCACATAGTCAGACTTCCCGGTCGATTTGTCCAGCCCGCAGACGATGAGAACGATGTAGACTGGTTGGTCGCGATGAGGTCCGGAAGCTGCGGATGGGCCTGCGAAATTGCGGTCGTGGGTCGAAATACATTTCGTGAGGTGCGAGAACTTTACCGTTAAGGAGAAACTATGCCTCTGGGAAAAAAAGCGGCAGCGGAGCTGCTGGGTACGTTCTGGCTGGTGTTCGGGGGATGCGGCGCCGCGGTTCTGTCGGCGGCATTCCCTGGTCTGGGGATTGGGTTTCTGGGCGTGGCATGCGCGTTCGGACTGACCGTGCTGACCATGGCCTTTGCGATCGGCCATATTTCCGGATGCCATCTCAATCCGGCGGTCTCGGTAGGTCTGGCTGTAGCGAGACGCTTCCCGGCAAGGGAATTGCCGGCCTACGTCATAGCGCAGGTGGTGGGCGCGATTGCCGCAGCGGGCGTGCTGTTCGTGATCGCCAGCGGGAAGGCCGGGTTCGTGCTGGGCGGGTTTGCCTCCAACGGCTATGCCGAGCACTCGCCGGGCGGCTACTCACTGCTGGCCTGTCTGGTGGCCGAAGTCGTGCTGACGTTCATGTTCCTGATGATCATACTGGGCGCTACGGACCGGCGCGCGCCGGCGGGTTTTGCGCCGATCGCGATCGGGCTGGGGCTGACGCTGATTCATTTGGTGGGAATCCCGGTTACCAACCTGTCCGTGAATCCTGCGCGCAGCACGGGACCGGCGATCCTTGTGGGCGGCTGGGCCGTGCAACAGCTCTGGCTGTTCTGGGTGGCGCCCATTGCCGGAGCGATCATAGCGGGCCTTGTGTATGGCGCTCTGGCGGCCGAGCCGAAAGAGGACAAAGCGCTGAGGGCGACCAGAGCCGCAAGCGCCTAAAAGAGCGAACTTCCGGACGTGCTCTCGAAAGCGGGTTCGGCCAGTCACGTTGTGTTGTGAGTAGCCACGGCTGGCTATGGGCGTCGGAGGGGTCGCCATGTTCATGTGTTGGCCCCTCCGCGGAAGCTTCCTTCTGAGCTCGATGGACGTGGCGGAGCCAGGGCAAATCCCGCCGGGTGAGATAGACCCGGGGCCCCTTGGTCTGTCACGTTGCCGATGAGCCCCGGCGGGCGGTCACGGCAGCACGAAGCTATAAGTTATGTAACGGATTTCGCTCCATGCGAGTTCCGGCGCGGGATCGCCCGGGAAAAGTGGACGGTTCCGGGTTGTGGACGATGTGGAGATAATCAACTAGCTGCCTTAGGAGGGCAATTCCGGGTGGAAACGATCATCGATGGCGATCGAGCTTGTGCCAGGGGTGTCGCTTTGAAAGTGCAAAAAGGAGCTCTCCTCTGTGCTGTCTTTTGCCTTCCCTTTGCGGTTTTCGCGCAAACTCTACCGAGCGGCGCCGCGATCGACGCCGAGGTGGGCAAAATCATGACCAACACCCGCGCCAATGGCATGGCCGTTGCGGTCATCGATCACGGCAAGGTCGGCTACGTGCAGTCGTACGGGACCCGTAATGCCAAGGGAGATCCGCTGGCCACGGACACTGTCATGTACGGCGCGTCGCTCACCAAGACCGTATTCGCATACACGGTGATGCAACTGGTCGATCTGGGCAAACTCAAACTCGATACTCCTATCGAGGCCGACCTCGACAAACCTTTGCCGAGCTACGGCCCTGATCCGGTTTTTCCGGATAAGTATGGACCATACAAGGACCTCGCCGGCGATCCACGCTGGGAAAAGATCACTCCTCGTATGTGCCTGACCCACTCCACCGGCTTCAGTAATTTCTGGTTTATCGAACCGGACCACAAGCTGCACATTCATTTCGAACCTGGCACGCACTTCAGCTATTCGGGCGAAGGCTTCATCCTGCTGCAATTCGTCATCGAGCATGGCCGCAAGGCTCAGGGGCTGGGTCTGGACGTCGGCGATCTTACCAAAGCCAACTTCGACCGTTTGGGGATGACCCGTACAAGCCTGGTATGGCACAACGGTCAGGACCCCAACGTCGCCGATGGATGGAACGATCAGGGTCAGCCGCAGGCACATGAGAAGCGCAGCAAGGTACGCGTGTCCGGATCAATGAATACGACCATCTCCGACCTGGCGAAGTTTACCGCTGCCCTGGTGCGCGGCGATGGTCTGAGCCCTGCATCGCGCGCCGAGATCACAAGGCCGGTGTTGCATATACCCACTGCCGGTCAGTTTCCCCTGTTCCTCCCCGATTTACCGCAAGCTGAGCAGCGCAAAGACCTGTATTCCGGTCTGGGCGTCACTCTCTTCGACGGCCCGCAGGGCCACGGTTTCTACAAGGGAGGCCACGACGGCCAGACCGCCAACACCATGGTCTGCATAGAGGCCAGCCAGCGTTGTGTCCTGATTCTCTCGAACGATGTTCGCTCCGAAGCTGGTTTCGCCCAACTGGTCAGGTTTATTCTCGGCGATACCGGGGTGCCCTATGAATGGGAATATGGGGACCACGCAGGAAAGTCGTGAGATTACAGTGGGCCTTGCCGAAGCTCGGCGCCCCATCGTTGCTGGAAGATGGGCAATCCGGAAGTTGGGGTGCGCCATCACCACAGCGGCTACGGTGGCCGCTGTGGTCATCAGTGTTCCTTCGCGAATCGCAGTGAGCTACTTCCCGTATTTTTTGACGGCCTTGCCAATCGATGGACCCGCCTTGCCAAGATCCTGCGGGGTCATAACCGGCCGCAGCGAGACTTTTGCGTTGAAGGCGAGAAACCAGGGCTCCGCGATCGCCGGAATCTGCGATGTGTCCTTCATGTCGAAAACGATGGAGCCCGACCGATTGCCGCTGTCATCCGCCATGAAATAGGCTGCTTCCGGTTTGAGATCGGCTAGTATCCCCTCGATCGTGGAACCCAGGGTTCCATCCTTGGCGGCGGCATTCCCGGCCTCGACGGGGATCGATACTCTCAGCAACATTCGCATATGGGTTTTCCTCCTTTAAGGAAAGTCTTGCCGCACAAGTATATCCGACTGGCGCTCGGAAGGGGTTCCGGGGCGCACCCCGAAGTTGTGCGTGCGACAAGACTGCGGGCGAACCCGAAGTCCGCTTAGGGAAGCTACTCTGGTACCCTGGTGGATTCCGAAGCTACAGCTTTCCACTCGCCGCTTCGCTTTGCGAACACATCCATCCAGACATATTTGCCGCTGGTGTCTTTGCCATTGGCCTTGCTTTTTTCGGTGTCGCTTCCGGTCACGACCGCGACGCTACCGAAGAAACGGACCTTCATCGGGCCCATCTCAATGCTGTCCAACGAATCGTTGGGCGACTTCAGCTCTGCCAGAGTCTTCGCTTTGTCCGACATCTTGCCGTCCGAGTGAATTACCGTCCAGTCGTCGGCCAGAATGGCTCCCAGCTTGTCCGCGTCTCGATTCTTCTGGGCATCCGACCAATCGTTTTCCATTTGCTTGAGAACTTCAGCGCTCGTCTTCGGCGCGGTGGTGACCTTGTCCTGGGCCTGGGCGAGCACTATTCCGGCGCAGAGTGCCATCGTCAACAACGGGGTTGCTATCAATCGTTTCATTCTTAAAATTTCCTCTTGATCGTGTTGCCAGGATTGCTATCCGGGCATGCCAGTATACCCCGTCCCGAATCCTTCGGAGCGATTGAAGCGCTTTGCCGGGAGAACTGGCTGAGCGCCGCCGATAGGGGGAGCCATGTGATGGAGAATCCAGTCTCTGCAATGACAGCCCTTCCGTCTAATAGCCGAATCGGTCCCGTGAAACGCGGCTACCTCGCCGATCCGCTTGACTGCTTGCCCCTCATCCAACTCCCTCCACGTTCGAAAGCTGAGACTCCGCCGGTCGCCGTCACACTAGCGTCTTATGTACATTGCGCTCGTGCTGCGTGCGCTGAGTGACGTCGGCGCAGCGCTGGACCGGGCTGTTGCTGTCGGACTGCTGCCCATCGCGTTGTTCATTCTTTTCAACGGACTGGACGATCTTGTGATCGATGCGGCCATCGTCTGGGCGTGGTGGCAACGGCGTGGCGAGACTCCCGAAGCACTCGCGTGCACCCCCGCTCGCGAAAAGCGGATCGCGATTTTCATTCCTCTCTGGAAGGAGTCCGGCGTCGTTGGCGGCATGGTGCGGCACAACATCGCGGCCATTCGCCACGGCAACTACGATTTCTTCATCGGCGCATATCCCAACGACGACCCTACGCTCGAAGCCATTCGCGGACTCGAGGAGCGGTTCGGTAACGTTCACCTTGCGGTTTGCCCGCACGACGGCCCCACCTCCAAAGCCGACTGCCTGAACTGGATTTTCCAGCGCATGCTGCTGTTCGAGGAACATCACGAGGTGCGCTTCGAAATCGTGATGACGCACGATGCCGAGGACCTGATTCATCCCGACGCGCTCAGCGGCATCAATCGCTATTGCGGGGAATTCGGCATGGTGCAGGCGCCGGTGTTGCCGTTGCCAACGCCGCCCAGTGAAATTGTTCACGGCATTTATTGCGACGAATTTGCCGAATATCAAACTCGGGACATTCCGGCGCGGCAGATCCTGGGCAGCTTTCTGCCATCGAATGGCGTCGGCACGGGGTTTTCGCGCGACGCACTCGAGCGCCTGGCGGAAACCGGCGACAACCGGATTTTCGAGCCGGAGTGCCTCACGGAGGATTATGAGAACGGTCTGCGCCTGCACCGGCTGGGATTCCGGCAGAAGTTCCTTCCTCTCCGCGTCGGCAGAGAACCGATGGCCACGCGCGAGTACTTTCCGCGCAAACTCCGCGGGGCAGCGCACGCGATGGATCACCGGCATCTGCCTGCAAAGCCAGGAACGAAACGGCTGGCGTGCGCCCGCGCGCGATCTGTATTGGTTCTGGCGGGATCGCAAGGGGCTGATCGCGAACCCGGCAAGCATCCTCGCCAATGCGTTTTTCGTTTGGGGCATTTTGCGGTGGGTGGAGGCGCGGCTGACCGGCGGGGTGTGGTGGCTGGGGTCGCATGCCATGAACCGCTCGCTGATTTTCGCGATGCTGCTGCTGCCGATGTTCCGCATCGGCGTGCGCATGTGGTGCACGGCGCGCTATTACGGATGGCCGTTCGCCGCACTT
The DNA here is from genome assembly GCA_050013535.1 of Bryobacteraceae bacterium. Taxonomy (GTDB): domain Bacteria; phylum Acidobacteriota; class Terriglobia; order Bryobacterales; family Bryobacteraceae; genus CAWACP01. Next base: position 464 of record JBEKFB010000019.1, on the reverse strand, counting down.
GCTCCGGTGCGCACAGTGTGCGCCAACTACATCAATGCGGCCGCGACATTCTCAGCCCTCTGGCGCTACTCCCGGGCACGGTTGCGGGGCGAGCCGCTGGTGTGGCTGAAGACCGAGCATGCCTATCCGTCGCGCCTGGCCCTGCTTTCGCACAAGCGGCCGCTGGCGGAGATCCTTGCGGGATCTGGCTATGTGACGGGAGAAGACGTGGCCGCGGCTTTGACTGCCTGCGCGAGCGAGGAAGACCTTGGGGAGTTCCTGATTCGGACGGGCCGCCTGAGCGAAGACGAATACTGCGAGGCCTTGAGTCTGCAACAGGGGCTGCCGGAGATCCGCATCGCACCGCGCGAAGTGGAGAAGCGAGCCATTCGCACGCTGCCCCGAACCGTCGTCAGTGAACTTCATGTGCTTCCGTTCCGCGTGCAGGAAGGCGCCCTGCTGGTGGCCACGGCGCGGGCTCCCGG
>JBEKFB010000018.1:0-32166 GCA_050013535.1 Bryobacteraceae bacterium | reverse complement strand
GGATACAGCCGCTGGAACGATTTCGACGTGACCCGGTGGCGTTCGGATCCTACTCTCGATCCATGGGGCAGTTTTCTTTACATCCGCGATTTGCGATCGAACCTGACGTGGGCGGCCGCGTTTCAACCCGTGGGCGGCGGCCAGGGCAGCGCATCGGCGACGTTCTCCGCGGATCGCGCCGAGTTCCACCGGCAGGTCTCCGGCATCGAGACGGTGCTGGAGGCAACGGTGGCGGCCGAAGACGATGTCGAGCTGCGGCGGCTGACAGTAATCAACCATAACGCGCGCAGCCGTAGTCTGGAGTTCACCAGCTACGTGGAGTTAGCACTGGCTGCGCATGGACAGGATACGGCACACCCTGCATTCTCGAAGATGTTCATCGAGACCGAATGCGTTGAGTCCGGCGTGCTGGTGGCGCACCGCCGGCTGCGCTCCCCCGACGAAGCGCCTATCTGGGCCGCGCATCTCCTCATTGGGGCCACCAGCCAGGTCCAATGCGAAACCGATCGCCAGGAGTTCCTGGGAAGAGGAAAGACAACGGAGGCGCCGGATGCCCTGGGGCGGGATCTTCGGGGGACCGTGGGGACGGTGCTGGACCCCATCTTCAGCCTGCGGTGCCGCGCCACCGTGGAGCCTCGCGGCCGCCTCGAAATATCCTTTGTTACGCTGGCCGCATCCTCGCGCGAATCGCTTCTGACGCTGATCGCCAGATACAAACGTTCGGAATCGGTGACGCGCGCTTTCGGGATCTCCTGGACGCGGGCGCAACTCGAGTTCCGTTATCTCGGGCTCGGGCCGGCCGCTGCCCACCGGTTTCAGGATCTCGCCAGCCACCTGCTCTATCCAAACGCGGCCCTGCGCATTCCCGGGGACAGGCTGGCGCGAAACCGCCTGGGCCAGTCCGCGCTGTGGGGCGACGGGATCTCCGGCGATCTTCCAATCCTGACCGTTACCCTCACTGAACCTCGCGGCGTGCCCCTGCTGCGCGAGCTATTGCTGGCACAGTCGTATTGGCGCCTGCGCGGCTTTCGCGCGGACCTGGTGGTCCTCAATCAGGAGACCCCCAGCTATGATCGCCCTCTCCAGCAACAGCTCCTGCGCCAGATCGAAGCACATGCGCCGGGAGAAGGTACTGGTAAGCCAGGCGGCGTCTTTCTCCGCGATTGGCATGCGATGACCGAAGAACATCGCAACCTGATCCTTGCAGCCTCCAGCGTGGTGCTCGGCGGCAACCGCGGTTCCCTGCAACAGCAACTCGCCGCCGGACGAGAACTCACCGTGCCCCCACCGTTTGTCTCCACCGGCGCACCCGAGGAGGTCTCTCCGCCGCTGCCGTTTCTTGAGCTGCCGTACTTTAATGGCCTGGGTGGATTTACCTCCGACGGCCGCCAGTATGCGATCTATCTGAAGCCTGGCAGCCAGACGCCCGCGCCCTGGGTGAATGTGATGGCGAACTCGGGGTTCGGCGCGATGGTGAGCGAAAGCGGCGCCGGCCTCACCTGGTGCGGCAATAGCCAGTCGAATCGGCTCACCCCCTGGCACAATGACCCGGTTCGCGATCCACAATCCGAAGTCATCTATTTGCGCGACGAGGAAAGCGGTGCGATATGGACCCCCACCGCCCTTCCAATTCGCGAGAATGACGCCTATCGCGCGCGTCATCGCCAGGGTTCCACCGTATTCGAGCACAACAGTCATGCCATCGCCCAGGAGTTGACCATCTTCGTGCCGGTCTCGGGAGACGGATCGGGCGACCCCGTGAAAGTGTACCGGTTGCGCCTTCACAATCATGCTGCCCGGCAACGCCATCTCACCGTTACCTGGTTCGGCGAGTGGGTTCTCGGCTCCTCGCGCGAGGGTCAGCAATTACACGTGAGCACTCGCTACGACGAGGAATGCGGTGCGCTGCTCGCGTATCAATACTGGGCGGGAAGCTGGGCAGGCCGGCCGGCCTTCGTTGCCGCAAGCCCGCGCGCGACTTCGTGGTCCGCCGACAGAACGCAGTTCCTCGGCCGCAACGGATCCATCGCCAGACCTGCCGCATTGCGCCGTACACATCTCGACAATCGCGTTGGCGCCGGCCTTGATCCCGCCGCCGCCCTTCAGGTCACCGTGACCATCGATCCGCAGGGTCAGGCCGAAATCGTGTTCCTGCTGGGCCAGGCCGACAGCACCGAGGCCGTGCACTCGCTGGTGAAGCGATATCAGGAATCGGGCCAGGTAGAGGCCGCCCTTGCCGAAACCGAACGGTGGTGGGATTCGACGCTCGGCGCTCTGCAGGTGCGGACGCCGCTGCTGTCCACCGATTTCCTGTTGAACCGCTGGCTGCTCTATCAGGCCATGAGTTGCCGGTTTTTCGGGCGGTCCGCGCTATATCAATCTGGTGGGGCCTTCGGCTTCCGTGATCAGTTGCAGGACGCGATGGCCTTTCTCTACACTGCGCCGGGCCTCACACGTGGGCATATCCTTACATCGGCAGCTCGTCAATTCTCCGAAGGCGATGTGCAGCATTGGTGGCATCCGGACACAGGACTGGGCGTGCGCACGCGTTGTTCCGATGACATGCTCTGGTTGCCCTACGCCGTGGCAAACTACGTCGAAATCACAGGGGATACGGCGATTCTCGAAGAAGAGGTTCCCTACCTCGACGGCACGCCGCTCGGGGCGGCCGAACAAGAACGGCTTTTCATCCCGGCTATCTCGACGCAAACCGGGCCGCTCCGTGAGCACTGCCGGCGAGCGATCGAGTACGGTTCGCGATTCGGTACGCATGGCCTGCCTTTGTTCGGCTCGGGCGACTGGAACGACGGGATGAACCGCGTTGGAATCGAGGGGCGCGGTGAGAGCGTCTGGCTGGGCTGGTTTCTGTGCGCGGTCCTGGAGTCGTTTTCGCGAGTTATGGAGAACCGGAACCCCGGTGCGGAGCTCGTAGCGGCCTGGCGTTCACAAGGGAAGGCTCTCACGAAATCACTGGAACAATCCGCCTGGGACGGCGAATGGTATTTGCGCGGATTCTTCGACAACGGCGCGCCGCTTGGCAGCCATGCAAATCGCGAGGCGCAGATCGATTCCCTGCCACAATCCTGGGCTGTCATTTGCGGCGCCGCGCGGGAGGAACGGGCCCGACGCGCCATGATCTCCGCGCAGCAGCGCCTGGTAGATGAACAAGATCTCCTGGTGCGGCTGCTCACACCCCCCTTCGATCATTCCGACCCGACACCGGGCTACATCATGGGCTATCCGCCGGGCATGCGTGAGAACGGTGGGCAGTACACGCACGGGTCGCTATGGATGGCCCTGGCTCTGGCCCGCATGCAGGATGGTAATTCCGCCGTTCGGCTTCTGATGATGATGAGCCCGGTGGAACTCACGCGCAGCCCGAAAGCGGTGGAGCATTATCGCGGTGAGCCTTATGTGGTGGCCGCGGACGTCTCCTCCGCGCCCGGGAAAACAGGCCAATGCGGATGGACCTGGTACACGGGTTCCGCCGGATGGATGTATCGAATCTGGATTGAAGAGGTGCTGGGGTTCCACCTTCGTGGCAATGTGCTCACCATCAGGCCCGTCATCCCGGCCGACTGGCCAGGGTTCGAGATGACCTGGCGCTATCGGTCAACCACCTACGAAATCGTGGTGACCCGGCATGACGACGGGAACGATGCAGGCGTGGAGATGGACGGCCATCCGATGGAAGCGGGACAAATCCATCTCAACGACGACGGTGGCACACACCGCATTCGGGTCGGCGTGGTGAACCGCATGACACTCGCCGCCGGTCCCCTGGCGGTGAGCGAAGCCGGTATCGCGACATGAACGGACCGCCCCGCGCGCGCTCACGATCAGCTTCAGGAGGCGAAACAGTCGTCTTCGGAACGGCATCACACCGGCATGAATGAAGACGCAATAAATCGGCGAGAAGCACTGGTGGGACTGGCCACACTGGCTGGCGCGTCTGCCTCGGGTGAGACGGGAAACGCGGTTCAACTGCGCACGCTGGGGCGCACCGGGGAAAAGGTCTCGTGCATCGGAATGGGGGGCGCGCATCTCGGAAAACCGAAGCTCTCCGATGAGGAGGCCACTCGGCTGGTTCGGCAGGGTTTGGATCGCGGCCTGGCCTTTCTCGATAATTCCTGGGACTACAACGGCGGACAAAGCGAGATTCGCATGGGCAAAGCGCTGCGCGATGGATATCGCCAGAAAGCCTTCCTGATGACCAAATTTGACGGCCGCGACCGCGATTCGGCAAGCCGCCAGATTGATGAATCGTTGAAACGCCTGCAGACCGACCATCTGGACCTGCTGCAGTTCCACGAAACGATTCGCTTCGACGATCCCGATCGCTTCTTCGCTCCCGATGGCGCGGCCGAGGCCCTTGTCGCCGCCCGGAAAGCCGGCAAGACCCGGTACATCGGCTTCACCGGTCATAAGGACCCGCACATTCACCTCTACATGCTCGAGCTTGCGAAGAAGAATGGTTTCGCATTTGACACCGTTCAAATGCCCATTAACGTCATGGACCCGCATTTTCGCAGTTTCCTTAAGCTGGTGGTGCCGGTGGCGCAGGAAATGGGCCTGGCCATTCTCGGGATGAAGAGCATGGGGAGCGGGGTCATCCTGAAGAGCGGCGCCGTTTCCGCGGTGGAGTGCCTTCGTTTTGCCTTGAGCCAGCCTACATCCGTGGTGATCACGGGCATCGACAGCGGGCAGGTGCTCGATCAGGCTCTTCAGATCGCCACAAGCTTCACGCCCCTTTCGACGAGCGAAACCACCGCCCTGCTCGCGAAGACGGCCGAAGCCGCCACCCGCGGCAAGTTTGAGTTGTTCAAGACGACGAGTCACTTTGACAGCACGGCGCAGCATCCCGAGTGGCTTGGCCCGGAGACCCCGCAGGTCCAACAACTCGGGAGCAACTCATAGATGTCCCCCGTGATCCTCGACGAGGCGCACAGGCTTGCCGGCTTTCCTCGCCTCTACGCGTGCCAGTGCGGAGCGCCGGTGTTCTTTCGGAACGATGTCTGCCTGCGGTGCAAAACCCCGCTCGGCTATGAACCAGGCGCCGGCCGTGTCGTCGCGCTCGCTCCGGGCCCCGAACTGAATACGTGGATCGTCATTGGCTCTCCTCAAAGCGCGGTCTTTGAATACTGCGGCAACGCCACTTCGCCGGCGGCCTGCAATTGGCTGGTGCCTGCGCACGCAGCGGAAGGCGCGCAGCGGCTATGCCCCTCCTGCCGCCTCAACCGTACGATTCCCGATCTTTCCACCCCTCGGAATGCGGCGCACTGGCGCACCATCGAGGAGGCCAAAAGGAGACTCGTTTCGGCTCTGCTCGGTCAGCGGCTTCCCGTCAAATCACGCCTTGATGAAGATCCGGAACAGGGCCTCGCGTTCGACTTTCTGGCGGACCCGAATGACGGCCCTCGCGTTCTCACGGGCTATAACGATGGCATCGTCACGCTGAACATCGAAGAGGCCGACACCGCCTGCCGCGAGCGCACTCGCGAGCAGATGCACGAGCCCTACCGGACGGTGTTAGGCCACCTTCGCCATGAAGTGGGTCATTACTACTGGCAGCGGCTGGTTGAGCAAACACCGCACCTGGATGGCTTTCGCGAGCTGTTTGGTGACGAGCGCGCCGGATACGCCGAGGCACTGGAACGCCACTATCGCCAGGGTCCTCCGCCCGACTGGCAGGCGAACTATATCAGCGCCTACGCCAGCGCACATCCTTCGGAAGACTGGGCGGAGACCTGGGCGCACTATCTCCACATCGTTGACACGGTGCAGATTGTGGTGAGTTTCCATCTGGATATTAACTCTGTCGAGATGCCCTTCGAAGCCTTTGCAGAGGATGCACTCATTCAGCCGGATGAGCCCTTCCTCGATCTCCTGAATTCATGGATCCGCTTCACCGCCGTGTTGAACGAATTCTCCCGGAGCATGGGACTCCCGGATTTCTATCCGTTCGTGCTCTCCAGAAGCTCAGTCAGGAAGTTGCACTTTGTCCATCTTGTCGTCGTATCCCGGCAATACGGCTGAACCTGGGTTCCACGGACGGATCGATCGGGAAGACATCGGGCCCCGGTTCCGTCCGGGTTCGGGCCAGGTACCGGTCACTGCCCGGGGTCCTCAGGGTCGGGATCTGGCGGAGGAAGCTTCGGGTTGGGGTCTTTCGTCCATTCCATCGATTGTCGTTGCATCGTTGTGAACTCCAGTGGCACCGGTGCACGCCGAGGCTCGCGACGCGCTCGCCGGATCAATCGAGGCCGCCTCTTCGGCACCGCCTGAAAAATCGACGCGGCGTCTGGAGAATATTCCGGATTCCGGCAAACATCCCGTGTTCCGGTCAACGCCGCAAAACGGCCTTTGACTTGCGATGGTAAAGCCCGAAGGAGAAGCCCTTGAACCGGGACGGAACCGAAGCTCCTGGATCGCCCGGCAAATGCTAATGTGTACCGGAGTGCCCCACGGCCGCTGATCACCAGGATCTGTGAGATGAGGAAGGATGAGATCGGGCAAAAACAACATCGAAACCTTCACCACCCAGCAAGGTGCTTCTACAGACCACGCTCCGGAGGAGATGGCGGAACGCATCAAGACGTTTGATTGGTCCGGAACCCCGCTTGGCCCGATCAACCGCTGGCCCCAGAGCCTTCGCACCGCGGTGAATATCCTCCTGTCGTCGCGCTACCAGATGTGGATGGCCTGGGGTTGCGATCTCACCATGATTTACAACGATTCGTACCGGCCCACGCTGGGAATCAAGCATCCGCACGCCCTGGGCCGGCGGACCGACGATGTCTGGGCCGAAATCTGGCCGGACATCGGACCGCGCATCGAAGCTGTGATGTCGACCGGTAAAGCTACCTACGAGGAAGGGCTGCTGCTTGTTCTTGAGCGAAGCGGTTTTCCGGAGGAGACCTATCACACGTTCTCGTATAGCCCTTTGCTGGACGATGACGGCCGGATTAGCGGCATGCTCTGCGTAGTCACCGAAGAGACCGAACGGCTGATCGGCGAGCGGCGCGTAGAGACGTTGCGCGATGTTGCGTCCGCCCTCACCAACGCGAATACAGAGGATGAGGTACTGAATGCGTTGCAGCAAGTGCTCAGTCGAAAAACCAGGGATCTGCCCTTCACCCTGACGTACCTGTTTGACGAAGCCGGCGAGGCGCGACTGGCGTCATGCAGTGGCATTGCAGTGGAGCATCCGTTGGCGGCAAAGCGCTTTGAGGCCGGGTCCGACTGGCCATTGCTGGTGCGACAGATGTTCTTCAACCCGGCCACGCATCCCCAACGTCTGTCCAGGACACAAAAGCTCGCCCCGCTGCCCCTGGGCGATTGGAATAAGGCCCCCGAACAGGCCATGATCCTTCCCATTAAGCAGCAGGGTCAGGAACGGCCCGCGGGCTTCTTTGTGGCGGCAACAAATCCGTATCGGCAATTCGACACGGCGTACAGCGGTTTTCTCGATTTGCTCACCGGCCAGATCGCCGCCGGGCTCGGCAATGCCCGGGCTTACCAGGCCGAACGCCGGCGTGCCGAAGCGCTCGCAGAGATCGACCGCGCCAAGACAGCGTTCTTCTCGAATGTGAGCCATGAGCTGCGAACGCCGCTCACCCTGATGCTCAGTCCCGTCGAAGAGCTTTTGGCGAATGCACCAGAGGACCCCACTCACGATAATCGCGAATTGCTGGAACTGGTTCACCGAAATGGACTTCGACTTCAGAAGCTGGTTAATACCCTGCTGGATTTTTCGCGCATTGAAGCGGGGAGAATGCAGGCCGTATTCGAGCCTGTGGATCTCGCCCAATTCACCGCCGATCTTTCCGCTAATTTCCGCTCCGCTATGGAACGTGCCGGGCTCGCATTCGTTATCGAGTGCCAGCCTGTCCCGGAATCGGTATACGTGGACCTCGACATGTGGGAGAAGATTGTCCTGAACCTTCTTTCCAACGCCCTGAAGTTCACCTTCGGCGGTACGGTTCGAGTTTCCCTGCGAAGCCGGGGGGGGCATGTCGAGATGGAAGTTGAGGACACCGGAACCGGGATTCCGGCAGCGGAACTTCCTCACGTGTTCGAGAGGTTCCATCGAGTGGAGGGCGCCCTCAGCAGAACCATTGAGGGATCGGGCATTGGTTTGGCACTCGTTCAGGAATTGGTCAGATTCCACGGCGGGTCCGTTTCAGTGAAGAGCGAGGTGGGCCAGGGGAGCACGTTCACGGTTTCGATTCCCCTCGGAACAGCACATCTGCCCAGTGAGAAGATACGGGCGGCCGCGGCGGTCTCACCCACCGGGAGTCGGGCGGAGGTGTTCGTCGAGGAGGCGCTGCGATGGCTTTCGGATGGCCCAGTGAGCGCGCCAGTCGTCGTCGACAACATCGGGCACCCTGACGTCTATGCCCGCGGGGGCGAGAGAATCCTTCTCGCCGACGACAACGCCGACATGCGCGAATACGTTCGCCGTTTGCTTGGGGAGCGATTTCTGGTGACCGCCGTCTCCAACGGGGATGAAGCCCTCGCCTCTGCCCTTGCCAACCCGCCCGACTTGATCCTCAGCGATGTCATGATGCCGGGTCTGGACGGGTTTGGATTGCTGGCGGAGATCCGGAAGAACGCGCGGACCCGGACGATTCCCGTGATCCTTCTCTCAGCGCGGGCTGGCGAAGAGAGCCGCGTGGAGGGGCTGGGAGCCGGCGCGGACGACTATTTGATCAAGCCGTTTACCGCGCGCGAGCTGCTTGCCCGCGTCGGCGCCCATCTGGCGATGCGAAAGAGGCGGGAGGAGGCCGAAAAGGCCGTGCGGGAGAGTCAGACCACGCTCCAGAGCTTCTACGACAGCTCCCTGTTCTGTATGGGGATCGCCGAATTGGAGAACGACGATGTGGTCGCCGTCTACTGCAATCGTGCGACCGCGGAATTGTTCGGGACCGAAGTGCGGACCATGGCCGGAAGGAAATGGAAGGACCTTGGCGTCCCCGATTCGGTGGAGCGGATCTGGATCGAACAGTACCGGCGCTGCCAGGAACAGGGTTCCGCGGTGCGATTTGAGTTTGAAAGCCCTCACGCATCGGGCCCCCGCGGGCTGAGCGCCGTCGCGAGTTACCTGGGCGCTGGCCCGAATGGCCGGCCACAGTTCAGCTTCATCGTGGAAGACGTGACGGAGAAGCGTCGCGCCGACGAACTGCTTCGCCGCACCAATCAAGACCTTCTTCGCGCGAACGCGGATCTGGAGCAGTTTGCGTATTCAGCGAGTCATGATCTGCAGGAGCCATTGCGCCAGGTGGCTGTATACAGCCAGCTCCTGGAAAAGAAATACGCGTCTCACCTCGACGCAAAAGCTCTCGGGTATCTTGCGTACTGCGTCGAGGGCGCGCACCGGATGCAGATGCTGATTCGCGATCTTCTGGCATACTCGGCGGCGGGAAAGGCATCGATGGATTCCGCTGGTCTCGTGGATACCAACGACGTCATCGAGAATGTCTGCAAGAACCTCGCGACGACAATCGAGGAAACCGGTGCCGCGCTCACAGTTCCACAACTTCCCAAAGTGTTCGGCGATCCCGTCCCTCTGACCCATCTTTTCCAGAATCTGCTCTCAAACGCACTCAAGTACCGCAGCGAAAGAGCGCCTGAGATATCCATTGGCGCGGTACAGGACGGGTGTTTTTGGCGTTTCTTCGTGAAGGACAACGGGATTGGCATTCCCGACGAATTCCGCACAGAGGTATTCGGGATTTTCAAGAGGCTGCATGGGCGTGAAGCATACGCGGGAACCGGGATTGGGCTGGCCATCTGCCAACGCGTCGTGGAGAGCCTTGGCGGACAAATCTGGGTGGAATCGGAGGAAGGCAGGGGATCCACGTTCTTCGTTACATTGCCGATCGAGAGGCTGCCATGAAGCTGGTCAAGCGTGCTCGGGTTCTCCTGGTGGAAGATAACCCGGCCGACGTGAATCTGGTCGAGGAGGCCCTGGCCGAAGCCCATGTGACATGCGGACTTCAGATTCTGGGAGACGGGACGAAGGCCCTGCAGTTCATTGGCAACGTGGAGAAAGGCGAGGAGCTTTGTCCGGACCTCGTCATGCTCGACCTGAACCTGCCCTGCCTCGGCGGCGAGCACGTATTGAAGCGCCTGCGTGCCAGTCGCCGATGGGCTGCTGTCAAGGTTCTGATCATCACGTCTTCCAACGCGGCAAACGATCGTGAACGCGTCATGAAGCTGGGGGCGACGGATTACTTCCGAAAGCCTTCGACCGTCGAGCAGTTCCTGGCTCTCGGCCCGAAGGTTCAACAGATGCTGGAGTGCTGACACTGGCAGTCTTCACTATTCCGCTTAAACGAGTGGCTGCAAGATTGAGATTTCGTGCTCCCGGCCTCGCCAAGAGGCTCAGATGCGGCTATTCTTCGCGCAATCTTCTTCGCTCCGTGGAGTCCCACGGGGTGAGTCGCGCCCTATGAAAAAGCGCCGGCAAACTGAACCATCACGCGTTCCGTCGTCCACTTACCGCCTGCAGTTCAACGGCTCGTTCACGTTTGCGGACGCCACAAACCTAGCCGATTACCTGGCCGAACTGGGCATCACGGACGCCTATGCATCGCCCTTCCTGATGGCCCGTCCGGGCAGCACGCATGGCTACGATGTTACCGATCCGACGCGGTTGAATCCCGAAATCGGCGACGACGAATCGCTCCGGCGTTTCTCGGCAAAGCTCAAAGAGCATGGCATGGGGATGCTTGTCGACGTGGTTCCGAACCACATGTGCATCACACATCCCTCGAACAAGTGGTGGTGGGATGTCCTCGAAAACGGCCCAAGCAGCCGCTATGCGCGCTTCTTCGATATTGAATGGCATCCGCCGAAGGAAGAGCTCGCGAACAAGGTGCTGCTGCCGTTTCTTGGCGATCAGTTCGGTCGCGTACTGGAGAACAAGCTGATTCAGGTTGTGAATGAAGAAGGGAAGTTCGGGGTGGCGTTTTATGAAAACCGCCTGCCGCTGAATCCGCGGACCTGGCCGTCGATTCTGGACCCCGCGGTGATTGCTCTGCGAGACAGACTCGGGGCCACGCATGAATACGTGCAGGAACTCGAGAGCATCATCGCCGAGCTTGGGCACCTTCCAGGCATCACTGAAACCGACGACGCCAGGATTCATGAGCGAGAGCGCGAGAAGGAGATCGCCCGGCGCAGACTATGGGGATTGATCGAAAGAAGCGCGGAGGCTTCGGGCGCCATCGAGGCGAGTCTCGCGGATATCAACGGCAAACGCGGCGAGCCGCGCAGCTTTGACCGTCTGGAACGCCTGTTGGAGAATCAGCCTTACCGCCTGGCTCACTGGCGCGTGGCGGGCGATGAGATCAATTACCGGCGATTCTTCGACGTAAACGGACTCGCGGCCATTCGCGTCGAAGACCCCGAGGTGTTCTCCACGGTTCACACGCTGATCTTCGATCTTGTGAAACAGGGCCACATTACCGGCCTGCGCGTGGACCATCCCGACGGGCTTTGGGATCCCGAGAAGTATTTCCGCTATTTGCAGGACGGTTGCAGGGCCCAGACTGCGCAAGCGCCCAATGGCAACGAGTCTGTCCGCGCGCGCGCCGAGCGCAGCTTCTACGTTGTCGCCGAGAAGATCCTGATTGGGAGCGAGCCGCTGCGTGCCAATTGGGCCATCGAAGGCACCACCGGTTATGGGTTCCTCAACCTGCTGAATGGACTGTTCGTCGACCGTTCGAAGCAGAAGGCGTTCGATCAGATTTACCGCCGGTTCACGGGCTGGTCGGAATCGTTTGATGACCTGATGCAGGAAAGCCGCAGGCTGATCCTGCAGACCGGGATGTCGAGTGAGTTGAACGTTCTCGCTCGCCGGCTGGACAGGATCTCAGAGCACAATCGATGGTTCCGGGATTTCACCCAGGAAAGCCTGCGCGACGCGCTGCGCGAAGTGATCTCGACGTTCCCGATTTATCGCAGCTACATTCGCCGAGAAGATACCGAGGTGGATCCGGAAGACCGCCGCCAGATCCTGATCGCCATTCGCGAAGCGAAGCGGCGCAACCCGGCCATCAGCGAATCGATATTTGATTTCATCCAGGGAGTCCTTCTCCTGGAGCATCCCGAAGGCTTGGATGACTCCCAGCGCGCTGAGCGCCATGTCTTCGCAATGCGGCTCCAACAGTTGACCGCGCCGGTGATGGCGAAGGGACTCGAAGACACGGCCTTTTATCGATATTTCCCGCTCGCGTCGCTCAACGAAGTGGGCGGCGATCCGGGGCGTTTCGGAGTTTCGGTCGGTGCGTTCCATCGCCGGAATCTGCTCCGCGAATACACGTGGCCGAACACGATGAACGCGTCCTCCACGCACGACACCAAGCGCGGAGAGGACGTGCGGGCGCGGATCAACGTGCTTTCGGAAATGCCACGGGAATGGTACAGCGCGATTCGTCGATGGCGCGACATGAATCGCGCGGCGAAGACAAAGTTGGAAACAATCGCGGCGCCGGACGCGAACGCCGAATATCTTTTCTATCAAACGCTGGTCGGAACGTGGCCATTGCAAGCCATGGATGCGTCGGCTCACTCCGCGTACGTGCAGAGGCTTCAGGATTACATGGATAAGGCGCTGCACGAAGCCAAGATGCACACGAGCTGGATCAACCCGAACAAAGGGTACGATCAGGCTGTGCGCCAGTTTGTCGCGCGCGCGCTTGATACAACCGGGAGGAACCAGTTTCTCGAGGATTTCCTCGAGTTCCACGGGCCCATCGCCAGAGCCGGCATATGGAACTCTCTCTCGCAAACGCTGTTGAAGATTGGCGCTCCCGGCGTGCCCGATTTTTATCAGGGCAACGAACTGTGGGCTTTCGACCTGGTGGATCCCGATAATCGGCGGCCTGTCGATTATGCCGCCCGCGGCAAGCTGCTGGCTTCGCTCCGCGAGAGAAATTGGAACGGTGCAGACGCGCGCATGCAACGTTTGGTGAAGAACCCATGTGATGGCGCGATCAAGATGTACCTGATGAGCCGGGCGGTGGGGTTTCGCAGGGATCGATGTGAGCTGTTCGCCAAGGGCAACTACACTCCTTTGAATGCCGACGGTAACCGGGCAGCGCACGCCGTGTCGTTCGCTCGAACACTGGGCGATGAAGTGGTCATCGTCGTTGCTGGGCGATTCTTCCTTAGGCTCGGCGAGCCGCATGGAGTTCCGGCTGGCGAGGCAACCTGGGGGAACAGCGTCCTGACGCTGCCCGAAAACATGCAGCGGCCATTCCGAGACATCTTCTCCGGCCACACCATCACTCCGGAAGTCCGCGATGGGAAACTCGTCCTTCCTTTGGCCACCGCATTCGCACACGCCCCGTTTGCAATGCTGCACAGCGCATGACTGCCTGGCGATTGGTTTACGGAGCAACTGTCCTGCCCGAAGGTGGTGTCGAGTTTCGCGTGTGGGCGCCGCGAGTGCGGGCCATGTCGGTGAGGATTGAGGGTTCTCGCCACCGCGAGCACGCGATGGATCGCGAGGGCGAAGATTTCCATGCTGTCGTGAAGAACGCGCGGTCCGGCGAATACTATTCGTATGTGCTGGATGATAAAGCCGACCGGTCCGATCCCGTGTCGCGATCGCAGCCGGAGGGCGTGCACGGCCCATCGCAAATTGTGGATCCCAACGGGTTTGCATGGAGTGATAGCGATTGGCGGGGCATTCCGCTACGCGATTACATCATCTACGAACTGCACGTGGGCACGTTCACTCCCGAAGGCACCTTCGAAGCGACGATCGCGCGGCTGCCTTATCTGAAAGAACTCGGAATCACGGCCGTGGAGCTGATGCCCGTCGGCGAGTTTCCGGGTAATCGAAACTGGGGCTACGATGGCGTCGATATTTACGCGCCGCAATCGACGTACGGTGGTCCCCTTGGCTTGAAAAAGCTGGTGAACGCCTGTCATGAGACTGGACTCGCGGTGGCTCTCGATGTCGTCTACAACCACTTCGGGCCCGAAGGCAATTATCTGGGCGAGTTCGGACCGTATTTTACGGACCACTACAAATCGCCCTGGGGCGACGCTATCAATTTCGATGGCCCTGGAGCGGACGGCGTACGGCGGCTGATCATTGACAACGCGCTGTATTGGTTGACGGAATATCATATTGACGCGCTTCGCCTCGACGCGATTCACGCGATTTACGATTTCAGCGCGCAGCACGTCCTACACGAGCTGGCGGATTGTTTTCGGGATCAGGCTGCGCGGCTTGGCCGCCAGGCTTTCACGATTGCCGAGAGCGATCTCAACGATGTACGCGTCATCGCGCCGCGAGAAGCCGGTGGATACGGACTCGACGCCCAATGGCTGGACGATTTTCATCACGCGGTCTTCGGTGTTCTCACCGGCAACCGGCGTGGATTTCTCCGCGACTTCGGTCACATCGCCGATATTTGCAAAGCACTCCGCGATGGCTATGTGATCGACGGCGTATGGTCGGCGTACCGGCAGCGGCGCTTTGGCAATTCGTCGAAAGACCGGCCAGGCGAGCATTTTGTGGCATTCCTCGAAAATCACGATCAGGTGGCCAACACCAGCGAAGGACTGCGGCTTGCCGCCCGCGTTTCCTTTGAGGAGCAGAAACTTGCCGCAGCGATATTGTTGTGCGCGCCATACGTGCCGCTGCTGTTCATGGGGCAGGAGTTCTCAGATCCTGCGCCGTTCCTCTACTTCACCAGCCACACCGATCCCGAATTGGCGCGCGCCGTGAGCGAAGGCCGGAAGAAGGAGTATGGCGATTTCGCGACGGCGGGGGAAGGCGTGTATGAAGACCCTCAGAGTCAGCGGGCCTTCGGGAAATCGAAGCTCTCGTGGACTGCCATTGATGCCGCGCCCCATTCGGCGATGCTACGCCTTTACCGCGACCTGATAGCGCTGCGCAAGAATCAACCTGCATTATCTAACTGCCGGCGAGACTTGACCTGCGTGGCAGTGGACGAGAACGCGCGCACGCTGACCATGGAACGCTCAGACCCCTTCGGCCCATCCGCGCTCTTGCTTTGCAACTTCGGAGAAGAACACAGGCCCGGGCCAGATTCGCTCTGGCGGCTTGCAATCGCCACGGGAGCGCCGGAATACGGCGGCCACTTACCGCCTGGCGCGCCTGGCACGGCTGCGATCTATACCCGCGGGTAATTCCGCTTCGAAGATGCGGACGAGGCCATTTCCGTGGCCATCTGGATGCGGTCGCTGCCGCAATCCGGACACGAGATGAGAGCCGGGTCGAACTCCGGGCCTTCATCGGTCTCTTCGAATTCTCGGCCACAGTCGGTGCAAATAAGAGCGTAGTTTGCCATGGTTGCGCCTCGCTGGTTGGATGCGGAGCACCAGGAATTCGTAACCTCGGAATTCTTCCAGGCGCTCATACGGCGGTATGGGCTGGAGTTCGCCATAGAAACTTTACCAGCCGCCTGGAAGCGTTCCAAGGCCGCGCAAACGTACTGACCGCACCAAGATACTTCGGCACGATGCATTCCCAAGAGCCTGGGGTGAAAGTATCCGGCATGTCACGTCCACTTGTTGCGGTGGGTACCGGATTGCAGGAATCGTGCGCGGAGGGAAGTGGAATGAAACGACTGTCGATTCTGGTGGCTGTGATTGCCGGTGGGTTGGCTTGCGCCGCCTTGACCCTCCCGGATGACGCCCCCGCTCTGGCACAGGCGAACGGAGTGTCGACGAAAAACGCCGATCGAAGGCTCACCCAGCAGATTCGCCACTCGCTGGTGACAGACAAGACGCTGTCGACCTATGCGCACAACGTGAAGATCCTTGTTCACGATGGGCAAGTCACGTTGCGCGGACCGGTGCGCTCCGACGCTGAGAGACAAGCTATCGAGCACAAGGCAAAGCAATTCGCTGGCGCGGGAAGCGTAACCAACGAACTAACCGTGCAGCCATCGGCTCATGCCGCTGGCCGCTAATTCATCCAGAACAGGAAAGGAAAGAAATCATGGCAAATACAGCAGTTTTTGCAATTCTGAGCGACCGGCTTCACGCGCAGGCCGCCGTTGACGCGCTCCTGCGCAATGGGTTTGGGGGGAGGACATCTCGGTCCTGCTCGCCGACAACATAGGGACCAAAGATCTCGCTCACGAAAAACATACGAAAGCACCCGAAGGCGCGGTGACCGGCGCGGGAGCCGGCGCCGTCGTAGGCGGAGCGCTGGGGCTGCTTGCGGGCGCAGGCGCGATACTGATTCCCGGCCTTGGGCCGTTTATCGCCGCCGGACCGATTATGGGTCTGTTAGCGGGAGTCGGCTCGGGCGGAGTGGCCGGTGGAATCATCGGCGCGCTCATCGGAATGGGTATTCCCGAATATGAGGCGCGGCGCTACGAGGGCCTGATCAAGGAAGGCCGGGCACTGCTCTCCGTTCACTGCGACAATTCCGACTGGGTATCGCTGGCCAAGAAAACGCTGAAGAACGCGGGCGCCGATGACGTCTCGGCAACCGGTGAAACCAGCGCCGACTTTGCCAACAGCGATATGCCGCACGTGCGCTACAGCGCGCGGTAGCCTGTATCCGATGGAGTGAACCTTCTCCCGGAGGTGACCGTTTTTGCTGCTTCCGGAATAACCTTTGGCTGGTTCGAAGAACAGCAGCGTCAGATCCGGCACGGGAGAGCGGTTCGCTTCATCGGCGACCGGAGGAGGTCGCAACCTTTTATTCGTCGATCCGGCACACACTGTTTTTGGGTGGAGCGGATTGCAACGGCCAGGGTCGGACAAAACCGGATTCGCATTCCGTCACCGTTACAAGCTGCGGCAGGGAACCGTTTTTCACCTTACAAACATCCGTAGAGTAGCGGGTTACGAACCTCGCTCTTCCCAGCCAGGCGTGGCCCTCAGGAAAAAGGTGTTGGTCCTATGAACTACGGGTTCGTCTCGAAATGGTACGGATGTGCATCGCTGCTTGTCGCCTTTTCGGCTTTTGGCGCCAGCGCGGCGTCGCTTCCTTTGCCTGGCGTGGTCAATTTTCAGAAGGTAGACGATCAGGTCTACCGCGGGGCGCAACCGACGGACGTTGGTTTCGCCAGTCTCGCTCACCTAGGCATCAAAACCGTTGTCGATTTGCGCAGCATTGGCGAGCACTCGCAGGCGGATGAACAGCGGCTGGTGGAGGCTGCGGGCATGCACTACGTCAGCGTGCCCATGAAAGGTATGACCTCGCCGTCAAGCGACGATGTCGCGAAGGTTCTCGCCATGTTCAATGACAGCGCCGATGGCCCCGTGTTCGTTCACTGCCGGCGCGGAGCGGACCGCACCGGCGCGGTGATCGCGTGCTACCGAATCGGCCACGATCACTGGGACAACAAACAAGCTCTAAGCGAAGCGCGAGCGTTGGGCATGAGCTGGTATCAGCGCGCTCTGCAGAACTTCGTCCTTCACTTCCAGGCCACGCCGGTGCTGGCTTCGGCGACTATTCCGGCGCACTAACCGTTCCGGCTCTTTCCTGTCTGGCAAACCGATTGCCCGAAGAACCATGGGAGGAGACGAATGCCGCTCGTTTATATCGTGCTGACGCTGATCGTGGTGGGCGTGCTGCTTTGGGTCATTAACACATACATTCCTATGGCCGGCAGCATTAAGACGATCCTGAATATCGTCGTTGTGATTTGCGTTTGTGTCTGGGTTTTGAAGGCGACGGGTCTGTGGACGCCGCTGCTGAATTACCGCGTACCGCAGTAAACCGTCCCGCTACTGCGTAAGAACTTCAAAGCCGCACCCCCGGGGCCGTGATTACAGATGGACGCCTGCGGTTACAGTCCTGTCGACGGCCCCGGATCACGCTGGCACGCCGTTCGTTTCCGCCTCTTCCACAACATCCCGAACCGCTTCTTTCACGGCTTCCTTCACTGCCTCGCGAACTGCTTCTTCAACAATAGCTGCGTCGAGAGCGAGTTCCGCCGTTTCGACCTGTAGTTCTTTCATCGTTCCCTCAAGCACGGGAGCGATCGGCGGAAGTTCCCTGGACACGGCCTTCGCCACTCGCTTCGCCACCTTCGTGGCCGGCGTTCGCGGCTTCGGGGAATCGCGGACTGATCCCGCTTCGGACAAGCGCCAGTCGTCCAGAAATGTCGCCACCAGCTTTTCGATGGACGGCGCATCGTCGAAAATCGCCCCCACCTCTCTGCGGCGGTCGAGTTCAGCCTCGCGCAGGCTCTGGCTCCCGATGAAGAAATGCTTGCGGTCACGGATCATGCTGCGCGTGTGCAGGCGAATTGTCGCGAGCTTGCGTACGCCAATGCCCCAACCCTTGCCCGTCACCTGGCCGATCACCTTGATATCCACGCCGGCCTTGGACCGCTCCCGCAACCGGCCGAGCATGGCCGGATCGCTGATGCGCGGGTCATAAATCAGCAGCTCTTTCTCCGCGCCTTCGATGAACGCACCAAGTTCTTCGCGCGCGTTCGCCGGGCTGACAATGAACGTGGAAAGGCCGGGTTCATAGGTCTGGCGCCGCACGTCGGCCTCGAACAGTTTCAAAGATTCGGCTACCAGTCTGTGATCCGCCGTGATGACGCCGAAACTGCGACTCTGCAGAATATCATTCTGCGTAAGGTTAAAGGCCAGCAGGAACAGCTCTTTGCGATCGACGATCATCAGTTTGGCATGGTAACGCACGAACCCGTCGTCGCTCCTGGAAACCGTCACGCCCGCCGCGAGCAGACGCATCTCCACGCGCCGAAGCGCGTCTTCGCCTGAGCCATTCACGTGCGCGATCTGCGCCCGTACCGCCACTCCCCTGCTCACAGCGCGCTTCAGTGCACGCTCGATCTCCTTCTGGTCAAAACGAAAGACCATGAGCTCGATGCTTTTCTGCGCGTTGTCGATGGCATTCACCAGGGGCTTTACGCCGTCGTCGGGCTGTTGCAGCAATCTCACGCGGTGTTCTCCTACCGCTCTTGTATGGCATCATTCGTGCCCTTTCCGAACGCGTTGGTGCTTTGGAGGCGGCGCGAAACCCATATGTCATTGAGACCCAAGCTCATTTTGTTGTCTCTTTGGATGTCACCCTTGATCACCCTGGCCGTGTACGGTGCGGACGGCGGGAGTAAAACGGACTCGGCAAACGTAGATTCTACCGGCGGTCATCCGGTTTTGTGGCACGATCCCGCCGACCTCGCAACACGCGATCTGTTCTACGGCCCCGGCGGAAAGGACCACCTGCCGCACGGTACTTTCACGTTCAAAAAGGAGGACCTCCACGGATCGAATCCCAAGTACGACGTAAAGGATGCCGACGGCGTGAAGTGGCGAATCAAGCTGGGCGCGGAGGCGCGGCCGGAAACTGCGGCAACACGGCTGGTGTGGGCGGTCGGCTATTACGCCGATGAAGATTATTTCGTAGATGACGTGCACGTGGAGGACATGCCCGCGCACCTGAATCGTGGGGGCAATCAGGTGCACGGCGGGTCCATGAACAACGTTCGCCTGAAGCGGGAAGAGCACGGGAAAAAGCTCGGTACGTGGAAATGGAAGGACGATCCGTTCGACAACACACGTGAGTTCAACGGGCTCCGCGTCATGATGGCGCTGATTAACAACTGGGACGTCAAAGACGACAACAACGCCATCTACGATGAAGGCGACGGGCGGCAAAGGTATGTGGTCAGCGACCTGGGCGCCAGCTTCGGAACCGCCGGCGCAACTATCCCGCTTTCGACAGCCAAGGGGAATCTCAAGGCGTATGAACACTCCGAGTTCATCGCGAAGGCCACGCCGACGTACGTGGATTTCAAGGAACCCGCACGCCCGGCGTTCATCTGGATCTTCTGTCCGGAGAATTACTTCAAGCGCTTGGGCCTGATGTGGATTGGAAAGAACATTCCGCGCGCGGATGCCCGCTGGATGGGCGATCTGCTGGGCCAGCTGTCGCCCTCGCAAATACGGGACGCGTTTCGCGCGGCTGGCTATACGCCGGAACAGATCGATGGATTCACGGCGGTGGTGCAGAAGCGGATCGCGGCGCTGCGGGCGTTGTGATGAGCGGCTATGACGCTTCCACCGTAGCTTCGCCCCTTGCGAATTGCAGCTCATAGAGTTCGGCGTACAATCCACCGCGCGCCATCAACTCATCGTGGCTGCCGCGCTGAACAATCCGGCCATTCTGCACGACGAAGATGATATCCGCACGCTGGATGGTGGATAGCCGGTGGGCGATGATAATCGACGATTTGCCCTCAATCAGCCGATCAAGCGCGTCGAAAACCAGTTTCTCCGATGCGGCGTCGAGACCCGAGCTCGGCTCATCGAGCACCAGAATCGGCGTGTCTCGAATGATGGCCCGCGCGATCGCGAGACGCTGCCTTTGTCCCCCGGATAGTGTCGCTCCGCGTTCGCCCAGGATCGTGTTGTAGCCGTCAGGAAGCCGCTCAATGAACTCGTGCGCGTTCGCCAGTTCAGCAGCCCGGACAATTTCAGCTCGCGTGGCTTCGGGTTTGCCGTAAGCGATGTTATTCCAGATGGTGCCGTGAAAGAGCAGCGTTTCCTGCAGAACGAAGCTGATCTGCCGCCGCACCGATTTCTGTTGAAAGACGCGGATGTCCTGGCCGTCGATGCGCACCACGCCATCGGTTGGATCGTAAAAGCGCGGCAGCAGGCTGGCGATGGTGCTTTTGCCGGCGCCAGTGGGACCAACCAGCGCGGCAACCTGACCGGGCTCAATGCGGAAGGTAACATCCTGCAACACCGGAGCGTTGGGATCGTAGTGGAAGAATACATGATCGAACTCGATGCGGCCTCGAAATGGCGCGGCACGGCGCGCGCCGGGCATGTCGCGCACTTCACGCTCTGTCTCCAGCACCTCGCAAATCCGCTCGTAGCTAACCGCGGCGCGCGAGTATGTGTCGGTCATTTTCGACAGGTCCTGCATCGGCTTGTACATCTTGCCCAGGTACCAGATGAACGCGATGAGCGAGCCGGTGGAGAGCGTCCCGTCCAGCACCATGCGCGCTCCAAACCACAGCACCAGGCTGGTGCCGCACGCCACGATGATTTCGACTAAGGGCGCCAGCCGCGCTTTCAGGCTGCGCGCGCGCAAAGCAATCTCGACGCTCTCCAGGCTTTCTTCCTCTAGGCGGCGCTGCTCGAAATCTTCGCGGGCGAAGGCGCGTATGACGCGAATGGAGGAGAACGCTTCCTGCAGGATGGACGTGATCTCGCCTTCCTTCTTGCGCACCGCGCGCGAAGCTTTCTTGATCCGCCGCGTGTAGGTGAAGACGACCGCGAACAGCGGCGGCGCGATCGACAACGCGATCAGCGTGAAGCGCCAATTGACATAGAGCATCACCGCCACCATCCCGAAGAGCGTCACTATATCCAGCACCGCGCTGAGCAGCCCGGTGCCGATGAAGCTCTGAATCGCATCGATATCGGTGGTGGCACGGCTGATCAGGTCGCCGGTTTGCTTGTTGTCGTGGTAGGAGAGAGACAGCTTCTGAACGTGCGAGTACAGCGTGCGCCGCAGATCGTGCATGACCCACTGGCCCACGCTGGTGGTCAGGTATTTTTCGGCGTAGGAACAGAGCGCTCCCACGCAGGCAATGATCAGCGCCGCAATCGCAGCCAGTTTCAGGATGGCGAGGCTGTCCGCACCGGCTGTCGAATGAATTAGGTGATTCAACCAGCCATGGGTCTTCTTCGGCTTAAGGACGTTATCGACAACGATCTTGAGCGGCCAGGGCTCCAGCAGACTTGTTCCCGCCTCACCAAGAACGGCGAGGCCCGCCATGGCCAGCCGCCAGGAGTGCGGCTGCAACAAACAGATAAGTCTGCTGGCGCGTGCCCCTATAGCCGCTTTGATTTTCATGGGCGTCCACACGGCGGTATCCGCGCCACTAATGAAAATGACACGACGTGCTCCACTGAATGGACGTTGTCGCGCGAGGCATGTTTCGGAAGGCCGGAGATTGGGAGTAATGAGAACTGTTGCCGTAACATTCACTTCGCGGAAGCTGTCAGGGACTCAACCGCCACGGAGTGAGAACAGAATCTTCGTGGGCTAACGAAGACGGTGCGCGGCCGCGGCTCCCCGCAGGTTCGCGCGATCCTCGGGTGAAAGCTCATCGAACAGACTCGTGAACACGGCATTGGTCCAGCCGAATCCGGCTTCGTTGGAGTGATAACCGAAGCGGAGGCCTTTGGCGATATCGGTGCGGCAGTGGACCACGTCGTATTTTTCGACCAGCGTGTTGTGCTGTTCGAAACCGGCCAGCGCCAGCGAAAGAAACCCCATGGAGACGCGGTCCGCTTCGCTGTTATAGCCATAACGCCGCAGGCCCTGGATTGCAATCCACTGCAGAGGCGCCCATCCAAAGGGGGCGTCCCACTGGTCGCCGGTCTGTTTCGTGCTGGTCTGCAAGCCCCCGGTCCGCTCGAAGAGCGAAAGATTCTTCACCACACGCGCAGCCTGCGATTCGCTGGCAATGCCCGCGAACAGCGGATAGAACGCGGTGAGAAACGGATAGTGCCTGACGTGTTTGTGCACGAACTCGTAGTCGAAGTACAATCCGGCGTTCTCGTCCCACATCAGCTCGTTAATTCTGAGGGCACGGACGCGCGCCCGCTCACGCCATGGCGAGGCTTCCTGCCCACGTCCGACGATTTCCAGGATCTCCGCGGTTTGCATCTCCATCAGGTACAGGAGCGTGTTCAGGCAAACCGGGTTGTAGTGGATGATGTCGACGCTGAACGGCCCGAAGCGGTTGGAAGGATCGAATCCCGATTCGCGCATCGACCGGTCGCCTTTGTAGAAGATCGAAGTGAGTTCACCGGTCCTGCCGTCGTAGTATTCACTCACATCGTAGTCGGTGACACGATGGGTGCGATAGTATTCGCGGACGAGATCGTACTCGGATTTGCCCTGGACATCGATCTCCGAAGACAGAACTTCCGGCGCAGGGCCGTCGCCGGTGTCGTAATAGCGAGACAGGCCGGTTTCGCGCGTCAGGTGCGGTTCCGTGGTCCAGAAGCGGTAGTATTCCACGACCGCGGGGACGGCGTCGGCGAGCCACTTGCGGTCCCCCGTGCGCTTGTACACTCCCAGCAGCATTTCGGTCAGGAACGGCGGCTGAGAACGCGTCAGATAGTAAGTGCGATTCGCGTTGAGAATCTTCCCATACATGCGAATCTCGTAGAGGCAGTTGTCAGCCAGGTCCTTCGCCAGCTCCACTTCGCCGTCGCGCAGCAGACCGATCTGGATAAAGTAACTGTCCCAACCGTACATTTCGTTGAAGCGCCCGCCGGGCACAACGTAGGGCTTTGGCAAATACAGAAGACCCGGCTCGCTCAGATGAGCCTCGTCCTCCGGCAGGGGGCGCACGTCGATCTTTTGGTAGTCAACTCCCAT
This sequence comes from Bryobacteraceae bacterium, assembly GCA_050013535.1. Classification (GTDB taxonomy): domain Bacteria; phylum Acidobacteriota; class Terriglobia; order Bryobacterales; family Bryobacteraceae; genus CAWACP01. Next base: position 8,780 of record JBEKFB010000018.1, on the reverse strand, counting down.
TTCGTTGCGCAGCAGCACTTCGACGCCGTGCAGATCTTCATCTCTCGCCACGTACACGAGCCAGGGCTGCCCCGGTTTGTGTTTTAGTTTCGGATCGACTGCCGCAGCGGCCAGGTTCTGGTGCGTACGGGTCAGCGTATACCAGGTGCGTTTCACGTAGGCAAGAAGGTCAACCACCAGGGACGTCGAGTGTTCCATGGTTCCGGCAGCCATCAACAAACAGACGCTGGCCACGCCAATTCTGCCACCTTTCATGGCATTGCTTCAGTCATTTCGGTTTCCTCATCTCCCGCGGCTTCACCTACTCGTCGAACTCCTTGCCTGCCAATGAGGCGCGGGCAAAGGCTCGCACGCTGAGCGGCGGCGCCCCCAAAAGGGGCCACACAAGGAATGTCAGTCCGATTCCGGCAAGCGTTCGGTCACCGGGCATGACCGCCTTCCGCGCAAACATGTGCAATTTGCCCGCCGAGTCTGGCGGTCCGCCTGCATACAGCCACGGCGGATGTGAGAGGGTGCCCTATTGCGCGCGGTGTTCCTGGTGATCGCTCTGGTTGCGGCGTTCCTTCTGTTTGCGATTCTCTTTGTGGTCAGTCTGGTCGCACATTCCAGCGGGCGTGTGTAGCAAATACCGGGAGCCGACCTGAACCGATCCAGCCCTTCCATCATCCCGGGGTTCTCCAAGACGTCCTCGGAGCGTATGCGCGCCGCGTGGTGGAAGGCACCTTTTTCCATGCCGGGCAGAAACTCCCTGGCCCGCTTCATCCTTCGGCGATTCCGCGTGCACGTTCCTCGGCCAGCACCTCGCGCAGGATCACGCCGATTCTCATGTATTTGTCCAGATCGGGCGGCTTAACGATGAATCGTTTCACTCGAAGGCCTTCCACCTTCGCCTGCTCACGCGATGAAGAAGAAGAGCTGAGAATCGCCACCGGAGTCTCCGCGTACGATTCGGTTGCGCGCATGGCCTCAAGGATCTCCGTGCCGTCGTTCCTCGGAAGGTTGAGATCCAGAATCACCAGATCGGGTGGCGGCGCCGCGCCGAAACGCCCGCGGCCCTGCACAAACTCGAGAGCCTCCCGGCCATTGTCCAGCACGGTCAAATCGCAGTTCACGCCGGCTTCCGCCAGCGCCATGCGCAGGAGTTCGACGTCACCAGGATTGTCATCCACCACGAGAATCCTGGCCTTGTGGTCTCCGCCCCCCAGCACCGTCTAGCGCTCCTTTCTGACACGCGCCGTTGCCGGAAGCGTGAAAATAAACGTTGACCCGTGCCCGGCCTCCGATTCTACCCAGATCCGTCCGCCATAGTGCTCCACCACGCGCTGGCAGATCGCCAAGCCAATCCCGGTGCCGGGGATCTGCTTCCCATGTAGACGCTTGAACGGGACAAATACTTTCTCCAAATACTCGGCCTCAATGCCGATACCATTATCGGCCACTGAAAATCGGATCTGGCCGGTCTCGTCCTGAACGGAAATACGGATTCTCGGCGGGTCCGCGCTGCGGTACTTGATGGCGTTCCCGATCAGGTTCTGAAACAGCGCTATGAATTGCGCCCGGTGAGCGATAACCGTGGGCAAGGGATCCGCCGCAAGTTGCGCGCCGCTTTCGTCGATAGCTGCCTTCAGGTTCTGTTTTACTTCGGCAAGAACCAGATCGAGGTCGGTAGCCGATCTCGAATCGTCAACCAGAGCGCCGATCTCGGCATACGCGAGCAGATCGGCCAGCAGTTCCTGCATGCGCCGCGCGCCGCCGGAAATATATTCGATGAACATCCTGGCGCGGGGATCGGCGTCGCCGGTATAGGCTTTGACCAGAAGCTGCGAATAAATCGTGATCATGCGCAATGGCTCCTGCAGATCGTGACTGGCGACAAAAGCAAAGCGCTCCAGGTCTTCGTTTGAGCGCGCCAGGCTCTCGTTAGAACGCTGCAAGGCGGCATTAAGTTGCGCCAGGCGTTCCACCGAGCGTACTTGTTCGGTAATATCGCGGGCGCGTACTTGTTCGGTAATATCGCGGGCGATCTTCGAAGCTCCCACGATGCGTCCAAGCTCGTCGTAAATCGGAGAGACGGTAATGGAGACGTCAACCAGCTTGCCGCTCTTGGTGCGGCGCAGCCCCTGAAATTGTTCGATACGTTCTCCGCGGGCGATCCGCGCGAGGATACCGGGCATTTCGTCGTCTTGTTCGGCGCCGGCGATCACCGACGTGGAGCGGCCGATAATCTCGTCTGCCGAGTAGCCGAAAATCCTCTCAGCGCCTCGGTTCCAGCTGGTAAACAGCCCGGACAGATCGTGACCGATGATGGCGTCCTCCGACGATTCCACGATGGATGCAAGCCGGCGCGTCACCTCTTCAGCGCGTCGCCGTTCGGTGACATCGCGGAACACCAACACGGTGCCCTGAATGGTGCCGCTGGCGTCGCGAATTGGGGCGGCGCTGTCGTCGATGGGAATTTCGCTGCCGTCTCGCCTGATCAGCAGCGTGTGATTTGCCAATCCCACAATCGCGCCCTCACGCAACACTTTGATTACCGGACTTTCCACAGCGGATCGCGTAAACTCGTTCACTATGTGAAAGACCTCTTCGAGGCGCTTCCCTTTGACCTCGGACTCTGGCCAACCCACCAACGCCAGCGCGACCGGATTGGCGAAAGCAACGCTCCCCTCGATATCGGTGGAGATCACGGCGTCGCCGATGCTGCCAAGCGTAGTTTCCAGAAAGTGCCGGGCGTTCTCAGCTTCGGCCAGGGCCGCGCCACGATCGATAAGGGCCTTCCGCAAACCGCTGTCGCGAAACTGGATACCCTCGAGCATCTCGTTGAATGCGTCAACCAGAACACCGAGCTCGTCGCCGGAAGACTTGCGGGCGCGGATGCTGTAGTCTCTGGTGGTTGAAACGGCGGTTGCCGAATGCGCAAGTTGCAGAATCGGTGTGGTAATTGTGGAGCGCAGCGTCGATGAAAGCAGAAACGCAATGACGCTCGACACAAGCAGCACGGCGAGGATGGTCAGGCCGAACAGCCGGGTACGTTCACCGATCTCGCCCAGATCGTACAGCAGCACGAGAGTGCCAATACGGCGGCCCTGAAGAACGATGGGATGCGACACGGCGATGCTCGATTGCGTAGCGCGGACCTCGTCACCCGCGGCGGCCGGCGGGCACGGGCGAGACGCGCCCCCCCGGCGATAGCTGGCCAGGATTGTCCGGTCCGCACGGTATATGCACGCGGAAATTACGTGCGTCCGCGCGCGTAGCGTGCCCAGGGTTTCCCCGGCCGCATGCGGGTCGTCGAACGCGAGCGCCGCCGTGCTGTTGTCGCCCACGATGCTCGAAAGAACCGCGAGGTCGTGGCGCAAATATCTTTGGAACAGAAACGCGTCAGCGAAAAGAATGCCCGCGCCGGAGAGAAGCAGAGCGGCGGCCGTGGTGACCACAATGGTGGAGACCAGCTTCTGCTTGATCGGCATGTCGGCGAAACTGCGCGCTCCTGGCATGCTTCTATTTCTCCACGTTCCTCGCGACCTGCAGCAGCTTCGAGCTTATCCGCAGCCCGGCGTTCCCTGTCGCCCTTTGACTGATATCGAACCGGACTCGCCGGTTCTCGATCACGAACGCGATCATGCCGCCATCGTGAAGGAAGTGGTCGCCTTCACCCACGGTGAGCACGTCGCGCCCCACGTCCGCCAGAATGCTCGACGCGTTTTTTTCGACGCCACTGATAAACAAAACCTGGCAAGACTTTGGAACGGGCCCGTGCGGCAGCCTTTGTACCGCCAGCCGCCGGCCGTGTGCGGCTTCACCGGACACAATCTGATCGAGCGCGCCGCCGAAAACGTCATCGCCAAAGATGCAAACCGACAGCGGAGATTTTTCGTCCTCGAAAACCGCCGGAGGCCAATCGACGAATTTGGTGAAATTCATCAGAAACGCGGCCTTCACCTGGTATTCCAGTGGCGGCTCTTCGGCGGCCCGCAAAGTGAAGACGGAGGTCCAGCCCAGGCAGAAAGTCAGAGCCATGGATGAAAAGGACCGCCGGCTTAACCAGAACATGTGCCCGATCCTTGTCATTGCCTCCACGTCAATTGCAGGTAACCGCTGCGCATGATTCCCACCAGCGGACCCGGATCGTAGCTGTATTCGTAGTGGTAAGGCTGAAGAAGGTTTCGACCCGCCAACGACAACGCCAACTGGCGGTTGATCCGCCATTCCAACCGGGCATCGGCGGTTGAATACGCGGGAATCGACAGTCCGGGAAGCTGGGCCACATACCGGTATGTAAGGTCGAAAGAGAATTTCTTCGACACATCGAGGAAAGACTGAACGGTTGCCTCGTGCTTTGGATTCGACCCCACTTCACCGGGCGCGAACCCGTAATATGGCTCCGCGGTGTTCAAATCGACCTGCAGGTAAGACCAGGACCCTTTAACCTGCCAGAACTTCGTGACATTCCACTCCGGCGAGACTTCAAATCCCTTGGTGGTTCCAAAAACCCCGTTGCCAAACTCGGCGGGAAGCAGATAATGCTCGGGCGGCGGGTTATCTTCGAGATAAACTGCTCCCGTCAACTCCTCGTCGTATAGATCGTGATAATGGTTATAAAAGCCAGCGAAATCGACGTCGATGGTCTTGCTGAAGCGGTAGCGGTAGCCGAGTTCATATCCGTTGAGCTGCTCTGGCGCGAAATGGGTATTCGCGTTGAAGCGCGCAAAAAACGGGATGCCATTCTCCATTCCGAGGTAACCGGAAAGATAGAAGTTCTCCTCCGCGTCCGACGGAGTCCGCAGTGCGTGAGTCCAGGCGGCCCAGATAGTTTGATTGTTCGTAGGCGTCCAGGCGAGGCGGCCGCTTGGCTCCAGGCCGAAGCCGGTAAAATTAGTGTGGAGCAGTTTCGTTCCGAGGGTCAGCGACAGCTTGTTGTCCACCAGCGCGATTTCGTCCTGCAAATACCCGGTGAGAAGCTGGTCGGTCCTGCTGGCCGGCTGAAAGCTGAGGCCGGAGACCACTTCGATATCGTCGGCCAGGCTGAAGCGCCCGCCCAAACCCCAGGAAACGTGCTGGCGCGCCGGCAGGTTCAGATGTTGCAGGAAATCGATGTCGAAGGTATTACGGATTTCAGCGAAATTCGGCTCGAAGCGGTTCGTTCGATCGTAGTAGGCTTGAACCTGAATGTCGTCGTTGTCACTTATAGTTCTTTTCCACCGAGCCAGCAGATTTCCGCCGGACAGGTCCGCATTTCCATCGATGATTTGGGAATAAGGTGGAGTGTAGCTGATGGCTCCCACGCTTTCGCCGGCTTCCTCGGCGTAGAGATCGCCCTGAACGGTGAACGAGTCGCGGCTGTCCTTGTTCCAGTCCATTCGGAACCCGGCCTGGGTCTCTCGCCAGTCGTCGAAATTGCGGTCATCCGAGTGGTATTCGGGCGCGCGCGTGAATCCTTTGATATAGAAGCGATAGTTCAGTCCCGATCCGTTGTCGCCGCCGTAACGAAAGTTAGCAAAGCCCTGCTCCTCGTTGCCTCCGCCGGCCGATGCCAGAATGCCGTGCGTGTCACGGGAATCTTTGGTGATGATATTAATGACGCCGTTCACCGCATTAGGACCCCAAATGGTGCCGCCGGGACCGCGGATCACTTCGATCCGGTCGATGTCGTCCATGTCGGTGTCCTGCACTTCCCAGTAGGTGCCGGCAAGGAGTGTCGAGTAAACGGTACGCCCATCAATCAGCACAAGAACGCCGCGCGAGAACCGGTCGCCAAACCCGCGAATTCCGATGGACCACTTGTTCGCGTCAATTCGCGCCACTTCGACGCCGGGCGCAAGACGCAGAGCTTCGGGAATGCTGGTGGCCCCGGAACGACGAATCTGTTCGCCCGTTATCACGTAGATGGCAACCGGGCTCCGGAAGGCTTTCTGAGGTTCCTTCGAGGGGGTTGTGACTTCGATCTCCGACAGTTCCTCGAGGCTCATGTTCTTGAGGGCTGCGGGACCATTTTGGCCGGTGTCACCTGGTGACGAGGTGTCGGCCCACCCCAGTGCCGCAGTCCGGAAAATCAGTAGACACAGAGCTAACAGGCGACCATAATCAATTACTAAAGGCAGAAGTTTACTCATTGTTCGATCCGTCAGGGCACTTTCGTCAGGTCCCTCCAGGGGCCTGCCTCGTGAGGCCGATTCTCGTCCAGTACATTTTAAGCGATCAGCGTTCCGGCACATAGTCTTTTTGGCGATGCGAAGGACTCGAACAATTCCTGGTGGACGCCAGGGTGCACAGTGAAGAAAAACTCCCGCACACTTGCTGTCCAACGTGCCTGCAGGACAATTTCGACCATCGCGAAATGCTCATCGGTCTTGCGGCAATTGGCGCCCTGTCGAGAACTGCGAACGACGACAGCACTATCCAGCACCAGGAGTACCTGGGACCGGAGACCAACCAGGTGAAGCAGCTCAGTCAGACTTCCTGACCGGACGCGGATCCGTTGGGTCCGTGTTGGTGAACCATCACGCCGGGAGGCGGCATGGATCCCGGAGATGGCTGATTGCTGTCGAGTGAGCCGCGATAATCGACACGGCGCAGCGGCAGGCTCTCCGGGTAGTTGTCTTTCAGAAATCGAATCAGGTTTTCGCGAACGTAGCATTGCAAGTCCCACGACTTGCCCGAATCCGATGCGCTGGCCAGCGCGCGAATCTGAATCGATTGCGGAGAGCTGTCGCTGACCTGGAGCACGCAGACCTTCTTATCCCACAGGGGCGTGGATTCCAGCACGCGGCGAAACTCCTGACGAAGCTCTTCCACGGGTACGGTGTAGTCGCAATAGAGGTAAATGTAGCTCAGCAGGTCGGCGGTCTGCCGTGTCCAGTTTTGAAACGTATTCTCGATGAAGTATGACAGCGGCACAACCAGCCGTCGCAAATCCCAGGCGCGCACAACTACATAGGTAGTCCGAATTTCCTCGATCCATCCATACTCGCCGGCGACGATCACCACATCTTCAATACGTATCGGTTCGGTGAGGGCGATTTGCACACCTGCGAGAAGATTCGAGAGCGTGGGTTTCATGGCCATGCCGACAACCAAACCCGCGAGTCCCGCCGATGCCAGTACGCTTGTGCCAAGCTGTCTCACGCTGGAAAACGTCATCAGCATGATACCGAGCGAGACAACGATGACGACGATATTGAAGATTCGCCGCAACACCGCGATCTGAGTGCGGATGCGACGCGCGCTGAGATTGTCGCTGATGTCCACGCGGTATCGCGCATAGGCCGCATCGCTCAAAACCTCGGTCAGGAGAATGATCGCCCATGCAATGGCACCGATAACACCAAGGCCGACCAGTTCCCGCAAACTCTGCGCCAGTTCCCACCGCACCGGCAGGAGAGGCAGAGCCAGGATGATTCCGATGAGCGGAAATATCCAGCGCGTGGGCCCCTCGGCGTGTTGCACCAGGGAATTGTAGATGACGCCGCCCGAACGGCCGGCGATGCGTTTCCCGGCGGCGAAAACCACGTAGTGAACTAACAGAGCCAGGACAATCGACCCGGCGAGCACGCTAATCGGCAACAACCAGGCTCCCCACGTATTCCAAAGAGTCACCATTCAATTCCTCCCGAGCGGCGGGCGTAACCGCCCATGTAACTGCTGGTGGGACGCCATGATTGCCGCTTCCGATACACTCCGGAAAGATTTACAGGACATGAGAAGAAATGCCCGTACGTTCCGTTGGGGTTCGCGCGATTTCGCGCGTGTGTGCACTCCGGCTTAATTTGGTCGGAGCGTTGCACATCAAGACACGCACGGGCGAGACCCGCTGACAAAGTAACACCAGCACGCGCGGCAAACAGCGCCTGCACAAGAAACCGCGCAATTCTGAGGTTCAGGCTTGTAGTCCATGGCTGGAAGCCGAATTTGCGTTGATCAAGCCTGAGACTGTGGTTTGCCTTGGCGCTACTGCGGCCCAGGCACTTCTCGGCAATGCTTTCCGGTTAACGCGCGAGCGCGGGAAAGTCTTTCTTTGAGCACTCCTGCGCGCGCGAGGTCATGGCAACCATACATCCTTCTGCGATCCTGCGCGCACCGACCATCGAACGGCGCCACAGCATGCATGAGGAATTCGTTGCCGGATCTTCGGCATGTCCGCGAACTTCTGGCCGCGCCAGTTCCGCGCTGAACTACGCCGCCTTGCGACGGCCTGATGGTTTCTTCCCGTTACCGCGGGCGCGATGAGGCTTCGCTTCGCCAGTGTGAGGGGCCCGCTGCAGCGCCTCCATCAGGTCGATCACGGGAGCTTTACGTGGCTGACTAATTGTGGTGATCTTCTTTCCCTTCTGCTTCTCTCTCACCAGGCGCTCGACATTTTCGCGGTAGGTATCGTGGAACTGCTCGGGCTTGAAGGGCGCGGTGAGTTGTCGAACCAGAGTGCCGGCCATGTCGAGCTCCTTCGCCGTGAACTTGTCTCTTGGCGCGGCGCTCTTGTTTGCTTGATGCAACTCGTCGGCGTAGTACAAAGTGTGCAGCACCAGTCCGTCCTGTGAAGGCCTGATCAGCACCACGTGCTCGCGGTTGTGCATCACTACTTTCGCGATCGCATTATGCGAGGTTTTGACGAGGGCGGCCAGAAAGAGTGCGTAGGGTTTGCTGGCCTTTTCCTCGGGCGCCACGTAATACGAGCTTTCGAAGTAAAGAGGATCGACATCTTCATTGCCGACAAACTGCAGCACATCCATCGTGCTCGCGGAAGCGGGCGCAACCTGCTTTAGCTCCTCGTCTTCCACCACTAC
>JBEKFB010000017.1:0-48058 GCA_050013535.1 Bryobacteraceae bacterium | reverse complement strand
AGCGGCATGTGCAACGTGTGCCTTGCCGTGCTCTCGGTGCCGGTGATCAGCTTCAGCATTCCCAAAGCCGGCGACTTTATCGATTCACACGCGGCCGAAGCCACCGGGGAAGTTTCGCATCGAATTCGCGTGCGCAAGGAGCACTCGTTCAGCCTGAACGGGTTCGGTGGAGACCTGGTGCAAAACGCGCTCACGGTCTATTACGAAGAGGTGGTTCACAGCCTGCTGTCTGCTCTTCGCGAAAACCTCTCCGCCGCCCGGCGCCTGCCTCGTCTGGATAACCCGATTCCGCTGGTGTTGAGCGGCGGCACCGTGATGCCCCGGGGATTCTTCGAGTTCTTCAAGAAAGTTCTGAACACCTGTGAGCTGCCCGTCCGTCTCTCCGAGGTGCGCATGTCCGCCGAGCCGTTGTCTTCCACGGCAAGGGGAGCCCTGATGGCGGCAACGGTGAGTTGAGGGAAGCCCGGGGCCTTAGTTCGCCCAGGGCGTTGTACCCAGAACTTACCCTGGTGTCTTGTACCAGGCCTAAGGTATTCGCGTGACCTTGCCGATAGAAACGATGAGATCCGAACACTGCGGTGTGGGATCCGTTTCTATGACGCCGGCGAATCCGGGAATCAGGCGGCCAGTGGGACAGCAGGGACAGCGCCGCAAATTGTGGTGGCGGCGCTCGCGCCCCGAGCGCAGCGGTGAGTTGCGCATGTCCGTGATCGAGTGGCGCGCGGAGACCATACGCGATCCTGTCGAACGGTTGCGCTTCCTGCGCAATACCGTGGATGCGGGCGCCATTGTGCCGCTGCCGGAGACTTCTGCGCGTCCCCGGCGGCTGCCTTGGCCGCGCCGCTTCATGGTGCATGCCGGAATGGTGGTGGCTGGCGTCATTGTCCTGGCTGCTTTTCTGGTATCCCCGACGGCTTCCACATCCACGGGCGATTATTCGAAACCATTCCTGATGCCTCCCCCCGCGCCTCAGCCCGCGGGTGAGGAAGCGCAGAAGGTTTGGCAGGTGGAGGACACGCCCGGCTACGAAACCTACAGCAACGGCCTGCGCATTGAGAAAGCTTACGAGACCTCCGGGAACGACCGGGTGCCGTATCCGGTGTACCGCCGCCGCGATCCGCAACTGGCCAGCGAGGTGATTCGTTCCGGCCCGGCGGGCATCGTCTACCACACCACCGAGAGCAACATGGCGCCGTTTGAGCCGGAGCAGAACCGGCGGATGCAGCGGATTGGCGCTTCGGTTCTCGATATGGTGCGCCGGAACCATTCCTATCACTACGTGGTCGACCGTTTTGGCCGCGTCTTTCGCATCGTCGCCGAATCGGACATCGCGAACCATGCGGGCATGTCTATCTGGGCGGACGAAAAGTACGCCTATGTGAACCTCAACGCGAGTTTCCTCGGCGTTTCATTCGAGACCGAGACGCGCCGTGGCGAGGACAATCCCGCAATCAGCCCGGCGCAGATTCATTCGGCGCGTGTCCTCACCGACATGCTTCGGTACAAGTACTCGATTCCGGCGGGCAACTGCGTCACTCATGCGCAGGTCTCTGTGAACCCGAGCAACATGCACATTGGGTATCACACCGACTGGGCGGGCAACTTTCCATTCACCGGGATTGGGCTCGGTGACAACTACCAGGAGCCGCTGGCGAGCGTGTTCGCTTTCGGCTTCGATTACGACCACGTTTTCGTGCAGTCCACCGGGCGCCGGCTTTGGCAGGGATTGCACGCTTCCGACGAACAAGTAGCACTACAGGCGTCAGTACTGGGCATGCCGGTTCCCGCTTACAAGCGGATCCTCCGGCAACGCTATGAAAAAATCCTGGCAGCAACGAGGGCGGCAATACAGAAGGGAGAGAACAATGAAGAGTGAAAAAACAACGGGCGGCGCGATCGGGCTGGACGTAGGCACCAGCCGCATCTGCGTGGCGCGTGAAGACAATGGCGGGTTCCAATACCGGACCGAGCTCAACGCGTTTGTAACCATCCCGTATTCGAAGATGACTGCGAATGTGATGAAGAAGGAGAACATTCCGCACGCGGTGCAGGACGGCGAGATCGTCGTGCACGGCAACGAGTCGGAGAAATTCGCGGATCTGCTCAACGTGGATATCCGTCGCACCATGACCGCCGGGCTGCTCAGCCCGTCGGAACCTGAAAGCCTCAACATGATGCGTCAGATCCTCAGCAGCATGCTGGGCGAGGACGGTCCGCGAAAGCTGTTCTTCACAGTGCCCGCGCCGCCAGCCGGCGCACAGGACAGCCTCACTTATCACGAGGCCACCATTCGCCAGATCCTTACCGATCTCGGCTTTGAGGTCCGCAGCGTGAACGAGGGCCTGGCCGTGATCTACTCCGAGCTGGAAGCCTCCAACTACACGGGCATTGGCGTCAGTTGCGGCGGCGGGCTATGCAACGTCTGCATGGCGTATCTGTCGGTGCCGGTACTTTCATTCAGCGTTCCGCGCGCGGGCGACTACATCGATTCCAGCGCCGCTTCGGTAACCGGCGAGCGCGCCGATCGAATTCGCCTGCTCAAGGAAGAGTCGTTCCACATGAATGGATTCTTCAACGACAAAGTGCAGCAGGTGCTGGGCGTCTATTACGACGAGATGATCCGCAGCCTGGTGGAAGCGCTGCGCGAGGCGCTCACGGGCGCGAAATCCTTGCCCCGGCTGGGCCGCCCCATTCCTCTGGTGCTGAGCGGAGGCACCACGCTACCCGCGGGATTCCGCGAACGCTTCGAAAAGATTCTGAAGGAAGCGAATCTGCCAGTACCTATCTCGGAAGTGCGGCTGGCTGCCGAGCCTCTGCACGGCTCGGCCAAGGGCGCTCTCATCGCTGCGCTGACGGATTTCTAATCGGGCTTGCAGGGCGGTCTTCTTCCCTTTCTGTGTCCGCCCGGCGGGTGGGGCCAATCGGCCCCACCACAAAACTAAACTGCTTCAGCGGCCGGTTGCACCGCTCGCGCCGATCGGCCCCGTAAAGAGAAGCCGGACGTTGCTGCCACCGATCTTCAGCTCCTGCAGCTTCAGCGTGCCATCCACACCGCGGTCATACCGGAACGTCGTGCTGGTGAACTTCTGGTTGACGCTCTCCACTTTCACAGTGGCTTCCGCCGTCTCCTTGCCGGCCTTGAACACGGCCTTGTTATCGCCAACTTCTACCTTGTACTCGCCCGCCTTCAGCATCGTTCCGCTGATCACTGTCGGCTGCAGCAGCTTGACGCGGTAGGTGGCTGCGCTCGCAACCGCGACGGCAAGCGTCGTGAACACAATGAGGGACTTTCTGATCATGGTAATGACTCCTTATATATTGGTTGGCCCGCTGGTAACGAGCCTCCATTTGTAAAATGGCCAGCTACAGATTATCACCAAACAGACCCACTTTCAAGTGGTGCTCAACGTCAGAGCACCTTTGATCAAATCCAGGGCGTTTCTCTTAATACCGCTGTCTTCGCCGAATCCCTCAGACCACGTGACCTCTTTCTCACGGCGGAACCAGGTCATCTGGCGTTTCGCGTACTGCCGGGTAGCGAGTTGCGCGGCCGCGAGCGCTTCCTGGGGAGTCATTCGTCCCTCAACAACCGCGAGTCCTTCTTTGTATCCCAATGATTCGAAGGGCTTGGCCGAGGTCGGATAACCCATCGCCAGGATACCGCGGATCTCGCCGATCAGCCCGCTCTCGAACATTCGTGCCAGCCGTTCATCAAGCCGCTGGTTCAGCAGAGCCCGCGGCGGCGCCAGACCGATTTTCAGAATACGATAGCCGGTGAGCGGATCGCGGCCCGCAGTGAACTGTTCGGACATCGGCTTGCGCCCCAGCAGCGAAACTTCAATCGCCCGGGTCAGCTTGTTGGAGTCGTTCGGATGAATTCTCGCGGCCGCAGATTTGTCCAGTCTTCGCAGAACCCGATGCAGAAAACCGGACCGCTGTGTTTCGATTCGTCCGAGGCGCTCCCGCAAGCCTTCATCGCGTACCGGTCCTGCAAACAAGCCCTCCAGCAGCGCGCGCAGATAGAATCCCGTGCCTCCCACCACCACCGGCAGCTTTCCGCGGGAGGTAATTTCGGACAGCGCCGCCCGGCCCTCCCGGGCGTACTCGCCAGCCGTAAAGACTCGATCCGGATCCACGGCATCAATTAGATGATGCGGAATGCCGCGCCGCTCGGACGGAGGCGTCTTGGCGGTGCCAACGTTAAAGTGGCGATAGAGCTGAACTGAATCGCAACCCACCAGCTCACCGTCGAATAGCTGGGCGATGTCGAGCGCAAGATCGGTCTTGCCCGACCCGGTGGGTCCCAGGATTGTTACGACCAGCGGTTGCACTCTAAAGAATGGTATCGTGGGGACCCGGAGTAACGGTCCTACTCCGGTATGCGTCCCGTAACTAACGGCTGTGTCGCCCGAAATTGGCGCAGTATACTTGTAAAAAGCGGTTTCGTCCCAACGGGATCGGGACGACAGGAGAGGAACCCCACTTCGATGCGTTTACGCAACTTCGCGAGTGTTTTTTGTCTGTTGACAACCGGAGCGGCGATAGCTCAGACGGCCTCCACTCCTCCCGCTGCGTCAACTGGCGCCGGTAACTCGGTCGCCGCCGGCGAAGACAGCAAGTCCGCGGCTTATTATCACTATTCGCTGGGGCATCTCTACGCGGAGATGGCGGGCGCGTTCGGGAACCGTGGGGAATACTTCGACAAGGCCGCCGAGAACTACCGGCTGGCCATGAAGGACGATCCCAACGCGACGTTTATCGCCGAGGAGCTTTCGGATCTCTACATTCAGTCCGGCCGCCTGCGAGACGCGGTGACCGAAGCCGAGGATCTGCTCAAACAGAATCCCAACGACGTGAACGACCGCCGCATTCTGGCGCGTATCTACTCGCGCCTCATCGGTGAGCCGCAGCAGAGTCACATCGACGAGACGATGCTGAAGAAGGCCATCGAGCAGTATCAGAAGATCACCGAGCTCGATCCCAAAGATGTCGATTCATGGATGTGGCTCGGCCGCCTGCAAAAGATCGCCCAGAACACGCCGGACGCGCAGAAAGCCTTCCAGGCAGCTCTCAACCTCGACCCGGATAACGAAGACGCGATGACCGGGCTGGCGGAAGTCTACGCGGACGTTGGCGACACCAAAGCCGCCACGGAGCTTCTGAAGAAAGTCGCCGAAAAAGATCCCAGCACGCGCAGCCTCACCACGCTTGCCCAGTTCTACGAGCAAGTCAAAGAGTACTCGCTCGCCGCCGACGCGCTGAAGAGGGCCATTGACGTCACACCCGACAACAATGTAGAGCTGAAGGCGGGCCTTGCCGAAGATCTCTTCTTCGCTCAGCAATTCGACGCCGCTTTAAAGGTTTATCAGGAGCTGGCCACTGAATCCGATCCGAAGGAAGTGAAATGGCAGCTCCGCATTTCCCAGGTATACCGGCAGATGCACAACTTCCCGAAAGCGGAACAAGCTGCGGCGAAGGCGCGCGAGATGGCCCCGGACGATATCGAAGTCGGATTCAACGACGTCAGCCTGCTGGAGGCGGAAGGGAAGCTTCCCGAAGCGATCAAGTCGCTGAACGATCTGCTCACCACCACGGAACGGTCGTCTTACAGTCCGCCGGAGCGGCAGAACAGAACGCGGCTTCTCGACACGCTGGGACGGCTTTACCTGAACAACGAGCAATATAACGACGCCGTAGGAGCGTTCAAGCGGCTGGGAGATCTGGACGCCGATAACGACCCGCGCGCGCAGGCCGAGATTGTGGATGTGTGGCGGCAGGCGAAGGATTTCACGAAGGCCGAAGCAGCGGCCTCCGCAGCCGTCAAGAAATACCCGGAAGACAATTTGGTGCGCAGCGTTCAGGCTTCGCTCAATGCCGACCTTGGCCATTACGATGAGGCCATCGCCGAGACGAAGAAGATGCTTGGTGGCAAAGACGATCTGAGCACATGGAAAGCTCTTGCCGAAATCTACGAGAAGGCAAAGAACTTCACAGAGATGGGCAATGCGCTGGACCAGGCGGAGAAGCTGGCGGCGTCGAAGGAAGATCGCGTGGATATCGAGTTTTTGCGCGGCGCCATGGATGAACGGGTTAAGAAATACGATGCCGCCGAGGCGCAGTTCCGCAAGGTGCTGGAGCTCGATCCCGACAATGCGTCGGCGATGAATTACCTCGGCTACATGTTCGCGGATCAGAACGTTCGCCTGGATGAGGCGGAAAAGCTGATCAATAAGGCCCTCGAAGCGGAGCCGAATAACGGCGCTTACATGGATAGCCTCGGCTGGGTGTATTTCCGCATGAAGAGGCTGCCCGAGGCTGAGGAGCAATTAAGGCGCGCCCTCCAGAAGCTTTCCCGCGATGCGACCGTGCACGATCACCTGGGCGATATTTACTTCGAGGAAGGTCGCGTTCGCGATGCCCTGCTGCAATGGCAGAACTCGGTGAAGGAATATCAGGCGGGAGCGCCGTCGGATCTGGATCAGGACGAGTTCGCCAAGGTGCAGCGAAAGATCGAGGGAGCTCGTGTGCGCCTCGCCCGCGAGAATCGTCTTTCCCAGTAACCAGGCGATCAGGCCTGCCGGGAATGGTCAGGCGTCCAGGTATTTGTGCAGGCGCGTGAAGTAGTGTTCGCGCCAGCCTTCACTCAAGTGCTCCCATAAGTCCGCGGTGATTCCGGCCTGATCGAAGACGAGGTGGGTGCCGGAGTCCCGTGGAACCAGCTCAAACCGGATGATCGAATACACGCCCGCGGCCCAGTAAGCCGGCCTCCAGGCCTGCACAATCCTCTGACCGGGCACCAGTTCAATGTTCCGTCCCTCAATGCGCCCGCCGAATAGCCGGAACGCGCCGCCAGGTTTTGCCTCAATCTCCGCTGTATCCCCGCTCATCGCGGCAAATTGCTTCGCGTCGAGCAGGACTTCGTAGATGCGCGACGGAGCCGCCTTGTAATCGTTCTCCTGATGGATGGTAGCGCCGGGTTTATCAGCTTCCGCGCCAACGGCGACTACCCCCAGGCCGCCAAGAGCCATGCTCAATTCCCGCCTGGTTACTCGTATGCTCATCGTTGCATTGGACCACGCCTGAGAAATATGATCAAGATAATATTTTGAGGAGGAGCATTATGCCGTATCCCGCCGGTCACCGCGAGCAGGTTCGCAGGCGCATTGTCGACAGCGCGCGAAGGTTATTCAATCGAAGCGGATTCGAGGGCGTTTCGGTGGATTGCATCATGGCCCACGCCGGCCTGACCCGCGGCGGATTCTACAGCTACTTCGAAAGCAAGAGTGATCTGTATGCGGAAGTGCTGTCATGTTTTTTCACGGATCCGAACTGGAAGAGCCGCTGGGAAGGGATAGAAGTTGATCTCGCCTCCGCAGGGGCGGGTCCGGAAATCGTACGCGCCTACTTGTCACGGCAGCACTTCGAGGATGTGGAGAATTCGTGTCCGATGATTGCGCTGCCAAGCGATGTTGCACGTGGCGGCGAGCAAGTGAAGAGCGCGTTTGAAACGGTGTTCAAAGCGATGGTCTCTGTTCTCGATCGCGATGTCAGGAACCGGAAAATGCCGCGCGAGGATACGGCGATGGCGATCGCGGCCCTTTGTGTCGGCGGCATGGTGGTGGCGAGATCGATGAACGACCGCCGTCTGGCCGACCGGCTTCGCGAAGCCGCCAGCGGCGTTGCACTGGAGTTAGGCGGCTGGACCCGAAACAGGCCCGTGACAGCGAAAGCGAAGAAAATGGCTCCGAAAACTCGGGCCGCAAAGGCTGTCGCGGGCACCGCGAGGGCTCACTAACGCGCCAGACTGCCCTCGCGAATTAGCTTCTCGGCGTGCTTCAGCGCCTCCGGCGTGATGTGCTGACCCGATAGCATGCGGCCGATCTCATGCGTTCGCGCGGCGGGATCCAGCTCTTCAACTTCAGCCACGGTGCGGCCGGTGCGCTCCCGCTTCGAGACGAAGTAATGATGGTCGGCGAAGCTGGCAACCTGCGCGAGGTGCGTGACGCACAGGACCTGATTCGTCGCGGACAGGCGCTTCAGCCGGCGGCCCACCGCTTCAGCCACGCTTCCCCCGATGCCCGCGTCCACTTCATCGAAGATCAGTGTGCGAGTGACGTTGCCTGGCCCGGCGCTGGCGCCGCCTGCAGTCTTCAACGCGAGTGCGATTCGCGACAGCTCACCGCCGGAAGCGACAC
This sequence comes from Bryobacteraceae bacterium, assembly GCA_050013535.1. Taxonomy (GTDB): domain Bacteria; phylum Acidobacteriota; class Terriglobia; order Bryobacterales; family Bryobacteraceae; genus CAWACP01. Next base: position 39,863 of record JBEKFB010000017.1, on the reverse strand, counting down.
GATCAAGCGGCCGCGGTTCTTCACCGGTGTTGGCGGCGATCAGAAAGGACACCTGGTCCGCGCCGCGCTCGCTCCACTCCGCTTCGCGCACGTCGACAACAAACTTCGAGCCGCCCAGCGCGAGCGATCCGAGCTCTTTTTCCACCACAGTACGCAGGCGCTTTGCCGCCGTGGTTCGCAGGCGCGTCAACTCGCCTGCCGCTTCTCGATATTTCTTCTCCAGCCCGGCTCGTTGCTTATCCAGAGCGGCCCGGCGCTCGGTGGCGTGTTCGAGAGCATTGAGCCGGACGCATACGTCTTCGAAAAACGCGATCACTTCATCGAGGCTTTGTCCGTACTTGCGTTTTAAGCGATCAAGCATGGCGAGCCGTGTTTCCACTTCTTCTATGCGGCCGGGATCGACGTCGAGACGGTCCAGATAATCGCGCAGAGCGTTGGACGCCTCATCAACCGCGATGGCCGCTGGCTGCAACGTTTCAAGCACGGGACGCAGGGTGGCGTCGATCTGGCAGAGGTCTTCGATGCGGCGGAGAGCCAGCCGAACCTGTGTGGCCGCGCTTTCGGGTGCGTCATACAAAGCCGACCAGGCTGTGTTCGCGCTCTCCTGCAGCTTCGTGATATTGCGCAACACGCGCTTCTCGTTCTCCAGCTCGGCGTCCTCGCCGGGTTTCGGCGAGGCAGCTTCGATCTCGCGGCGCTGGAAGTTCCACAAGTCGGCGAGCCGCAGTTTCTCCTGCTCCGTCTTGTCGAGTTCCTCCAGCTCGGCGGCACAGCGCCGCCACTCGCGATACATCTCGCCGAGAGCGGTCAGCGATTCACTCGCGCCTGCGAATTCGTCAAGCATGGCAAGCTGGACCGATGGCTGGAACAACTGCTGCTGATCGTATTGGCCGTGGATGTCGCCCAGCCACGGTGCGATTTCGCGGAGGAGCGTCGCGGTGACCGGGCGGCTGTTGAGGAACGCGCGCGATTTGCCGTTGGCCAGCACCTCGCGCTCAACGAGTAGCTCGTCCTCGGAGATTTCAATGCCGGATTCACCGAGCAGAGCGCGAAATGCGGGGTCGCCGGGCCAGTCGAAGATGCCCGAGATGCGCGCGCGATCCGCGCCCCCGCGCACCATATCCGCCGAAGCGCGTCCGCCGAAAAGGAGCCCGGCGGCATCCACGACAATCGACTTGCCACTGCCGGTTTCGCCGGTCAGCAGGTTGAGGCCGCCGTGAAAGCGAACATGCGCCCGCTCCACCACCGCGTAGTTTTCAACGATCAGCTCCAGCAGCACTCGCAGCCATTGTAGCGGGGTGGGGCAGCGGAGTCCGCGCTTGCACCTCCGAGCGCCATTAGAGTATGCTTTTGGCAAAACCTACCGCAACATGCCACTAATACGTTGGATTCTACTACTGTGTATATTCGGGAGTGCCTTTGCCGCGGAATGGGCGCCACTTGATTCTGCCGAGTTGGCGCAACAAACGCCCCAGGTTGAGGCTGACGCCGACTCGGAAGTGATCTTCTGGGACGTCCATGTATCGGAGGATAGCCCGGGTACGGGCTACGCGCACACCGTTCTTTCAAACTATCGACGGGTCAAGGTGTTTAATACACGCGGCCGGGATTTTTGGAGCACGATCAGGATTTCATACGAGAAAGACTCAGCCATCTCGGAGATGGCAGCTCGAACCGTCCACCCGGACGGCAGTATCTTCGAAGTGAACCAGGACGCCTTTTCTAAGACCGTCACCAAGTCCGGAAACAAGCAGAGCGCGAGTATCTCGTTCGCGATGCCCAGTGTCGAGGGGGGCTCAATCATCGAATATCGCTGGACAGAAACCCGTATCAAACACGCGGGATTTGCCACAACGATGCGTCTTGATTTTCAACTCGACAACGTCCCCATTCAGGTGGTTCGCTATTGGATCAAGCCGTACACCGCGCCCGGTTTTAACTTCACGATGCACATTTGGGATCTCCATTGTTCGCCAACGCTTGAGCTGGAAGGCGGAGGGAACTATCTGGCAACGCTCCGCAAGGTTCCTGCGCTTCGGCGCGAACCGTGGATGCCCCCCGTGGATCAGGTCCGGGCGTGGGCGCTGATCTACTACGCCCCGAGTAAGCGTCAGGAACCCGGACAATTCTGGGACTATTACCGGAAAGCAACCTACAATCGGATCAAGCAGCGCATAAAGGCCGAAAACGATCTGCGTGCCGTGGCTGAGGGCGCGACGGCGAATGGCAAGTCTCCCGAAGAAAAGCTGAACGCCTTGTCGGATTTCTGCCGTTCACATATTCGCAACATGAATACTGCCGAGGTGTCCGCCCAGGAGCGGGAGGAGGCCGGAAAGAACAAATCGCCCGAGGATACCCTGGCCCGTGGCATTGGAAGCCCGGACGACATCAGATACGTTTTTGCGGCGCTCGCCTCCGCCGAGGGGTTCGACGCGCGATGGGCGCTGGCGGCAGACCGCAATGAGGCGCTCTTCGACGTCAATTTTACCGACGTGTATTTCCTCAGGCGCGCAGCTGTGGCCGTGAAGCTTGGCGACGGATGGAGGTTTTACGACCCGTCGTCCACCTTCGTTCCCCATGGCATGGTTGCAGCAGAGTTGGAAGGCGTCCCCTCCTTGCTTTGCGATCTGCGAGACCCGGCGTTTTTGAACATGCCGGCCTCAACCGCCGACCAGAACGTCGAGCGATTCCGCGGCTCGTTACGCCTCGCGGAAGACGGTTCGATCGAGGGAGATCTGGAAAAGGAGTTCACGGGGCACAGCGCCGCTTCTCGTAAGAACGGCCTTTTGGGTCAGTCCGATGAGCAGCGGAAGGAGGCCGTCAAAGGAGAGATCACGGCAATCCTGAGTACCGCGGTGGTCTCGGATATTCACATCGAAAATGCCGCCGACCCCGAAAAGCCGTTGATATACCGATGTCACGTGCGAGTGGCTGACTACGCGCAGAAAACAGGCAGACGACTATTCTTCGTTCCGGATGTGTTCCGTCAGAACGTCAAGCCGGTTTTCACGGCGGAAACGCGAACAAACCCCATCTATTTTCCTTATGCTCGCACGGAAGACGATGAAGTTACGATTGAGGTCCCCTCAAGCTTCGAATTTGAGGAGCCGCGAGTACCGCCCGCGATTCGTCTGGGGCCTTTGGGGAGATACGAAGTGCACGCGAACATCCAACACGGTAAGACGCTGGTCTACACCCGCCGATTCGTCATCTCCCAACCGGGAGGCGCGGCCGTACCCGCCGAGAGCTATCGGGTCCTGAAGAGTTTGTTTGATGCTATAGCGAATGCGGACACCCAGACACTCAGCCTCAAACAGTCCAGTGGGCCCGCGGCAGCCCATCAATGAGTATGCGCGGCGCCAGGCAAACATACTTAACCCGGTTCGCCATCGTGTGCTTGATCTTCCGCGTGGTTCTCGCAGGACCCCACGCAGCCGAAGCGCCCCCTGCCTGGCTCGTGGAGGCTGCCAGGCGGCCACTCCCGCAGTATGACGCCAGGGTGCCCGCCGTTGTGCTGTTGAACGAAAGACGAGCAACGGTCAGCGATGCCGGTAAGGTCACCATATCAATCCGCCGGGCGATAAGAATTTTGGCACGAAATGGCGCATCGGAGGCCCGAGCGGCGGAGGTGTACACGTCTGGCGCCAGCACCGTTCGAGTGACGCGCGGATGGATGATTGCACCTTCGGGCGAAGATTTGAAACTGAATAAAGAGAACGAATACGACCGCCCCTATTCTCCCAACAACGATCTTTACAGCGACGTTCGAGTTCATGGCCTTGATGCCAGCCGGAAGGCAGATCCCGGATCGGTGTTCGGCTACGAATCGGTGATCGATGAAACGCCGCTGTTTGCTCAGTTCGAATGGTCCTTCCAATGGCAACTGCCATGCCTTGTGTCGCGATTCGTGCTTACGTTGCCCGCTGGATGGCACGCCGCGGCCTCAATGGTCAATTCGGCCGCCCTGGTTCCAACCGTGGACGGAACGACATCGACATGGGAGCTTCGCAACCTTCCCTACATCGAGTCCGAGCCCGCCAGGCCGGAACTCGATTCACTGGTGCCTCGAATCGCCATCAGTTACTATCCGGCTGCTGGCGCCGGGGCATCATTGCCCGTCGCTTTCAGCGCCTGGTCTGACGTGTCGAAATGGCTGTTCGCGCTGAATGACCCGCCAGCAGCGCCGGACGATGCGATTTCCTCTAAGACACGTGAAGTTGTGGCCGGCGCCCACTCTGACTTTCAGAAGATCCAGGCAATAGGATATTTCGTCAGGAGCATTAAATACATTTCCATCCAGACCGGCGTCGGGCGCGGCGGCGGATATCGGCCCCATACCGCGGGTGAAGTCTTCAGGAACGCATACGGAGATTGCAAAGACAAGGCGGCGTTGATGAGGGCCATGTTGAAGGCTGCCGGGATCGTGTCATATCCGGTGTTCCTGAACGCAACGGACCGCGATTATGTCCGCGAAGAATGGCCGTCTCCGGAACAATTCAATCACGCTATTGTTGCGGTCCGCGTTTCGAGCGAGACTCAGGCGCCGGCAGTGATCGACCACCCCGCTCTCGGCCGCCTCCTGATCGTCGATCCTACTAACCCTCTGATTCCCCCTGGCGAGTTGCCGATGGTCGAACAGGGCGGTCTGGCTCTTGTGGCCGCGGTCGACAAGTCGGCTCTTGTGCGGCTTCCCATGACCTCTTCCGAAGCGAATCTGACGGAAGGTGAGATCCATGCTTCTCTCAGCGCAACTGGAATGTTGACCGCGACAGTTGAGGAGGCATGGCACGGATACGCGGCGGTGGCGCCCAGATGCAATTATTACGGACGGACCCGGCCCGACTTCGATAAATCGATCGAGGAATGGGTGGCTGAAAACGTGACCGGAGCGGCGGTGTCGCGCATTGAGCCGGCAGACTCTTCGTATCCCAGCCGTTTCACCGCCACATTTGGAATGACCGCGACAGCATACGGGCAGATGAAAGGGGGCCGGCTCATGGTTGTCAAACCGTATATCCTCGGGCGGCGCTACTCCATCCTGTTCATCAACCCAACCCGCAGCAATCCTATCGCCCTGAACGCAGAATCGTTTAGAAACAAGGTGCACATAACGCTCCCACCCGGTTTCAAGTTGGACGAACTCCCAGAGCCGCTCCAACTGGACGCCCCGTTTGGACATTACTCGGCAAAGTGCGAATTGTCAGGCGCAGAATTGTTCTGCTCACGGGACCTGGAGTTCCGATTTGCTTCCGTACCAGTTGAACAATACGCCGAAGTTCGCGGGTTCTTTGAGAAGATTCTGAACGAGGAACAATCGCTGGTGGTGCTCGTTCACGAATAAGGTTGGGGCGTTGTCGGATTTCTACACAAATAACCGGTCGAACGTCTCCCGCGTGCGAGCTTTGATCTGCGCCAGTTGTGCGGGGATGGGCTGACGGCACATGTGTTCCGGCGCCCAGCGGTGCACCAGCTCGGTGAGGCATTCCATCTGGGTGGTCGCGCCAGGCAGACTGCCCTCGGCATGGCCGCTGTAGACGCGGAGACCGTGATCCACAGCGCGATAAAACGTCGCGGCGTCACGGAGGAATTCGGCGTCGGCGCGATCCAGATGCCCGGTTTTTTCGATCACGTCGATGCGCTCGGGCGTGTTCAGCACCTTGAAGAACAGGCCAGCGGCCTTCAGCCGAAGGTACATGAGGATGAAATCGATATCGTAATAGCCGCCGAGTCCGGCCTTCAGCGGATTCGACGATCCCTGTTCCTTCTCCACGCGCGCGCGCATGTTCCGCAGCGATTGCCGCGACCGGCCGCTCTGTCCGTAACGCCTCCAATCGACATCCTGCAGCCGGTGCAGGAAAGCGGTGCCGGTGTCGACGTTACCGGCCACGGCGCGCAACTTCATGTACGCGATGCCTTCCCACGCCTCCGCGGCCCGCGCGAAATAGTCGAGACAGGCACGATCTGTTTGCACCAGCGCTCCCGAGTTGCCGTTAGGCCGCAGTCGCGTGTCCACGGTCAACAGGGTTCCCTCGCCGGTATACGCGGTGAGAATGTCGATGATGTTCTCGGCGACGCGGGTCCAGAAAATCAGCTCGGCGCTGTCCTCATCGGGGATCACGAACAAGAGGTCGGCATCGGAGGAAAGATCGAACTCGTACATGCCCAGGCGGCCGAGCGCGATGAGCATCATCTGCCCGTTTGGCTCGTAATCGGCATGAATGGGCGGGTGTGCGGCGAGAGTGTGGCGAACGGCGAGCCGGTAAGCGGCGACGAGGATCGCGTCGGCCAGCGCCGAAGTTCGCTCCAGCGTGGAGAATACCCACACACGGCGGCAGACGCTCTCGGCCTCAATGCGGAACACCTCGCGGCGGAAGAGGCGGCGCAGGCTCACGGTGTCGGCCAGATCGTCCAGGTTGTCGTCGAGGCGTTCGTCGAGATTTACCAGTGCATGCAGCAGGTCCGGCGTACGAATCAGTTCGTCGGCAAAGTGCGGGCTGTTCTCGAAAATATCCAGTACGTCGCGGGCGAGCGCGGGTTCACGGTCCAGCTCACGCAGCCATTCCGAATTCGCGATTGCCGTTTCCAGGAAATGCTCGAATATGTGAGCCCCGCGCTTCATGGGATTCCGCGAGAGCAGACGAGCTAACGATGGCGCGCGCTGATCCAGAAACCGGATGACGTTGCTGGCCGCCGGTTCAACCAGCGAGACGTGCGGTTGCGGATCGAGTTCCGCAGATGCCGTTAACGCGCCGTAGTACATGGGCTGCTGGGCGTGAATGACGCGAACGTAAATCTCTTCCACCGACCGCAAATGGGCACCGAGCGTTTCGGTGAGGCTATCGGCGGAGGGGTCAACACCAGGTTCGGCGGGCATGCGGCGAGCCAGCGCCTCCAGATCTTCGCGTTCGCCGGGGAGCGTGTGAGTCTGCCGGTCGTCTTCGAACTGCAGGCGATGTTCCAGGTGGCGAAGGAACGTGTAGGCCGCGGCGAGTTGGCCGTACTCGACATCCGAAAGCAGCCCTTTGTCGTTAAGCCGCGAGAGAGCCAGCAGCGTGCCGCCTTGTTGTACCCAGGGCTCGCGTCCGCCATGAAGGCGCTGCAGGCACTGGGCAAGAAACTCGATATCGCGAATGCCCCCGGGCGCCAGCTTGACGTCGGTACCGGACTTGCGACATCGATTCCACGGCCGAAAAATCGAGGCTGGATGCGTAGGTGAGCGGCGCGGTGTGGTCGAGCAGAGCTTCGCCGGTGGCACGGTCGCCAGCCGCTACGCGCGCTTTGATGAGCATCTGTAATTCCCAATCGCGGGCGCGCTGCTGATAATACGACTTTGCGCCATCGAGCGAAACGCAGATCTCGCCGAGGCTGCCGTCGGGCCGCAGGCGCAGGTCCACGCGATAACACATGCCCTCCACCGTGTAGGTGGACAGCATTTCGGTGTACTGATTGGCGGCCTTCTTGAAGAACTCCTTGTTCGAGATGGGCTCCTTGCCGTCGGTCTCGCCGTTCGCCGTGTACACGAACATGAGATCGATGTCGGAGCTATAGTTCAGCTCGCGTCCGCCTAGTTTGCCCAGCGCGATCACCGCGAATCCGCACTCGCGCAAACGGCCATGTTCGTCGAGGTAGCGAGGCGTTCCGTGGCGGCGGATCAGGGTATCGCGGATGCGCCGGAAGCTCACCTCCAGGATCGCGTCGGCGACATTGGAGAGCTGCTCGGTAGTTTCCGAGAGCGTGGCCAGCCCCAGCACGTCGGCAATCAGTATGCGCAAGAGGGCGCGCCTGCGGAACTGCGCGAACACCAGCATGTCCGGCGGGCCGCCTTCGGCATCCGCGAGCGCCTTTTGCAAATCGACGATGTAATCCTCAATGGAGCGGACCCGTTGCAAATCCGGCAGGTTCTGCAGCCAGTCCGGGTGCTGAATTGCTTCTTCAGTGAGAAAGCGGCTCCACGCGAACACGGCCATCATGCGTTGCGGGCCGGACGGCGCGGAGGCGAGCGTGGCAAACGCCGCGGGCTTCTCGCGCTTCAGCGTGGCCATGCCGTGCACCACCCGGTCCGGATCGGGAGAAACCGTCAGCAGAGATTCGATGTGACGCAGCGTCTCGGGCGAAAGCCCGTCCGCGATAACCTCCAGGTCGCGGCGTGCGCGATCGGGATAGCGGAAGCCGGAGACGTTGGCCAGAACGTCGAGGATGCTCATACACGCGAAAGGCGGGCACACCGGCCCGCCCTGTTCCACAATCTCAGGGTACCGCAGAACGGATTTTGAATTTAAGACAGCCGGCGATTTGGAGCTTGGCTCTTAATCTTCCGACCGTTTCCGCTCGAAAGGCGACTTCAGATACTTCGCGGCTTCTTCCTGCGCGTTTTGCGTGTTGTCTTTCGTGCGCACGGCCTGGTGATATTCGCTCACCGCGCGTTCGCGCTGGCTGGTGATGTCGAAAATCTTGCCCAGGTTGATGTGCGCCCAGACCTCGATCCAGTGCGGGTCCAGATCGCCGTTCAGCGCCTCGCGATATTCGTTCGCCGCCGACTGGTAATTGTTCTGCTGGAAAAACAGATCGCCCACACGGTAATGCGCCAGGGAACTGTTGCGCTGGACATCCAGCGCCTTCTGATATTCTTTCTGCGCCTCGGCGTACTCGCCGATCGCCGCGAACTGTTCACCACGGCGGATGGCGACCGCTACTCGCATCGCGGGCGTGTAGCGCAGCACGATGTCTTTCGGATCGAGCGACACCACCTTGGGCTTGCCGAACGTATCGACGCTGAATTCCGAAGACGTGCCCACCACCTCAATCTGCTTGTCCTCGGGATTTCCCTCGGTTTCGATATGCAGCGTTACCGGCATGTGGAACGTATCCAGATCCTGCGACACCTTGCCCATCACGCGAAAGCCCTTGGCCGTGCGAAACACCGTGTATTCGAGCTTGAATTCGGGAGCGCCGCTCGAATCGATCCACTGCAGGAACAGGTAGTCGAGTTTGTCGCCCGACACCTGCTCCGCGATGTCTTCGAACTGCCGCGTGCTGACGGTCTTCCACGCGAAATGATCCGGCAGCACCTTTAAGAGCTTGAAGAAATTCTGATCGCCCATAGCCAGGCGAAGCATATTCAGGAAGGCCGCACCCTTGCCCGCTGTCACCGCCCAGTATTCCACCGAATAATCTTCCAGCCGCGACGATTGCGCGATGGGCGGATTTTCCACCGACAGCGCATCGACGTAATCTTCATGCAGCGCGGCCTGATAATCCGCGTTGCCCTGCGCGTGCTCCACATACAGCAGTTCGGCGTAGCGGGCGCTGCCGTTGGTCAGCCACAGCGAATTGCGCGTCGATGGCGAAACCAGCTCTCCCCACCACTGCCGCGCCAGTTGATTTGCCAACACACGCTGCGCCACCAGATTGCCGATTGTCCCCGGCGAAAGGAACACCAGCCCCGGACCCGAATAGCCGTTTGGCGTGCCGTCCTCGGTTTCCACGAACGTGAGATTGGCCTGCGGAGGCAGTCCGTAGAGGCTGGTGAAGTAGGACATAATCTTGCCCGCCTCTTCGCCGTAGGCGTTCGCCATGTTCGCACGCGTGCGGAAGTAGAGCGTGCTGACCACGCCTTCGGAGGTCACCTTTTGTGGCTGCCCCTGCACCACGGCGATGTTTCCGGGAAACGATTCATGCGTGTAGTGGAACGAGTACACGGTCTTGTCCGCGCTCGGATGATCCACGTGAGAAATGCCGCTGGCGATGACGTCGAATCCGGTTGGCACGGTAATGCTGGTGTCGGAGGCGAAGCGGTCAGTAGTGTAGCCGGACACCGGGAACCAGCGCGCCGGGTACATCAGATAGGCGTAATCGGCGTGGATGGCGGCGAACCGGATGCCGTAAACGGGCGAGTCCTCGGTGCCGGCGAGGCGGCCGTCATAGGTGAACGTTAGAGTGGCGGCTTTGCCTTTCGCCAGCGGCTCCGGAAACGTGAGCCGCATCGTGTAGTCCTGCTGTGTCCGCGACGCCGGAATTTGCCTCCCTGCATCGTCCACAACTCGGCTGACGTTTAACGCGTTGTTCAGCTCAAAAGCAACGGTGGCGACGTTGTTTTCGAGGGGGGTGAAGTGCACCTCCACCGTCGCGCTGATTGACTGCGTGCGCGGGTTGATCTCGGCGTCAATCTTATAGTGATCGACATTGATTCGGCCCGCGGCCGGAGGCTTCTCCTGGCCCGGTGTGAGCGTAGCGGAGAGCAGGACAACGAAAGAGAGGAACGGGAGCTTACGGGACATGAACGGTTTCTTTCCTGAGGTACGATTCCACGATATCAGCCGCGGCATCCGGAGGGTCGGCTGGACCGGCCAGCTTGCGCGATACGTCAGCGAGCCCGGCGCGCATTTCATCCACGGCCGCGGGATCGCTGAGTAATGCCAGCGCCTCAGCGGCGAGACGCGGCCCGGTTGCTTCCTGCTGCATAATTTCGGGGACGATTCGGCGTCCGGCTATCAGATTCACCATGGAGTAAAAAGGCACCCGGACCAGAGGTTTCCCCAGCACCCAGCTCAGCCAGGTAACCCGGTAGAACGTGATCATCGGCAAGCCCAACAGGGCCGCTTCCACGGTCACTGTTCCACTGGCTGCAAGCGCCAGGTCCGCGCACGCCAGCACGTCCCAAGTCTGGCCGTCGAGTATCTGGACGGACGCCCGCAAAAAGCGTTCCCGGAAATGTATCAGGTCCACGCGGGATGTGAAACCGGGAGCCAGAGCCAGTAGAAAGTGCGCATCGGGACGGGCTTCGCGGATGCGTTCGGCGGCATCGATGAGGTATGGCAGATGACGCAGGGCCTCACCTGGGCGGCTTCCGGGCAACAGCGCAATAGCAGTGCCTCCGGCTGGAATGCCGAACCGGTCCCTGAGCTCGGGCACCGGCGCGGACGCGCGAACAATTCGAGTGAGCGGATGGCCAATGTACACGGCTGGGATGCCATGCGCCGTGAAGAAGTCGGGCTCGAACGGGAAGATGCACAGGAGCCGGTCGATGGTGCGGCGCATTGCCGGCAACCGGCCTTTTCGCCACGCCCACGCCTGCGGCGCAACCAGATAAATCACCGGAATCCCGAGCTTCTTCAAATGCCGGGCGAGGCGCAGATGGAAATCGGGACTGTCCGTGAGGATCGCCGCTTCCGGCCGGTTTTCCCGCGCCCAGCGGAGCAGCTTGCGATACTCGCGCCAGATGCGCGGGATGTGATGCACCACTTCCACCAGGCCGACCACGTTCAGGCTGGCCTGGTCGACCACCGTTTCCACTCCGGCGGCGCGCATGCGCGGACCGGCGCAACCGGCGAAAGTGAGATCGGGACGCCGCCTGCGAAGCGCGTCGACAACATGCGAAGCGTAGAGATCTCCCGACGCCTCACCGGCGGAAACCAGAATTCTCGCCATCTCTCGTCTCTGCAAAAAGTCTCGCGCTCACCACAGTTTAGCGTAGCGGACGCAGATTTCAGGCCCGTGAGCAATCGGGGTTCTCTGGTAAACTGTAGGCGGTAACCTTCCAGGGATGTCTACCCAGGGTTTTATAGCAAAGTTGAGCGTGGGCCAGTTCGCGGAGCGCTTCCGCGACGAGATGATACCGCTCAGCAACACGTTCTCTTACTTCTGTGCCTCGCTTCCGATGTCCGAGGAGGAGCTGAAGGAATATCTGGAGGAGCCCATCGCTGCTCTGCCCCCGGCCATTTCCTCGGCATTGCCTGGCATTTCCATCATTTTGGTTCCGTATCTGGAGCGAGCCGAGGCCCGCAACGGCGTGGTGAAGGCGGGCGCCGAGCTGGTTTCCATGGAGAAGCCCCCGGATGACCTAGTCTCCTGGGCGTCGCAGGTACGGCTGAACAGCCAGGAAGTGCTGATCTTCGCGCTCAAGGATCAGAACGTCGCCGAGTATCACTACCGTTTCTACCGCCTGATCGCCGCGCTCACCGCCGACCGCTGGTCGGATGAAGTTCAGCTTGAGTATTCGACCCTGCTGCGCGAGGAACTGGGCGCGTCAGTGCACGGTGAAGTAGACGAAGAGAGTTGGACATCGAAGCAGGCTCTGCTCGGACGGCACAAGCACGTGCGGCGCGATTCGCGGCCGTTTCGCGAATATGCCCGGCAGTCTTTCATCGACACGCTGACCCTGTACCTGCACGGCATCTGCTGCGACATCGATGTGGATACCGGCCCTCGCCAGTTGCCCGGCCGCTACCTGCGCAAACGCCTGAAGCTGCTGCAACGGTTGTACGCACAGCCGGTCGGCTACGCGGTTTTCCCGGAAGATCTGAAAGAGCCGGCGTAAGGACCCTATTCGAGTACGCCGGACCCGCGCCTACACCTTTCCCAGGTACCACGCCACCAGCAGATAAACCGTCGGCATCGCGAACAGCGAGCTGTCGACACGGTCGAGCCAGCCGCCGTGCCCCGGCAGAAGATTGCCGCTGTCCTTCAGGCCCGCGCCGCGCTTGAGCGCCGACTCGGCGATGTCGCCGAATTGCCCGGTGCAATTTGCCGCCGCGGCAATGCCCAGCGCCACAACGTATGGCACGCCGCTTTGTGGATACAGCCACCGAAAATACAGCGCCGCATATCCCACCGACGCGAGTACCGACGCGACGGACCCTTCCCAGGATTTGTTTGGACTCGCCGCCGGGGCCAGCCGATGCCGTCCAAAACTGCGCCCCACATAATATGCGGCGATGTCGCCCACCCAGTTCAGCGAGACGGCGAACAGCAGCCAGCGATGGCTGATCGCATGCAGTTCGATCGCGAAGCGCCAGCAGCCGAACACGTACGCGACGCCGAGTATCACGGCGCCGGCCCACGGCAGGCACTCGGAAAGATCGCCCCATCGAAGGGAAAGAGCAAGGGCAATCACCGCGAATGCCACGACGATATCCGCGTCCACCTTCGGCGCCAGCAGCAACAGCAAGCCCGCCACATAGCCGAACACACCGGGCGGGCGGATGCCATGATGCTGCACAATGCCGGAGAATTCAAAGAAACAGAGCAGTGCAACGATCACGACGACGGCAGTGAACAGCCACGGCGGGGCCACCAGAATAGTAGCGATGACAAGCGGGGTCAGGATCGCCGCGGTGATGACACGCTTCATCGCCGGCTGCCGAGCGCCTCAATGGCAACGGGACTCTGCGCGTCGGCCGGACGAACCACAGGACTGAGTCCTCCGAAGCGGCGATCGCGCTTCTGGAAATCGAGCAGGGCGTCCAGCAGATGCTCGCGGCGGAAATCGGGCCATAACGTCTCGGTCACGTATAGTTCCGAGTACGCGATCTGCCAGAGCAAGAAATTGCTGATGCGCATCTCGCCCGATGTGCGAATCAACAGATCGGGGTCGGGGAGGCCGGCGGTGTACAGCCGCGCGGCGATCATTTGCTCGTCCACTTTCAGCCGCGAAAGCGAGCCATCGGCGCGCGCCTCGTCGATGATTGCGTTCACAGCGTCCGCGAGTTCGGTGCGGCCGCCATAATTCAGTGCGACGTTCAAACGCATGCCGGTATTGCCGGACGTGGCTCGCATTGCCGAATCCAGCTCGTCCTGGACAACCTGCGGAAGCTCATCCAGCCGGCCCATGGCGCTGAGCCGGATGTTCTGTTCGATCATGCTGGCGAGTTCGCGCTCGAGGTAAACGCCCAGCAGACGCCACAGCATTTCAACTTCGGCGCGAGGCCGCTTCCAGTTCTCCACCGAGAAAGCGTACAGCGTGAGCGCTCCGATACCCAGCCGTGCGCATGTTTCCACCGCGGAACGTACCGACTCCATGCCTGTGTTGTGACCGGCCACACGCGGCAGGTGGCGGCTGCGGGCCCAGCGGCCGTTGCCGTCCATAATGATGGCGATGTGTGCGGGCAGGCGTTGCGGATCGAGTTGCTGCGCCAGCACCCAGTCCCGGTCCCCGGGCTTCAGCACTTCAAGCAGACGCTTCATTCTCAAAAACGCAGAAACCTATCCTACCATCTGGGCCATAAGGCAGGATTTAGACCTTCGGCCTATTATCGATTCGGCTTTTTCCTTAGATCGCCGTGTCCGGCGGAGGCGGGGTCTGGCACTCCTCGGCATCGATCATCGCGTCCATCAACTGCCGAAGCTGTTCCGCGAGTTCCGAATTCAGTGTCTGCAACGCATGCAGCTCGTGAACCGCATCGCACTTGTGGCTGCCCAGCAGAAGCGAAACCCCCAGGCTGTAGTGCGCCTCGGCATACTTCGGGTTTAGTGCGATGGCCTTGCGGTATGCGCGCAGTTTATCTTCGGTAGCGCCCAGCTTCCCCATGCAGTAGCCCGCCTGAAACCAGGCTCGCGCGTCCTTCGGGTTCTGTGCAACGGCCTGTTCGAAAAACGATAAAGCGATGTCGTATTTCTCCATCGACAGGAACACCAGACCCGCCGAATATGGCTCGCCAACCGGCGCCGGTCGAGCGGCCGCGCCGAGGCACAACATCGCCGGAAGCGCCCAAAATACGGCTTTCCGGAGCAGATCCTGTACCATAGTCATATACTAATGGATTCGTCGAAGCCCGACTATAAGAAGACCGTTAACCTTCCCCAAACCGGCTTTCCGATGAAGGCCAATCTGGTGCAGCGCGAGCCTGAAATGCTGGCCCGCTGGGAGAAGGAAGGGCTGTACGAAGCCATCCGCGCCGCGCGCGCCGGGCAGCCTCAATACATTCTGCACGACGGTCCGCCGTACGCGAATGGCCATCTCCATCTCGGGACGGCCTTCAACAAAATCCTGAAGGACTTCATCGTCCGGCTGAAGAACATGGAGGGCTACGATTCGCCCTATATTCCCGGCTGGGATTGCCACGGCCTGCCCATTGAAAACAAGGTGGACGCCGAGCTGGGCCCGAAAAAGGCGCAGATGACCGCGGTGCAGATTCGCGCCGCTTGCCGCAAATACGCCGAAAAATTCGTGAACATCCAGCGTGACGAATTTAAGCGGCTGGGCGGGCTGGGCCGCTGGCAGGACCCGTATCTCACGATGAGCGCGCATTATCAGTCGGTGATTGCCGGCGCTTTTGTAGACGTACTCGAACAGGGCTACGTTTACAAGGGCCTGAAACCGGTGAATTGGTGCATTCATCACCGCACCGCGCTCGCCGAGGCCGAAGTCGAATACGAGGACCACACCAGCCCGTCGATTTGGGTTCGTTTCGCCTTGCAGAGCCACCCGGCAAAGATTGATACCGCTCTCGCGGGCCGGAAAGTCTGGGGATTAATCTGGACCACCACCCCGTGGACCATCCCGGCCAACATGGCCATCGCCTACCACCCGAAGTTTGAGTACGTCGCGGCTGAGGTCAACGGCGAGGTTTACATCGTCGCGCGCGATCTCCTCAATGTCACGGCCGAAGCAGCGGGTTGGGTCGAGCCGAAAGTGATCGCGTCCTTTCCCGGTTCGCGGCTCGAACGCTCGGTGTTCCGGCATCCTTTATTCGAGCGCGATTCGCTCGGCATTCTAGGCGATCACGTGACGTTGGAGCAGGGAACCGGAGCGGTCCATACCGCGCCGGGCCATGGCCAGGAAGACTACGTCGTCGGGCAGCAGTACGGCATCGCGACGTACTGTCCGGTGGACGCCGCTGGCCGCTTCTTTCGTGCGGAAGGTGCTCCGGGCGTGCTGCCGGAAGAGATCATCGGCAAGACCGTTTTCGAAGCGAACCCGATTGTGGTCGAGTTGCTCCAGCGTGTGGGTGCGCTGGTCGCTCAGAAGAATATCGAGCACAGTTATCCGCACTGCTGGCGCTGTCACAATCCGACCATCTTCCGCGCAACCGAGCAATGGTTCATCGGCATGGAGCGCAACGACCTTCGTCAGCGTGCGCTCACCGCGATTCACAACGTGAAGTGGCTGCAGGAGTGGGGTGAGAGCCGCATCGGCAACATGATCGCCGCGCGGCCGGACTGGTGCATCTCGCGCCAGCGTGTGTGGGGCGTGCCGATCATCGCGTTCTATTGCGAGGCGTGCAACGAACCGATCACCGATTCGACGATTCTCCGCCGCGTGGTGAAGCTTTTTGCCGAACATACAGCCGACGTCTGGTATGAGAAATCGGCGGCTGAGCTGGCTGGTCCTGACGCGAAATGCCCGAAGTGCGGCGCCGCCGAACTGCGCAAAGAGACCGACATTCTGGACGTCTGGTTCGATTCCGGTTCCAGCCATCTCGCCGTACTTAATCAACAGAACGGCCTGCGCTGGCCGTCGGATTTGTATATCGAAGGCGGCGATCAATATCGCGGCTGGTTCCACAGTTCGCTGTTAATCGGCGTCGCTTTGCGTGGGGAAGCGCCGTATCGGGCCTGTGCGACGCATGGATGGGCGCTCGACGAGCATGGGCGGGCGATGTCGAAATCGCTCGGCAACACCATCGAGCCGCAGGAAGTTATCAAGAAATACGGCGCCGATGTGCTACGCCTATGGTGCGCCGCCGTCGACTACAGCGAAGATGTGCGCATCTCCGACACGATACTCGAGCGCCTGTCCGAGGCGTATCGCAAGATCCGCAACACGGTGTTCCGCTACGCGCTGGGCAACCTGTACGATTTCGATCCCGCGCGCGACGCGGTGCCTGCCGATCAGTTACCCGAAATCGACCAGTGGATTCTGCTGCGGGCCGAGGAACTGGTGCGGAAGTGCCGCGGCTGGTATCACGAGTTCGCGTTCCACAAGGTCTATCGCGCCATCTACGACTTCGCGACCACCGATCTCAGCGCCGTTTATTTTGATGTTCTGAAGGATCGCCTCTACACGGCCGCCGCCACATCGCACGCGCGACGCAGCGGGCAGACCGCGGTCTACCGGCTCGCCTGGGCGCTGGTGCGCCTGCTCGCTCCGTTGCTCGCCTTCACCATGGACGAAGTTTGGAGCTATTTGCCGAAGCCCGCGGAAAGTCCGGCCAGCGTGCACCTCGCGCTGCTGCCGGAACCGGAAGAGCTCACCGAGGGCATCCCAGCCGAGCGCCGCGAGCGCCTGAAAAACTGGGTTCGCCTGATGGAAGTTCGTGAAACGGTTTTGAAGAATATCGCGACGGCCCGCGACGAGAAACTCGTCGGCACATCGCTGGAGGCGCGGGTCCGCCTGCGCGTGGATGGCGATCTCTACCCGCTGCTGCATGAGTACGCAAAGGAGCTGCCCGCGCTGTTCATCGTTTCGCAAGTTGCTCTCGAAAATGGCAATCACAGCGGCATCGGCGTGGACATTGAGCGCGCCGAAGGAGAGAAGTGCGCGCGTTGCTGGAAGTACCGGCAGGAAGTGGGTGCGAGCGCCGCGTATCCAACACTGTGCGCGGACTGCCAGGAGGCGATCTC
This sequence comes from Bryobacteraceae bacterium, assembly GCA_050013535.1. Taxonomy (GTDB): domain Bacteria; phylum Acidobacteriota; class Terriglobia; order Bryobacterales; family Bryobacteraceae; genus CAWACP01. Next base: position 22,523 of record JBEKFB010000017.1, on the reverse strand, counting down.
CGCGTCCTGATGCTGCTTCGCATCTTCCCGGTTATTCTCGCGGCGGTTATCTTCGCGCTGGATCAGTGGACCAAGTGGCTGATCAACGTGCGTCTCCCGAGGCCCGAAGAGGGCGGTTTTGTCGTGATCCCGGGCTGGTTTAATATCGTGCACGAGGAAAACCCCGGGGTCGCGTTCGGTCTGCTTTCAAATTCGACGTCGGAATGGCGCGGCGCGATCCTGATTACCGTGTCGGCCGTGGTTCTGGGATATATTGCGATATTGCTGTGGCGGTCGCGCACGGGGGCGGCGGTTGGTTTGCGGCTGGCCCTCGCGTTCATACTGGCCGGTGCGCTGGGCAATCTCTACGATCGCGTGGCGCACGGCACGGTGACCGATTTCATCGAGGTCCACTCCGGCCGCCATTATTTTCCGGTCTTCAACGTGGCCGACAGCTCTATCACCGTCGGCGGCACGCTGCTGGTATTGCTGGAATTGCTGAAGGGCCGGGGCAAACAAACGGAAGTGAGTGCAAATGTTTCCGAGGCTGGTATCGATCGGTAGTAGTTTCTTTCTGCCCACGTACGGCACGCTGGTGGCTCTGGGCTTCCTTGTGGGCCTGTGGATCACGGTGCGTCTGGCGAAGCGCGCCAACCTCAAGCCCGACCCAATCGTGAATCTGGCAATCTACACGGCGCTGTCCGGGCTGCTGGGCGCCAAGATCGCTATGCTGCTTTTCGACTTCCCCACTTACTGGGCGCATCCAGGTGAAATCTTCACGCGAGAGACACTGCAGGCCGCGGGCGTCTATCAAGGCGGGCTCATTTTGGCGCTCATCGTGGCCACCTGGTATATCCGTTCGCAGCATCTGCCGTGGCTGACCACGTTCGATGTGTTCGCCCCGGGCATTGCCGCGGGTCACGCGATCGGACGGTTGGGGTGTCTGGCTGCCGGGTGTTGCTGGGGGATTCCCACGCATGTGCCATGGGCGATCACGTTCCGGAACTGGCAGGCGGAGCAGCTAACCGGTGTGCCGCTGGGCATCCCGCTGCATCCGACGCAGATTTACGAGTCGCTGAGCGAAGCGATCCTGTTCGTGATTTTGCTGTGGCGCATCCGCCGTCCGCACGCCGAAGGCGGCATCATCGGCCTGTACCTGATCCTCTATTCGATTTGCCGTTTCGTGATCGAGTTTTTCCGCTATCACGAGCAGCCCACGCAACTGGGCCTTTCGCTGACGCAGTGGATGTCCATCGGCCTGCTGCTGCTGGGCGTGTGGATCCTGCTGAACCGTTCGGCGAAGCCCGCGGCGGCGCGGGCCTAAGCGCTACTGGTTGTCCGGTGCTGCCATGAGCTTGCGAACGGCTTCGTTGATCTCCGGGCCCATGGGTCCGGCGGCCACGATGCGGTGGTCCGCGTCGAGAACGAAGGTCTTGCCCGCTTTCGGATCCACGTGGTAGCGGGCAGCGAGTCCGCTTTCGTCGGGCATCTGTGGCCACGGCACGCCAGCGTCGTCTAATGCCGCCGTGATATCGGCTCTGGGGTCCATGCTGACACCAACCGCGGCCAGACCGTCCTTGTGAAATTGATTATAAAGTGGCCTCGCATGTTCCAGATCTGAAATCGACCGGAGGTTTTCCGCTGACCAGAAGGTCACTACCGTTACGCGCCCCTTCAAACCCGAAAGACTGACCGGATTTCCCAAAGCGTCACGGCCCGCGAACTCCGTGAAACGCGTGGATATGAGCGGGTCAAAGGATTTGGCTGCCGGCTCTTTTTCATGAGTTTGGGCGAGCGTGGCCTCGCGCGCCCGCAGCGCGTCACCCTTGGCTGACTCTTCGGAAATCCTTTCCCGGAGACGCACGAAATTGCGAACGGAGGGGAGCGATTCGCCCAGAACATAGCCGGTCTGGCTTTGTCCGGACCGGATCACGCTGACTCGATAACATGTCGGGCCGCTGCCCGCGAGGGCGGACCGCACCTCCACAAAATCGCCCGGCCCGATCGATCCGAGCTGCTGATCCTCCGGGGAGCAACCGGAGCGGAGCGGCTCTCCGGGCGGAGCCGACTGCAATAGCGCGAGAAAGAGCAGGGCGTGCATGGGAATCACTGGTTGAGGTGCAAGAGCTCGCTGGCGAGTTGCGCGAATAACGCACCCAGTGTGGTCTTGTCCGACGTGACGAGATACTTTCCGCTCTGCTGGTTGGCCTGATAGGCCGGGTTGTTATACAACACAGGATCGTTGGGTGGCGCTGCGTAGCTAAGATCATATGGCAAAGCGGTGATTTGTGAGACGTTCGCGATTATCGGAAGGAACTCGTGGTCAACCGAATCCGACCCGTTTCCGGTGAGATAGATGCAATTAATCACTGGGTTGTACGTCGTATCCGACCGGATACGCAACGCCTCCGACATGGCGCCATTCATGGACGCGGCAACGATGGAGTTAGGCTGGTCGGGCCGCAGGAAGCCGGCATAAGCAGTGCCCGTTGGGAAGAAGTTCGGGTAGGGGTCCTGACCTGCGCTCGATCCGCTACCCGTGGCGGCATAGGTAGGAAGCCAGACAGCGCCGGTGTTCTTGCAATTGCCCGACCCTGCGGGATTGCAGGTATTAACGACCTGGAATAGCCAGTTTTCCCTGGTATCCCAGCCGCCGAGGATCTCAGACCCGGCCACCGCTGTGGTAACCGGAACTCCGTGCTGAAGGTTATTGCCGTAAAAATCCACGTTTGGGATATAAGCGACATACTGGCGCATGACGTTGGAAACGTTCGCGAGCTCAGTGGCCACCGTGACGGAGTTGTAGCCGGAGCCTTTCGGGGCGACGTAATTGCAGGAATTTGGGAGACTAATAGCATTATCGGCATCGGTGGCTGTAAACGATCCGTAATTGGCAGGCTGGTAGATCCCGTTTGTGTCGCCGCCGGTGGAGTTTTGATTGCTCGTTTGGGTGATCGTTCCGAAGAGCGTGTCGGTGGCAACAGTGCATATCGCCGGCATGTTGGCGCAGGGCTTATGGTTCCAGGAGCCGTTAACATCCTGCCCGCCCACATCGCTATTGCAGTTTGTTCCATCTCCCGCAGGCGGCGCCGGACCGTTGTTGCCGGTATCCGTGTCGGGTGCGTTCATCGCGGGCCCGTAGCGGGTATCGGCAATCGTCCGCGCGGGGAAGTTCGCGGTAACACCGTTGGGCGATCCGTCGGTGAACAGCACGATGGTGTTCAAGGCCAGGGGTTGAGCGGTGGCTACGATCTGCTTGTAAGCCATCTCCAGCGCGGAGATGGTATTTGTATTGTCTCCGCACGTTATGGCGCCGATATCCGCGTACACCTGGGCGTGGTTTGTAGTGGGCGCGTCCTTGAGAAAGGCTGTGTAACTAAACGTGACCAGGCCGATGTAATCGGTTGGGCTGAATGAGTTGACGAAGCTCTGCGCGGCGGCAACCATCGCCTCGCAGGAACTCCCTGCGCCGTTGCCCATGGAAGCGGATATGTCGAGCACCAGCATCATCACCAGGCCGCGGCGCTGCGAGCTCCCGTAGGCTCCGACTGTCATGTTCCCAAACCCAAGGATGCGCATGAAGTACACCGGTGCCTGCACGCTGGCGGAGGCCGTAACCGTGATAATCCCGGTAGTCGCGTTCCAGTTAAACGTTACGGTGTAATTGGAATTACCATTGGGGCTACTGGACCCGATCGCTGGCATGGTGAACGGCTGACTACCCATATATCCGCTCGGGAAGTTAGCCGAAAAGAACGACTCCGCAGCCGTGAACGCCTGGCTCTGCGCGGTTGCAACTGAGTCGGCGAGATTCACAGACCTGGCGCCAGCCAGCACCGAAGCATCGACCGCGGCACTCAGCTTGGCGCGGCACAGGAAGAGTACTGTCGCGTCGACCGCCAGCCCGCAAAAAACCGTAAGCACAATCAAGGCGATCGCGGAATACATCAGTGCAAAGCCCCGACGCCGCCGTGCGCCGTCCCGCTTCGTTTTCATAACGCGGTCCGTTACAGCTCTGAAACCCTTACGAAATATTCCGCGCATAGATTGTTCCCATTTGCTGGATAGAGAAGACGTTGATTGCCGATATATTAAACGCGGCCTCGGCAATATACGCATCAGTGCCGGAGGTGAGAGTGACGAGAGCAGGAAACCCGGTGGCCTGGTCTCCCGTATCGTTGACGTATTGCGTCAGCGTTAGCGTCCCGTTGCTTGCCGGTGTATCCGCGGGATTGCCTGTCGCGCTGGTTATCATGCTGTTGTTGCCGATATAGATACGCCGCGTAATAACGTATGTGTTGAAGTTCGGACAGGCGTCCGTGGCCAGGCCCACGGCCGCGCAATCGTTGCTGCTGACCAGATGGACCGTAGTCAGGATAACCTCCCCCAGTCCGCTTGGGTTAGGGTTGTTGGTTCCGGAAATGTTCATACCCAGGCCCGAAGCCGTACTCACGACGATGGCCTGATTGTCCGATTGCGAAAGGTCGACGCCGCGTACCACCATGATGTTCGCGTCCCGGCACACCTGTCCTACCTCGAGAGACTTCACCAGAGACATGCCAATTGAGTAGGATCCGGCGAGCATGGGCACCAGAAAAAACGACGCGACCAGGGCAAACTCAAGGATGGAATTGCCCCGCTCGGACGAATGATTCCCGTTCATAATCTCCTCGTGTCTCATGGCGTGGGCGGTGTTGTATAGGCGACCCCGGCAGAGTTCGACCCGTAGGTTTCCAGCACATCAGAGGCGCTCGCATACAAACTGAATACCTGTTGATTGAGATAGCCCGGGAAAGGAGCCAGCCACGGCGTGGTGTAACCCGATACGGCAACCGTGACCACATTCCCGGTCTGGTTCATGTATGTGACGTTCTGATAGTTCGGATCCGTGCTGGTGATGGGGAGCGCCGCCGCTGTGATCGGCGTACTGAGGTTAAACGGCGCGTAGTAGTTGATCTGAATGTATTGGCTGTTCGTTCCCGAAAGGAACCCGAACGCATTGTCCTCCACCACCTGCGTAATGCAGGGGGCCTGAGAGGTGGCGCAGTTGATGCCATCGTAAGTGCCGCGGTTAAAGGTGATCGCCCAGCGAACTCCCTCGCGGGTCGCGTTCTGGATGACTCCCTTAATGAAGATCATGTACGTGATGCTCATGATTCCGAAGATCAAAGCAAAGAACGGAAACATCACAATGGCGAACTCCATGACGGCGTTGCCGTGTTGGCCGCGACGACGTCCCCTGCCGATCATATGCGCCTCTTCATCGATCTCATCCTCGTAATAGATCGGCACTTGTGCCATTACTCTACAGCTTAAGGACTACCCGGTCTTGGAACACATGGAACAACTACCTGGTTGAGGCTGAAAACAAACCTGGTACGTCGCGATGCAAAGTCCCGGAGGCTCCGCCTCTCCTACAGGGCTGTTCGGCTTCTCCCGATCTACCTCTTTGGGAGGTAGTGTGGGCGCTGTCTTTGCGCGCGGCGGCTGGCGATGGTCGGGACGCCATTCCCGGCTTCTGGCACGTCTGCAGGATGCCGACGGCGAGGAACGGGGCACGATGTTCGAGTACGCGCTCGCGCTGGCCTTCCTGCTGCCGCTCCTGTTCGGCGTCTTCTCAACCGCCCGCAGCCAACGAATCACCGTCGAAAGTAAAAGCCTGGCTGAGGATCTTGTGCGCATGTGCCGGCAGGGGGTCGATTTTTCAGCCCCGGCGAATCGCGGAATCGTCCTGCAACTGGCTCGCGGGCGCGGGCTCTCGCTCGGCGGCGGCGGAGGAACCGTGATCCTGTCGCGGGTTCACCTCGTCGATGGGGCCGATTGCAGGCACTGCACCAACGACGGCCTTGCGGTGTTCGACCGGCAGATTGTCATAGGAGACAGTGCGGTGGCGCACGGGCAGACGGGAACTCCGCCCGTGGATCCGGAAACTGGGCTGGTGCGCGACCCGCCTAACAATCCCGCCGCACGCGCCCACATCACCGAGGAAGAGGTGAAGCCCGGCCCGCCGGTGTGGATCTGCGAGCTTTGGTTTCCCTCGCCCGATCAACCCGGCGGCATTTACGCCCGAGTGGCGGATTGACGGGCTTGCGGAACCGACCTGCGATCCCGCGCCGCCAATGTAGAGGTTCCACCGGCCCAGCGGAAAATCCGTCGGCTCCCAAGGATTCGGCAGCAGCGGAGCGGGAGGCTCAAGCGCGCAAATGAGGCGACCACGCCAGCCGCCGGCCGAGCGATGCCGGTACCGCCGATGGACCCTTTCCTCGCTCACGCGATGGGCTCGCTCACAGGTCTGACCTACACCGCTTCGAGCGCCTGCTCGAAATCGCCCAGCAGGTCGCGCCAATCCTCAATGCCCACCGAGATGCGCACCAGCCCGTCGGTCACTCCCGCCTGGCGGAACTCCTCGTCGGTGAAACCGGAGTGCGTGGTCGATTTCGGATGGCACACCAGCGTCTCCACGCCTCCCAGCGACACGGCGTTGCTGCCGATGCGCAGGTTGCGCAGGAACTCGAATGCCGCCGGCTTGCCGCCCTTCAGAATCAAGCTGAACATACCACCCGGAAAATCGCACTGCTCGCGTGCGATGCGCCGCTGTTCGGGGTCGTCGAAGAGCGTCGGGTAGAGCACCCGCTCGATTTTGGGGTGCCTGGCCAGCGCGGTGGTGATACGGTCGGCGTTCTTGCTCGACCGGTTCATGCGCAGCGCAATGGTGGGCAGCCGGCCATTGAGCATCCAGCACTCATCGGGCTGCAGGATATTGCCGAAGACATTTCGCCGCGAGCGGATGGGGCGAATCAGCTTCTCGTCGGCGGCCAGCGCGACGCCGGCGATCAGGTCGCTGAAGCCGGAGATATATTTCGTCGCCGAGTAGAGCACCAGATCGGCGCCCAGCGCCAGCGGATGCTGGAACGTGGGACCCATAAGCGTGTTATCCACCATCACCAGCGGACGAGAAGGAGAGCGTTTCGCCGCGTCCACGGCCCGTGCGATATCGCTCATCACCATGGTGGGATTGGCAGGCGTTTCCACCAGCACGATGCGCACGTTTGACCCGCCGGCGATGGCGCGGTCAAGCTCGCCGGAATTGCCCGCGGGCACCGGAATGCCGCCGACGCCCCAGATGGACAGATAGTCCTGAATGAAGTGCTGCGTGCCGCCGTAGATGGGAACCGTGTAAACGACGGTGTCGCCCGGCTTCAGCACCGTGAGCATCGCCGTCATGATGGCGGCCATGCCGGAGTTGAACACCAGAGCGGCATGCGCGCCGGTTTCGAGAGGCACGATCTGGTCTTCCAGGATCTCGGCGTTGGGATGGTTAAAGCGCGAATAGACGAGGTCGATCTGCTCGCCTGGCTCGGCCTGGACACGGCCGGCCATGAGATCGAAAGCGCGCTCGGCCGTCTCCGGGCTGGAGAACACGTAGGTGGAACTGCGAAATACCGCGGGTCTTGCGGACCCCACGGATAGCCGCGGATCGAAGCCCCGGGTGAGGACCTCGGTGGGCGGCCGAAGCACGGAACCATGCTGGTTGCGGTTGGCCATGATGACTCCCTTTTCGAGTGTAGCTGCTGGCGTCAGCGCGGGCCCCGGTCAGCCCAGGTGCGAGTTCGTATGCCACCTACGGCGGCGAAGTGTTGGTCGCGCGTCAGGACCGGCAGACGGTGCTCGCGGGCCAGCGCGGCGATCCAGACATCGTTGGTGGGAATCGGCGAACCGGCATCGCGCAATTCCTGGCGTATGGCGGCGTAATGGACCGCTGTCGCCGCGCCAATCTCAAGGACAGTGAAGGCATCCGCGCTGTCTTCGAGCCAGCGCTCGTATCGCCTGCGGAAGCGCGATCGCCGAACGCCGTACAGATATTCTCCAAGAACCACCGCAGGAAGTCCGAGCCGGGTCTGATTCGCCAGAACGCTGGCCAGAGATGGATCGCCATCGGCGAACGCAGAAAGCGCATTAGTGTCCAGGATCAGCATTCCAGGTTAGCGCCATTCGCCCGGTTCGATCTTCTCGAATTCGTCGTCGATGATCGCTTCTATGCGTCTGTTCTCCTGCCGCAGCGCCTTCAGACCTCCGAACGCCTTCTCCCACGGCTTGTGGATTCGAGCGCCGGTGTCGCGCTCCAGTTTCTCGGAGACTGCTTCGGTTACCAGGTCCCGCAACGAAGCGCCACGCCCAGCCGCCGCCGCCTTGGCACGCCGGAACAAGGCATCCGGGATTTCGATCGTCGTCTTCATCGACCCATCTTCCCATATTTATGGGCAGAAGATATGCCGAAACGCTAAAGCGGCGGCTCGGCCGGGCCGAATTACCTGTTAGATGAACACGCGCCTGATAGCCGGGATCGGTCTGGTAGGGGTGCTGGCGGCTTTTCAGATTCTGATGGCGTCCACTTTCTCGCTGAAATATGGCGATTACGCCGCGTTCTACACGGCAACGCGCATTGCAGACGAAGGCAGGCTGGCCGATCTGCACGACGAAAACCTGCAGAAGCAAATCCAGGCGCCACTCACGCCGGCGGGCTGGCATCCGGTCTATTTTGTCCGGCTGCAGGCCTGGGCGGCAGTACTGACGCCATTCGGGCTGCTGCCATTTCGCACGTCGTTTCTGTTATGGGTGATCGCGCAGGCGCTGATCCTGATTGGCGGGTGGATCTGGGCCGCACGCCGGTTTGGGATCGACGCGGCGGTGCTGGGAGCGATGTTTCCACCGGCTGTTTTGGGAATCGCGTTCGGACAGGACATCTGCTTTGTCTTTGGGCTGGTGCTGCTCTCGTGGATCCTGTTCGAGCGCGGACTCGGATTCCTTGCCGGACTGTTGCTGGGACTGTGCGCAATGAAGCCGCACCTGGTGTTCATCGTTCCTCTGGCGCTGTTGATCCAGCAACGTTGGCACATGCTTGCGGGGTTCGTATCCGGAGCGGTGGCGATGGTGGGAGGGTCCATGCTGCTCGGTGGCTGGCAGACGCTGCCCCGATACGCCGCATTCCTCGGACGTGTTTCCGACGCGCTTTCCCGGCGGCCCGAGCGCGAAATGAACGTGGACGCAATCCTGCTCAGCGGGGGGTTGCCGCTTCAGTTGCGGTACGTTCTGATGGCAGCGGTGATCGCAGCGGCGGTTCTGGCGTGCCGGCGCGCAAGCTGGTCCACAGGCCTGATGGCAGCAATGCTGGCTTCTTTCCTGCTCGCGCCGCACACCGGCAATTACGATACGACCCTGCTCATGGTAGGCGCGTGGTTCACGGCTTTTACCGGATCGAATATTGCTATGCGTGCATTGGCGACTGCGTTCTTCACTCCCATTCCGTGGTTGATCCAACTCCTCGAAAAACCGTGGACGGGACTTCCCGCGCTGCTGCTTTTCAGTCTGCTGATGGCGCTGGCGTGGGAGCCGGCGATGGCGGCGGTTCGATCGCTGATTATCCGGCGAGTGCCCGCGCCGGCTCTGGAACATTAACGTGACTCGCCGCACGCCGCCCGGTCCCGGCTCTCGTCCTCCCATTGAAACCCTCTTGCTTGTGATGGTGTTCGTGAGCGCCTGGGTTGCCCTCGGAATCATGGTCAAACCGGCGGCGCTGAGTCACGATTTTCTGGCCCTCTATACAGGCGGATCACTCGCGCGGGATGGACAGTTTTCTCAGCTCTATTCGCTCGACGTTCAGCTCGCACGCGAACGCGCCATCGTGCCGCGGGCGAAAGTGCTGGTCCCGTTCATCCGTCCTCCGTTCAATGCGGCGTTGCTCGCGCCTCTTGCACTGCTCGACTACCGCACGGCCTTCCTTGTGTGGAACATCGCCCAATGGGTCGTTCTGTGCGCTTGCTGGTGGTGGGGCTGGAAGCGATTCGGTCCCGACGCGCTGCTCTGGGGCGCACTCAGCCTGCCCGCTGGAATCGGCATCGCCCATGGACAGGATGCGCCGGTTCTGCTCGCCATCATGATCGCCGGCTACCATCTCTCCGATCGCGGAAAACAGGGTTGGGCCGGGCTTGTCTGGAGTTTGGCTCTGTTCAAGCTTAACCTCCTTCTTGGACTTCCGCTGGCGATGATAGCTGCGCGGCGTTGGCGCATGCTGGGCGGATTCACAGCAGGTGGCGCTGCGCTGGCGCTCATCTCTCTCGCCCTCGGCGGCATGCAGGATGCCCGGAATTATGTGGCGATGCTCACCGATAAGCGAATCGAGAGGCTCTCGCCTACTCCGGAATTCATGATGAATCTCCAGGGGATCGCCGCGAACCTCGGAGCTCCGGATGTCACATTCCTCGTCGCCGGCGTTGTTGCAGTGCTCACGCTGCTGGCGTGCGCTTTGCACGACGCCCCGCTGTGGCGATGGTTTTCCAGCGCCCTGATCACGGGGATGCTGCTCTCGCCGCATACATACGGCTACGATGCCACCGCGCTGTTGCTGGTCATATGGCTGGTGTTGTTCGAATCGCACAGTGCACCAACCCGCGCCATCGCCGCCGTCTTCGCGATGCCGCTGATTCCACTTACTACCCTCCTGGGGCCGCCCTGGGCCGCCGCATCGGCCATCGTGTTGGTTCTATTGCTGGGGGCGATGGCCTGGGACGCTCGATGGTTCGCTGAACCCGCGTATTCCGCGGCCTTAGTACGAAAGTCCGTCAGTTCAACTGAGCGAACCATATAGGTTATCTCGCCGATTTGTCTTCCGGCCCGGTCCGTCCAAAATGAAGATGGTACACGGGATACTTTCATGCTGCTGTCCAGACAAAAGAGCCACTATACCGAGAACGAAGCAGCGGAGGAACTCGGCATTTCCGTGTCCCAGTTGCGCACCCTTGTGCGGGAGCGTCTTGCCCGCACCGAGGAAGACGTGCGCAGCCTGCCCATGGCTTACTTTCAGCCTGCCGATGTGCTTCTATTGAAGCTCATCACGAGTGGCGTCGCCAGCCCGGTACTCTGAACTCGGCCTGCCGCGTGTGAAGGCCACACAGGTCTCCGCCGATATTCCTACTAAGATGAACCGGCGAAGGATCGACCTTGTCTGCGCGGCGCTGTTTGCGGCCGGCGCACTGGCACTCAGCCCGATTCATCGGACACTCGTTGGCGCCAACGATTTCGCTCACCTCTATGCGGGGGGCAAGCTGTTCGGCACGCCGGGTGTGTATTCGCTTGAGGCCAACCACAATATCGAGCGGCCTCTGATCGGCGGCGATCTGGAGGGTTCGCGATTCATGCGTCCTCCATTCGTCTGTCTGTTCCTGAAGCCGCTCAGCCTGCTGCCGTACCGCCCCGCCTACTGGATCTTTCAGACTGCGAATATGGGCGCCCTCGCATTGTTCCTCCTGCTGGTGAAAGGGCGATGGCGAGATGCGGGTATCGCGTGCCTGATTTCGGCGCCGGTTCTGGGAGCATTTATCAACGGCCAGGAACTACCGATCTTAATCGCGATTGCGACTCTGTCACTCTGGCTGGCGCGGCGCGGACACGACTTTTCCGCGGGGCTCCTGCTGGCGCTGTGCGCCTCCAAGCCTCAGCTATTCGTTCTGGTTCCGGTTGTCTTGCTGGTCTATCGCCGCTGGCGCTATGTTGCCGGCGCCGCGCTTTCGCTCGCCCTGCTCAACGCTGCTGCGGCTGCGGTCGCTGGTCCGGATGTGATCCTCAGTTTTTTGAAAATGCTGCGGGAGCCGGGCGCGTCGCCATGGCCGGGAATCATGCCCAGTGTCAGGGCTATCGCGGGTGCGAACGATGTGCTCTACGCCGCGCTCGCCGGCGCTGTACTGCTATTCACGCTCGTCCTGATCGTTCGCGTGCGCAGCTTCGAACGTGCGTTCGCCTTCGCGCTGGTAGGCAGCCTGCTCATGAGCCCGCATGCCTATATGCAGGATGCGATCACGTTGCTGCCCGCAGCGGCCATTTTGCTGCCCGAGCTGGCTGCGGGGACGCTTCGCACACTACTTCGTCTGGCGTTGCTGCCGTTCCCTTACTACCTGCTTCTTCTCGGCGCGCCATGGAGTTTTATAGTGCCGGCCATGGTTCTTGCCGTCCTCCTAGCGGGCTTGTTTACAAACTGGCGGCGCACCGCTGAAATGGTCTCTTCGATTACTCCGTTGTCCCCGGCCACCGAATCCGTTCCGGCGTGAGGGCGCGCCGGTATCATCGAAGGATATGGCAAATCTCGCCTTCCTCGGACTCGGCATCATGGGTCTGCCCATGGCCCGCAATCTCCTTCGCGCCGGACATCGCGTGGCGCTCTGGTCGCACGGCACAGAGAAAGCTCGCAAATTTGCGTCGGAAGAACCGAACGCTGTCTTCGCGGAAACGCCACGCGCCGCGGCCGCGGAAGCCGACTGCATCTTCCTCTGCGTCGGGACTTCCGAAATGTCCGAGTTGGTTCTCACCGGGCAGGATGGAGTTATCGAAGGCGCGCGGCCGGGCACCGTGGTCGCGGATGCCAGTACCGTAGCGCCAACAACGAGCCGCGCCATCGGAAGTCGCCTCGCCGCACGCGGTGTTCACTTCCTCGACGCACCATGCACCGGGTCGAAACCGGGCGCCGAAGGAGCCACGCTCACATTCATGGTGGGCGGTGACAAGGCCGTTTTCGATAGCGTCCGGCCATTTTTTGAGCCGATGGGCAAGCAGTTCTATTTTTGCGGCGGTCCGGGGATGGGCCTCGAAGCCAAGCTGACCCAGAATCTCACCCTCGCCAATATGATGCTGGCTTTCAACGAAGGCATGGTTCTGGCGACTAAGGCCGGGGTGGACCCGTCGCTTATGGTTGAGATTCTCAACAATAGCGCGGCGCGGTCAGGTTTGCTGTCTTTCAAGGCTCCGTTTGTTCTGAAACGCGACTTCGGAACCAACTTTTCCACAAAATGGATGGCCAAGGACGTCGGCATGGCCCTCGACTCGGCCCGCGAGAAAGGTGTACCACTCCCCCTTACGGGTATAGCCTTCCAAATGTTTCAGGCTGCAATTGCAGAGGGTTACGGCGATGAGGACATGTGTTCCACGATCAAGGTGCTGGAGGATTGGGCGGGGGTAAAGGTTGCCCAACAATCGTAGCCTACAAAAAACTGTTGCGTTCCGCAAATTCATATACTAATATTGGAAGTAAGCCGGGGAGGCAACTCCCACCAAAGCGAGACTAACCTCAAAGACCCCTGAAGCATCCTCCCCGGCGCCCGAAAGGGTTTCCTTTTCCAGCGGAGTTCAGGTTCACCGAACAACCTAACTGAGCGGTAACGCATTGTAAAAATGTGGGTATGCGATGTAGCAAACAGTTGGGCGTCCGGTACGATGGTGCAAGGGATCCGTCGCAGGCCGGAAACCGGCTTTGAGACGTTATAATTGGGGCGGCCCGATGAAAAACATCACAGTTCTCGGTTCCACCGGCTCAATTGGCGTGTCGACGCTCGACGTGGTTGCCCGGCGGCCCGAACAGGTATCCATCCACGCTCTGGTAGCGGGTAACAACACCGACCTTCTGGCCGAGCAGATTTGCCGGTTTAGGCCGCGCATGGCAGCGGTTTCCAGCGAAGAAGCACGAAGCCGGCTGATGGTGACACTCGGGAATCTCGGTCTTGCCCGGAGCGAGTGGCCGGAGATTCTCACAGGCTCGGCTGGGCGGGTGGCCTGCGCCATACAGCCCGAGGTGGACGTCGTGATGTCGGCGATCGTCGGTGTAGCTGGTCTGGAAGCGACCTGGGAGGCGATTTGCCTGGGCAAGCGCGTCGGTCTGGCGACGAAAGAGGTTTTGGTGGCCAGCGGGAAGCTGGTGATGGATGCCGTGAGCCGTAGCGGAGCCGAACTGATCCCCGTGGACAGCGAGCATAACGGCGCGCATCAGTGTTTTCGCGCCGGGCGCCGGGACGAGGTGTCACGACTCATCCTGACGGCCTCCGGGGGACCATTCCGGGAGACGCCGGCGGATAGGCTCGAATCGGTGACACCGGCTCAGGCCCTCAATCATCCAACATGGAGGATGGGTCAGCGCATCACTGTCGATTCGGCCACCATGATGAACAAGGGTTTTGAAGTGATCGAGGCGTGCTGGCTGTTTGGATTGCCATCGAAACAGGTGGACGTGGTGGTGCATCCGCAGTCGTCCATTCATGCCATGGTTGAGTATGTTGACGGCAGCGTAATCGCGCAGATATCGGCCACGGACATGCGCATGCCCATCCAGTACGCCCTCACGTGGCCGGAGCGCGACACTGCGCCGGTTCCCCGGCTGGACTGGACGGAGCCACGAGCATGGACGTTTTCGGCCCCGGATTTGGCGAAGTTCCCACTGCTCAGTCTCGCGTACGAAGCCGAACAGGCGGGTGGATCGGCGGGATGCACGCTGAACGCCGCCGATGAGGTAGCAGTGAGCGCCTTTTTGAGGGAGCAGATTTCATATCCTGGCATCGCCCGAGTAGTTCGTGAGACTCTGGAAAAGACGCCGGTGCGGACGCCGCAGTCGATCGGGGAAGTATTGGAGATCGACCGGGAATCGCGCGAGGCGGCGGGCCGGGTGGCCGCCGCCATGGCGCGGAGTGGGGCAGCACAGTATTCGAAGGCAGGAATAGCGTAGATGGCGGAAGCTTTTTTTCAAAGTGTCTGGTGGCTGCTGGTTCTGATCGGGGTGATGATCCTGATTCACGAACTGGGGCACTACTGGGCCGCGCGATTTTTTGACGTTCGCGTGGATGCCTTCAGCTTCGGCTTTGGGCCCCGCCTGTTCGGCTATCGGCGTGGCGAGACGGATTTCCGGTTCTCGCTGATCCCCTTCGGCGGTTACGTCAAAATGGCCGGCGAGCAACCGGGCGACGAAGCGGTCACCGACCCTCGCGGCTTTATGTCGAAACCGCGCTGGCAACGGCTGGTCATTGCTTTTGCCGGTCCGTTCATGAACATCATCCTGGCGGTGGCGGTGGTCACCGGGATGTTCATGGTGCGCTTCCCCAAGGAACCGGATCCTGTCGACCCCGTGATCGGATATGTCGTTCCCGGAAGCGCTGCAGCGCGGGCGGGCATTCAACCCGGCGACCAGGTGCTGCAGATCGACGATAAATCGGACCCCAACTGGTACGACGTCCAGATTCATGAGATCTCCAGCGCGAATCGCCCCATGACGGTGTGGGTGCGGCGCAACGGCGAAAGAACGGAGTTCACGGTGACGCCCGCTTTCGATCAGCACCGGGGCATTGGATTCGCCGGCTGGGATCGGCAGGTGGACGTGGAAGTGAAATCGGTGATGCCCGGTTTTGCCGCGGAACAGGCGGGGCTGCGTCCCGGCGATATTCTGCTCAGCGTGAATGGCCAGCCGCTGCGGTCCACCGCCGGGCTTTCCGATGCCATCAGCAACGGCAAAGGTGCGCCGGTGCAGATTGCATACAAGCGTGCTGGCAAGCTCGGGACCGTGACAATCGCTCCGCGGTATGCGAATGACGAGAAGCGCTGGCTCATTGGCGTGCACCAGGAAGAGCGCATGGAATTCACCGCGCTGTCTTTCCCCGACGCGCTCCGCGAATCGTTCCGCGAAAACGCACGCTATGCCACGATCATCTTTCAAATGCTGAAGGGGATTGTGGAGCGCCGGATGTCGCCACGCTCGCTTTCAGGCCCGGTGCAAATGGCCGATGCGGCGCGCCAGGCTGCTCAGGAAGGACCGATGGCTTTTCTGGGCCTGATGGCCATGGTCAGTCTGAATCTCGCTGTATTCAACCTGCTTCCCATACCGATCCTCGATGGCGGCGTGATCCTGATGCTGCTGGTGGAGATGCTGATGCGCCGCGATCTCAGCCTGCAGGTCAAGGAAGCGGTGCTCAAACTGGGCTTCGTGTTCCTGATGGTCGTGGTGGCGTTCGTGCTCTATAGCGACATTTCGAAGATCCTGCCTCCGGGCTAAGTTTCTGAACAGCCGCTCCTACGCCGCCGGCGACTGCGCGTTCACTTCCTTCACGATGTCGGACACGAAGCTCTTGGCGTCGCCGAACAGCATGAGCGTCTTGGGGTCGTAATACAGTTCGTTCTCGATGCCCGCGAAGCCGGGGTTCATGCTGCGCTTGATCACCATGACGTTGCGCGCTTTGTCGACGTCCAGAATGGGCATGCCGTAAATGGGGCTGGTCTTGTCGTGCCGCGCCGCAGGGTTCACAACGTCGTTGGCTCCGATCACCAGGGCCACGTCCGCTTCGGAGAACTCGTTGTTGATGTCCTCCATCTCGTGCAGGCGATCATAGGGGATGTCCGCCTCGGCCAGCAGCACGTTCATGTGACCGGGCATGCGTCCGGCCACCGGATGAATGGCGAACTGCACGTCGACGCCGCGCTTGACCAGTTGATCCGTGAGCTCGCGCACCTTGTGCTGCGCCTGAGCAACGGCCATGCCGTAACCGGGAACAATGATCACCTTCGATGCGTTCACCAGCAGCATGGCCGCGTCTTCGGCACTGGCGCTGCGAACCGGCCGCGTTTCGGCCTTCCCGCCCGCTGCCTTATCCTGCACCTGTCCGAAGGCGCCGAACAACACGTTGGTGAATGACCGGTTCATGGCCTTGCACATGATGACCGACAGAATGAATCCCGACGCCGCGTTCAATGCGCCGGCGATGATCAGCAGGTGATTCTCGAGGGCGAATCCCATAGCGCAAGCCGATGCGCCCGCAAACGAGTTCAACAGCGCGATCACCGTGGGCATGTCGCCGCCGCCGATGGGCAGGATGAACATGACGCCAAATATGAGCGAGATCAGCACGAACACCGGGTACACCCATACGGGCGCCGCGGTCACGATGGGCCAGACGCCACACACAATGCCGACGGCAAGGAACGCCAGGTTCACGAAGTTCTGCCCTTTATACGTGATGGGCGGCGACGGCACCAAACCCTGCAATTTGCCGAAGGCCATCAGGCTCGCCGTGAACGTGAGGAAGCCGAGCAGCACCTCGATGGTGAGCGCCACCATTTTGAATCCCGCAGGGGCCGCGGGGTATTCGAGATAATACTCCGCCGTCCCGACCAGAGCCGCCGCCAGCGCGCCGAACGCGTGCGATAACGCCGTGAATTGAGGAACCGAGGTCATCGGCATCAGCCGCGCCATGGGTGCGCCGATCATCGCGCCAATCACGATGGCGATCAGGATACCCGTGTAGTTCACTACTTCGTAGCGCAGCAGCGTGCCGATGATCGCGAGCGCGAAACCGATCTCGCCGATGATGACGCCCCGCCGCGCCGTGGAAGGATGGTTCAGCCACTTGATGGAAAACACCGTGGCGAATGCGGCCAGAAGATAAGCGTATTGCCAGAAGCTGTGCAGAATCGCGTCCATTAGCGCTTACCCCCCTTGGTGGGCTCGCGCTTGAACATCTTCAGCATGCGGTCGGTAATCATGAAGCCGGCCACGATGTTGAGCGTCGCCGCGGTCACCGCCACGAGGCCCAGAATCTTCGGCAGCGTCTTCACGTCCGCTGCGCCGGCGATTAGAATTCCGCCGACTACCGAGATCGCCGAGATGGCATTCGTTAGCGACATCAGCGGTGTATGCAGCAGCGGAGAGACTCGCCGCACCAGCTCGAGGCCAAGGATGACCGCAAGAAGAAATACGTAAACACTCAGAATGCCCAGTTCCGATGGATTATGCCCGTTCATGCCTTCACCCCCAGCAACGCTTCCACGCGCGGATTCTCTACCTTGCCATCGCGCGCCACAAGCGTCTCTCTTGTGATTTCATCTGACAGGTCGATATTGATCGCGCCTTCCTTAGTGATCATGTTCTTGAGGAACGTCGAAACATTGCGAGCGTACATCTGGCTGGCGTGGTACGGAATCGTCGCCGGCAGGTTCACCGGGCCCAGGATGTGGACGCCGCTGCTGTCCACAACCGTCTCGCCCGGTTTGGTCAGTTCGCAGTTCCCTCCGCGCTCAGCCGCCAGATCGACAATCACCGAGCCGGGAGGCATGCAGCGCGCCATCGCAGCCGTGATCAGGAGCGGGGCTTTGCGGCCGGGCACGGCCGCGGTGGTCACCACCACGTCCATCTCCCGCATCACGTTGCCGAGGGCATCGCGTTGCCGCTGGATTGCTTCAGCGCTCATCTGCTTCGCGTAGCCGCCGGTGCCTTCGCCGCTCTCGCCGACGTCGATAACCACGAACTTCGCGCCCAGGCTCTCGATCTGCTCCTTCACTGCTGAGCGCACGTCATAACCGCTAACGATGGCGCCCAGCCGGCGGGCAGTGGAAATCGCCTGCAACCCGGCCACACCAGCTCCGAGCACTAGGACGCGGGCCGCGGGAATTGTTCCGGCAGCGGTCATCATCAGCGGAAACATGCGCGGCTGTTCCACGGCGGCGAGCAACACCGCCTTATATCCGGCCACGGTGGCCATCGACGACAGGACGTCCATGCTCTGCGCGCGCGTGATGCGCGGAATGAGTTCCATGGAGAAAAGCGTGATGCCCCGTTTGGCGATCTCCGCGATGAACTGCGGCTCGCTCAACGGATCGCACATGCCGATGACGATCTGGCCGTTCCGCAGAGCCCCGGAGTCTTCGACGCGAACCTGCAGGAGCACTTCCGCGGTCTGGCGCACTTCGTCCGCGGTTGCACCCATTCGCGCGCCTTTTGCCTCATATTCCTTGTCCGGAAACCCGGCATCCGTTCCCGCGCCGCGTTCGACGATGAACTGCGCGCCCACTTTGGCGAGCACGTCCATCACCTTCGGCGCCATGGCCACGCGCCGCTCGCCGGGGAACGTTTCTTTAACAACGCCCACAGTGATACTCAATGGTTACCTCCTCGGGTGGAACAAAACTCAGTTTACGCCTCCGCCCGCCTGGCCGCCGATCGCTCCGCAAGCATCGCGTTCACTCGCTCCATGACCGCGAAAGCGTCGGCTACATACACGACATCCGCTTTTCCGCGTGTCCATCCGCAGTTCGGGTCGAGATTCACCGCGCGGCGCTCGCGAATAAATCGCCAGCCCACCACGTGCGGCTCCTCGCCATGGCAGCAGGTGGCCAGTCCTTTGGGATGGCGCGGGGTGGAACCCGTCTGGCCAACCTGATTCATGTGCGAGAGGAACGGCAGCACTGCCTGACCCTCGCCGCTCAGATCGACTAACGATTTGCTGCTGCCGAGCGAAGCCTCGCTGCCGCGCAGGAAGCCCAGGATGAGCCGGGCTGCGTCATCGATGTGCGGTTTGCCGTCGGCCTGTTTGCGGGTCCAACCGGCACCTGCGACGAAGAGCAGCTTCGCGTCGGGACGGATGGTCTGTTGGCCGGTCTGCGGCGACTGGCGGCCGATGACGCGGCTTCGGGTAGCGGCTTCGACCGCGATCATCTCGACGGTTGCCGTACCCGCCGGGCCTTCCCATGCCGGAACAATCCCGCTCTCGACCAGAATGATCCACGGCCGCTGCGTTCGTTTTAGGACGGCTTCCATGCGCTGGCGATAATACCAGCGAGTGATCTGCGGGCCCGTGACGACGCTGGTGACATGGGTGTCAATGCGGCCGCCGAGCCGTTGTGCGACTCCCGCCATGCAGCGTGCGAAGCGGGATATGTGCGGAGCGACAACGATGGTGGCCTGCACGGCTTTGGCGAGAGCTTCGGCGGCTGCGGCGTCGGTGGCATAGCGCGATTCCGCAAATGCTTCCCCGGCGACGGCCAGAATCCGCGATGCGCCGGAACTTGCAATGCTGTCCGCCGCAGGTTGCACCGCGCCACCAATCAACCCGGCAATCAACGTTCCGCCCAGCGATTTCGCCACGGCCAGGGCTTCCAGGGCGATCCGCCCCAGCGTGCCGTCGGCCTCCGTGTTTGCGAGAAAGAGAACTGTTTCTGCCATGGTTATTCTGCGGTGACCCACTCGACAATCGCGCGCGCGATGTCTTCGACCGGAGTGTCCTTCACGATACGGGTTTCTCGCGTTTGTTTCGGCAGCGCGACGCTGGTGAAAGCGCATTCGGCGGTCACCGGCGCGGGCTTCGCCTTTTGCAGAGCGGGCAGGATAAGGCGCATGTTCTGCATGCCGATTTGCGGGCTGTTCGAAGGCTCCGGCAAATTGCCGGTCGCCCAACCGAGCACTGCCGGCGGCCCTGAGCATACCGACACCTGGTGCTGGCCGCCCTCTACGCGCTCGAGAATGCGAAGTGAACCATCCTCGCACACGGTCAGTTCGTCGACGCCCTGGAACTGCTCGGCGATGCCCAGCCGCTCCCCGGCCATCTGCAAAGTGGCGCCGGCAGCGCGCGATGCCGATTCCCATCCGCCGAACAGCAGCAGTCGCGAATGATCGAGCCCGAGGATCGCTTCAATGGCGGCGGCGAGTGCGGCGGCCACTTCGGCCGAATCGGTGAAGCCACCCGACGCGCCGTCGACGGCCACCAGTTCAAACGAGACGCGCTGGGCCACGGTCATCATGACTTGTTGCAACTTGGCCTTTGGCGCGAGACTCACCAGCCAGACCTTGCTGCCCGGGTGTTTTTTCGTCAGGTGCGCGGCCTCGTAGAGGGCGTGGGCCGCCCACGGGTCGAGTACATGCGGGAGTTGTAATTCGTTTCTCAGTGCCGGACCGTTGGGGCCGTTGACCGGTTCCAGGGTTTGCAGCGGGTCCGGCACAATGCCGCCGCAAACCACGATGTGAAATATATCGCTCATTGCTTGTTAGTTCTCGACCGAGTGCAGGCCACCGCCACCAGCCGCGAACTCGATGTTGTCGCAGTTCCAGAGGCAGGCGCCGCAGTGCACGCATTTCTCGCGATCGAACGCCGGCGCTCCGTTTTCCTTGCTCGCGGCGATCGCTTCACCCGAACACATTTCCACACAGATTCGCCGGTGGCACAGCAGGCACAAATCAGGGTCGATAAACGAGACGTGATCGTGAAATCCCGGCGTGCCCTGGACCTTGCCTCCCACCAGCAGGGCGTCCTGATGGGACATCAGCAGCTCGCCATCATAAGGTATGGAAGGCCAGCCCAGACGATCCATCAGGCGATCATGCAGCGGCACGCCATCGGACCGGCACTGCGAATCGATTTGCTCGATCTCCGCCAGCGGGATGCGCCCGCCGAAATACTTCTCCACCGGCTGGACGCGATCCTGCGATGGCACCGGCCGCGCGTGCACAGTGATCTTCCCGCGAGTCATGCCCGCCAGAGCCATGCCGGCGAGACCCGTGAGAAAACCGCGCTGGAACCCGTTACGGGCGTTCTCGGCCACCCGGCTTTCCTGGGCCAGCCAGCTCGCGCGCCGCCGCTGAACGTAGGCGCGTTCAAGATTCTCTCGCGTGTACGGCGCATTCTCGCGGATGAGTTCGAGGACTCCCTCGCCAAGTTGGATACCGGTGGTCCACGCTTCGTCGACGCCGGAGCCGGTCAGCACGTTCGTTGTACCGGAGCCTTCTCCGATGCGGGCATAGCCATTGCCCGCGAGCCAGGGCTCGCCGCGCCGGCCCGATTCCTGCAGACTCTTGGCGCCCCACGATCGTAGCTTTCCGCCGTTCAGGTATTGCCACAGGAACGGGTGCATTACATAGTGCTGCAGATATCGATATGACGTCCGCGCGGGATTGTCGAACCAGGACGGTACGAAAATGCCGACCGATGCGAGGTTGCCCGGGTGCACGTAGAGAAAACCGAAGATATCTGGTTCGGGAAAACCGATGGTGTGAAAAACCGTGCCGGGTTCCAGCGAAGTGTTGTCGGGCAGCTCCACAACGATCTTCGATCCGAGCGCCCAGTCATTGCTCGCGAATCCTGGCGGAACTCCGAAGTGCTGGTCGAGCCTGCGTCCCACGGGACCCACCGGGCCGTCGGCCACAACCGTGAGCGCCGCGCGAATGTCCATGCCCGGTTCGCCACACTGATCGGCTAGTCGCACGCCCACCACGGCTTCACGTTCGATGAGCGGGTCCGATACGGGCATGCCCGGCCACAGCTGCACTGCGCCGGCAGTCATCAACTGCTCACCGGCCCACTGGTTGAACTGGCCGATGGAGAGAACTAGTCCGCCCTCTTTGTGCAGGAAGCCGGGAATCCAGGGAAGCGCGATGGCGTGCGTTGCGCCTGCGCCGGCGATCCGCGCCATGGCGTCCAGCGCTCGCACTGCGAAGTAACGGCGGCTGGCGCCGTGCGGGTCGAGCAGGTACAGCAGCTTCTCCTCGATCACGGGCGCGGCCATCGGAATTTGTGCGGGGTTGAGATCGGGAAACGAAGTGCGAATGCCGCGCGCTTTCGTGACCACGCCGGAGACGCCGAAGCCAAGACCGTCCGCGCGCTCGTAGCAGATCACCGTTGGCGGCGTTTCCATTTCCGCGAGCTTAGGTGCGATGGTGTGGAGAAAACCTCCCATTGCCGGTCCGAAGCCGACGCAGACGATATCCACATCCATGGAGGGGCGGTCACTCATAGGTTACTGGCGGACACGCGGCGACAGCCGCGTTCTCGCGCTGGAGCCAAACGCGGCTATCGCCGCGTGTCCACTACGAATCCTCATGCCGGGTAATCCAGAGCCGCGGGAATCATTACCTTCGTGAGGGCCTCGGCGGCGCGATCCTTTGCCAGACCCGAACCGGTGAGACAGCCGTCCAGTTTTGT